>JAJXYV010000031.1 GCA_021780435.1 Pseudomonadota bacterium
AGGATCGGCAGCATTTCCTCATCGGGAATCTGATAGGCGACGTCAATCGGCGCATCGACCAGATTGGCGGTGATGCGGCCCTGGCCGATGCCTTCGGTGATCGAGGAGCCGGAGGATTTGAGTTCGCCAGTCGTGTAATAAGAAAAAAGCGCCGCGCCCATCGGGTCGGCGAGGCCGATCTTGATGTTCCGGTTGCGGGCTTTCAGCGCCATGCCGACGCCGGCGAGCGTGCCGCCCGTGCCGACGGCGCAGATGAAGCCGTCGAGCCTGCCATCGAGCTGATCGTAGATTTCGGGGCCGGTGGTTTCCTCGTGGCCGCGCCGGTTGGCGACATTGTCGAACTGGTTGGCCCAGATCGCGCCGCCCGGATTCTTTTCCGCCAGCTCCGCCGCGAGCCGCCCCGAAACCTTCACGTAATTGTTGGGGTTGGAATAGGGCACGGCGGGCACTTCGATCAGCTCGGCGCCCTGCAGGCGCAGCATGCTTTTCTTTTCCTCGGACTGGGTGTCCGGAATGACGATGATGGTGCGGAAGCCGAGCGCATTGGCGACCAGCGCGAGGCCGATGCCGGTATTGCCGGCGGTGCCCTCGACGATGGTCCCGCCCGGCTTGAGCGCGCCGCTGGCCATGGCGTCGCGGATGATGGCGAGCGCGGCGCGATCCTTCACCGAGCCGCCCGGATTCATGAATTCCGCCTTGCCGTAGATCGCGCAGCCGGTAGCTTCCGAGGCGGCGCGCAATTTGATGAGCGGCGTGGAGCCGATGGCGTCGAGAACCGATTCCGTGACTTTCATGACAAGACCTGACTGGGACGGCGCGTTAACCTGTTGAATTCCAACGGCTCGCCATCGGGGAAGGGGAAGGCTTTGCCTTTGCGTTACAAAGCCTATGCCAATTTCGCTGGGCGGGGAAAGCGGCGTCTCATGAGCCGCGCGAAAAGTCGTCGATAAAGGCGCGCAGCCGGGTCGTGGGCGGGCCGTAGCTGACGATTCGCACGTCGAGCGGCAGGTGTGACGCGAGGTCGAGCGCGCGGCGGATGGCGGGAAAGATCCATTCATCCTCATTGCCGAAGGCGCCGCCGCCGACAAGGGTCAGCAGCACCTTGTCCGAGCCGCCCCGGCTTGCGTTCAGGGCGCCGGCCCAGAGCGTCGCCTCATAGGCCGCCTCCAGCACGAGGCTGGCGAAAGGCGCCCAGCCGGGCCGCGCGACGTCGGGGTTGTAGGCGACGGGCAGGGCGGAGCAGAAAGCCTGCGACACCACAATCGGCGGGTCGCGCGCGGGGTCGGTCACCTCGACATCGCTGTGCAGGCCAATGCGCAGGGCCGCGCGCAAGGCGTCGATCTCGTCTTCGCCCGCGTTGTCGAGATGGCTGGAAATGGCCTTGAGGCCGGCGGCGTTGCAGCGGGCGTAGCCGTTCTCCATCCGCCACAGCTCGGAAACGGGCCGCCTGAGGGCTGCGCCCAGCATCGCCCCGACATCGGCGAGGCCGTCGAGTTGCCGCGTGGCGGTCTGGCCGAGCTGATCGCCCATGGGAACGAAATAATTGCGATAGATCGTCGCCGCGCCGGCGGCGATGGCGCAGGCGGGACCTTGGGTTGGGTCATCTTGATAGCGGGCGACGCCCTGTTCCGGCGTCACGCTCGGCCCGACCATTTCCAGCATGTTGAATTGCGAGGCGACCTGGAACAGCGCGCCGCGATAGGCCTCGTCGCCATGCAGGCGGCGCGCGTCGCCTTGCAGGACGCTCAGGCGCAGGGCGCCCGGCGCGAGGCCGCAGGACGTTGCCCGCGCGCGCAATTCCCCGAGCGAAGGAAGCTCCAGCGTCCCGATGCCGAAGCTCCGCCCGTTGACATGGGAGACGAGCCGGTCGCCTTGCATCGAGAGATTGGCGCGGACCTGCGCCGGGCTTTCCTCCGCGAATCCGGTCAAGGCCTTGAACCAATCCATCACGGCCGCCTGTTTTTTCGCTTCGCCACCTTTATCACTTCATGAACCGGCGCGCGAAACCGGCAAGCGTCGGCGTGATCTTCGGTCGCAGGAGGCGCTGGTCATAGCCCGCCATGCGGCGGTCGTTCTCGACGAGGCAGAGGTCGATCAACTGCGCGGGCGACAGCTCGACGCCCACGGCGCTCGCGCCGTTCATGGCGAAATTGGCGTCCTGCATTTCGCCGCCTTCGTCGAGGCCGCGCGCGATGCCGATGCGCTCATAGATCAAAAAAGCCCAGACCGCGATTTCGGTGAGGCGGAAGGACAGGCGCTTCCAGATCGGCAGGTTGTGGCGATACCAGGCCACCCAATTGACGAAGAACAGGATGTGGCGGGCTTCCTCCTGGATCACCGGCTCGAAAGTCTCGACCAGCTCTTCCGGGAAATAGCCGGAGCGGCGCGCGGTTTCGAACAGGCCGAAGGCGAAGAACGAGTCGATGCATTCGCTGTAGCCGGTCACCAGCCAGGCCCAGAGCGCGTCTTTTGGCGCAGCGTATTCCGGCTCGGGCGCGAGTTCTATGCCATAGGCTTCGACGAGCTTGGACAGCACGACCTTGTGGCGCTGCTCCTCGCCGGCGTCCATCACCAGCGCCTCGCGCAGGACCGGATCGGTGACGGAGTCCGCAAAAGTCTTGACGCGGATCGAGGCGCGGCCCTCGGTCTGGACGGCGATGTCCCAGATCGGCAGCGAAGTCACCCTCACCAGCGCCTCGGGCTCGAGCTTCGGCCATTCGATGACCGCCGGCTTGTAGGGGTTGTGCGTTTCGATCAGCATCCGGGAGAAGAGGCGCAGATGTTCGGGCGAGCCGATCCGGATCGGGCCGGGGTCGGTTCCGGTCCAGTTGCGCATGGCGAAATCGCTTTGCTCGAGCGCCGTGACGTTTGCTGTCATCTCGTTTGGCCTCCTGCGACCGGCGGCGGAGACCGCCGCTTTTGCCCGCGATGCTTATCGAACGGGTTTGGCCCGCGGTCCAGAGACAAATTCGGCGGAGGCGCGCTGGTTCAGGCGGTCAGGGCGGCGAAGGCGTCGAGCGCGCGGCGCCGTGCGAAATCGTGATCGACGATGGGGCGCGGCCAGTTCTCGCCGAGCCGGACGCCCGCCGCTGCGAGCATAGCCGGCGGCGCCGTCCAGGGCTTGTGGATATGCGAAGCGGGCAGGCGGGCGAGTTCAGGGCAGAAGCGGCGGGCATAGGCGCCGTCGGGGTCGAATTTCTCGCCCTGCAGCACGGGGTTGAAAATGCGGAAATATGGCGCGGCGTCGGCGCCGCAGCCGGCGACCCATTGCCAGCTTGCGGCGTTGTTGGCCTCGTCGGCGTCAACGAGCGTGTCCCAGAACCATTTTTCGCCTTCGCGCCAGTCGATCAGCAGATGTTTGGTCAGGAAGGAGGCGACGATCATGCGCGCGCGGTTGTGCATTTGGCCGGTTGTCCACAATTCGCGCATGGCCGCGTCCACCAAGGGATAGCCGGTGCGGCCGCACCGCCAGGCTTCGAGCGCTGCGTCGTCGCGGGCAAAGGGAAAGCCGTCGAAACGCGGGTTGAAATTGCGCCAGCCGAGATCGGGAAAATGGAAAAGCAGGTGGTAGGAAAATTCGCGCCAGCCCAGTTCGGAGAGGAATTTATCGGCGCCAGCCGCGTCGGGTGCGGTCGCGGCAAAAATCTGGCGCGGGGAAATTTCGCCGAAACGCAGATGGGCGGAAAGCCGCGAGGTCGCGTCACGATCGAGGCGGTCGCGGCCCGAGGCATAGGTCTTGAGCCGGGTTTCGAGAAAGGCGCCGAGCCGCGCCCGCGCGCCGGCTTCGCCCGCTTCGGGGTCGGGGAAGCCGGCGGCCCAATTGGGCCGGGTTGGCGCGAGGGCCAGCGCCTCGCGGCGGAGCGCGGGCGGCGCGGCGGCGGGCCAGGCGGCGGCGTTCAGCCGTTCGGGCGCGGGCAGGGGCGGCAGCGGCTCGATCTGCTCGCGCAGGGCGCGCCAGAAGGGCGTGTAGACCTTGAAGCTCCCGCCTGATTTCGACGTCACCTGCCAGGGCTCCGCCAGCAATGAGGCGTTGAAGGAATGGACCTCGCAACCTCGGTCGCGAAGGGCTTGCTTCAACCGCGTGTCCGACGCGACTTCCCCGCCGCCATAGCGCCGGCTCCAGAACAGGCGGGTTGCCTGCGCCGCCGCCGCGACTTCGGGCAGAAGCTTTTCGGCGGCCCCGCGGAGGAAATGAAGCGTCACGCCGCGCCGCGCGAGTTCGCCCTCCAACGCCGCCAGAGCGCGGTCGAGCCGCCACCGGCTCGCGCCGCCGAGCGACCGCAATCCGAGGCTCTCATCGTCAAGGATGTACAGGCAGAGCACCGGCAGGCCGCTCGCAGCCGCCGCCGCCAAGGCCGGGTGGTCGGAGACGCGAAGATCGTTGCGGAACCAGACAAGGGCGGTGGGTTGCGGCATGGGGCGGGGAATCACGCGGCGTATTTGATGGTCCTTTTTTACGCGCAAATTCCAGCGAGGTTCACTGGACCGGGCAGGAAAATATGATTACGTAATGATTGTTGGTTACGGCGCCAGATATAGATACGTGACTATATTTCAGTTACCTAACCAGTCTGCGGGACAAAAATCCGGGCGATCTCCGCCGGGCCGAGCACAACAAATTCGCCCTCCGCCAGATCGTCGGGCAGGGTCAGCGCGCCGATCGAGACGCGATGCAGCGCGGTCACATGATTGCCGGCCGCCGCGAACATGCGGCGCACCTGATGGTAGCGGCCTTCGCTGATTGTCAGCAGCGCCTCGCGCTCGCTCAAGACTTCCAATTTCGCCGGCAGCAGCGGCTTGTCCTCGCCGTCCAGCATCAGGTCGCCGGCGGCGAAGATCGCCGCCTCATCGCCCCGCAGCGGGCGGTCGAGCGTGGCGCGATAGGTCTTGGGGGTCTGATGGCGCGGCGAGATGATCTTGTGGAGCAAGGCCCCGTCGTCGGTCAGCAGCAGCAGGCCCGACGTGTCCTTGTCGAGCCGCCCGACTGTCGAAATCGCCGGATCGCGCCGCCGCCAGCGGTCGGGCAGGAGGGAAAAGACCAGTGGGCCGGCCTCCTTGTGGGAACAGGTGACGCCGAGCGGCTTGTTCATCATCAAGATCATGCCGGGCAGGGGATCGAGCGGTTCGTCGTCGATGGCGAGGCGCGTTTCGAGCGCAGGATCGGCGGCGATTCTTTGTTCGACGTCGCGGACGCGCGCGCCGTCGAGGCGAATCCGGCCCGTCCGCGCCAGAATCGCGATTTCCCGCCGCGAGCCATAGCCGAGATTGGCGAGCAGCCGATCGAGCCGAATCGTCTTGCCGCTCACTTGATCGCCTCGATCACCTTGTAGCCGCCTTCCGCCGCGATCGGCGCGACCGAGCGGAATTTTTGCTCCAGCGCGGCCTCATAGGGCAGGTGGCGGTTGGCGACCAGCCAGCATTGGCCGCCCGGCCGCAAATTGGCCGCGGCGCTCGCGATGAAGCCGCGGCCGAGTTCCTTGGTTTCCCGGCCGGCCTCGTGGAAGGGTGGGTTCATGGCGATGAAATCGAAGGGGCCGACATTGAGCGCGCGCACGTCGGCCCAGAGAATCGCCACGCGCGGATCGTCGACATTGCGGGCGCAAAGCTCGATGGCGCGGCGGTCGATATCGACCATGAGCAGCGACTTGACCTTGACCGAGGCGAGAATCTTGTGGGCGATCAGGCCGATTCCGCAGCCGAAATCAGCGCCGCGACCCGAAAAATCGGGCATGTGGCGCATCAGGAGCGCCGAGCCGGGGTCGATTCGATCCCAGGAAAAGACACCCGGCTGGGTCCACAGGCCGAGCGATTCGGAGAATCGCGGCGCCCCGGCGTGAATGGCGGCCTCGATCGCCGCCGCGTCGCCCGCTGCCGGGGCTGAACAGATTCGGTGATGGCGCTTGGCGCTCTGCACGCTCGCGCAGCCCAGTTCTTCGAGTTCCCGGGCGAGCCGGCCGCCGCCCTTGTCCTTGGGCGCCATAACGATGAAGGGCGCGCCCGGAGCGAGGGCGCGCAGAGCGAGCGCAAGGGCGCGCCGGCGCTCGATGGCGCCGGGCGGCGCGAGCATGGCAAGATTGTCCAGCGCGCCGGCGGGCTGGGCCGCGAGATCCTCGCCGTCGGGGGAAAGCGGCGAGAACTGGCGGGCGTCGGGCGCGATTTCCGCGAGTTCCGGCGGCGGGGCGCCGAAAAGATTGGTGTAGGTCATGCTCTCCCCGGACGATCCAGCTCGCGCCTTCTTCGCAAATTCAGCGCCAACCGGCCTTCGCCAACTCGGGCGCCGCGCCGGAAAGGCATAATGGCCAAGACTTTGAAGGGGAAGAGGGTGGCTCCCTGAGCAGGACTCGAACCTGCGACCCAGCGATTAACAGTCGCTTGCTCTACCGGCTGAGCTATCAGGGATCGCGCTTGCGATGGGGGGCGTATAGCAGTGAAGAATCCGATTGAAAAGCCCGAAAACGAACTTTTCACGACAAGCTGAGGAAAGTTCCCGAGACGCTTGCGGGCGGCGCCGTCCTGCTGCTATAGCCCTCGCAGCGGTCCGGACGGAAGTCGCCGCTGATGAGGCCTCGTGGCGGAGTGGCTACGCAGAGGACTGCAAATCCTTGTACGGGGGTTCGATTCCCTCCGAGGCCTCCATTCTCCTCAAAATCGAGACGGCAGGGCAGGGCGGCGCAGCGTAAACTGAGTTCGGCGGTTCGCACGGGCTCGGCTGGGTCCGTGTTGCGTCGGTCTCCGATTGTCGCGACCCGTCCGCATCGGAATCGCTTTTCACCGCGCGGGGACGAATTCAACCGCTTTTGAAAACAAAAACGCCCGCCAGTACATCCGTGGCGGGCGCCTCGTCGGCTTCGCCTGTTCGGCGCAGCCTTGGTTGATGCCTATGTGGGGTTGCAGCCCCGATAGTTCAATAGGAATGCTGAGGCTTGAGCGACACTTGTCGCGGGCGGGATTGGGCAGCCCCATGGGGCTTGCTGGCCACGCGACGGGGCCTGTGTCCGCCAACGAGCTAATGATCCGCCTCGGAATGAACCGGAAACGCCGCCCGGCGGAAGCCGTATCAGCGAGACGCCTCGGGTTCCAGGCAGACCGCCGCGATCGCGGCTGCTTCGACCGGGGCGGTTTTGAGCGCGGCGGCCTTGGGAGGGGCCTGGCGCCATTTCAGCCGCTGGCCGATGCTGGTGATGGGGGCTTCGACGAAGCGCGTCAGGGCCGTCGCGATCAGCACGGTCAGGGGCAGGCAGGCGATGGTCACGGCAAAGCCGGCGCCGGTTGCGATCGAAGGCGCATGATGCAGGATCAGCGCATGGGCGACCCAAAGGATCGGCATATGGGTCAGGTAAACGGCGTAGGACGTCTCGCCGAAAAAGGCGAGCGTCTTGCTCTCGAAGCGCTTGGCCTCAGGAGCGCCTCTGACCATGCTCATCAGGAACAGCGCCGCCGCGACGCAGACGAGCGTATGCCCCAGGAGAAGAGGAAAATTGTCGCCGACAAACTGGTCGACGACGAAAAACAGGATGAGAAGGACAATCGGCGCTGCGCGCAGCGCGAACGAATCCCATCGTATGCCGGTCTTGAGGAGCAGGGCGCAGGCGAGGCCGATTGCGAGATTGTCCGCGCGTGTGGGCAGGAGCGTCAGAGCGGCGAGGCTGTTGCCGCTCGTGAGGAAGATCGCGAAACGGCTGGCGATGGACAGGGCGATTATGCCGGTCAGCACATGGAGCAGATAGCGTCTCGGCGTGGCGAGCATCAGGGCGGGCGCGATAAGGTAGAATTGCTCTTCGACGCCCATCGTCCAGGTCGGGCCAAGCCATTCGCGGCCGGTGTTCTGCGTCAGGGCGACGAAGATATTGTTCGTGAAGCTGAAATAGCTCCAGGTCGGAACCGCGTCATTCCCGGGCAGGCCGATCGCGCGTTCGGCCGCGATCGCCAGGGCGACGCAAAGGAAATAGATCGGGAAAGTGCGCAGGATCCGGCGGGCGTAAAAAACCTGGTAGAAGTTCTCCGCATCGCCCTTGTCCAGAATGAGCCGCCCCACAAGCAGGCCCGAGAGAACGAAAAACGAATCCACGGCGATGAAACCGAACCGCAGCGGCAGAATTCCGCCCGCGATTTCACCGAAATAATGGGAAAGGATGACGAACAGCGTCATCAGCCCGCGAAAGCCATCGAGCGCGACAATACGCCGGCCGGTTCGCTCCTTTGGGCTGGCTTCGAAAGAGTCGATCTTCTGCATGTGCATGGCGGGTCTTTCGGCATGAAAGCGAAGCCGGCCCCCTGGAGCCCCATCGTCATTCATCCTAGGCTGCCGGATGTTGCGCTTTCGTAAAATAGCAACGGGAAATCATAATATTAACCGATAATGAGCTGTAAGACTCTCCCCACGGCGCTCTGAATATGCGCGGGCCGAGCGCAGTCCGGTTGGTCGCGATCCAGGGTAACCGCCAATTGGATCGGCGTCCCGACATGGCGTGTCGTAATCCAATCACATATTGTCGCGGTTTCGGCTGTTTTTCCTACTTTCGGGGTGGTGGAGCGAGGAAAATGCGTGGCCCGGGAAATGCTGCCCGGCCGGTCAATGATCGCGCGCCGTCGCGCAGGAGCCGCCGAAGGAGTCGCAGTGGATTCGCCCCGTCATGACCATTCGCCCCTGCCGGCGCCGCATCGCGCCGTCCCGCTTTTTCCGCGCGCCGACGCGGCCGAGGTCGCATTTGGCGGCTTCGCCTTCGTCACCGGCGATCCGCCGGCCAGCGCCGGCATTTTCGTGCTGACCCGCCGCATCGGCGATTTCCTTTATCCCGTTCTCTTCGTCGAGGCCCAGGAGATGGCGGCGGAGGCCGCGCGCCTGCGCGTGGCGGAGCCGATGCTCGCCGCAGGCCTCGCCGACGGGTGCTTCTGGTTTGCGCGCGAAAACCAGCGCCTGCGCCGCCACGCCTTGCGCGACCTCGTCGGCAAATATGACCCGCCGCTCAACGAGGATTTCCGCAGGGGCCGCGCCGCGCCGGAAATCGCGGCCCTTGTGCCGGATCGCGCGAAAAACCCGCCTGCCGGCGAGGCCGAGCATGGCGCAGAGGCGATCGACGTCAGCGAAGCCGAACTCAAGGCCATGGTTCGCGCCTTTTATACCGAGGCGATAGAGGACCCCCTAATCGGGCCGGTCTTCGCGCGCCATGTCGCCGATTGGGACAGCCATTTCGAGATCGTGCAGAATTTCTGGTCGAGGACGCTGCTCGGCACGGCGCGTTATGCCGGCAGCCCGTTCACGCCGCATCTTTCGATGAACCTGAAACCCGAATTCTTCGATCGCTGGGTGGCCTTGTTCCGCAAGAACGCCGAGGCCAATCTGAAGCCGGCGGCGGCGCGCTTGGCGATCGCCCGGGTCGAGCACATGAGCGTGTGTTTCCAGGCGGGCCTGTTCCCGCCGAAACTGCCCGAGAAAGAGACCGCGGCGTGACGGAAGCGGGGGACGACGGCGCGCAGGCGTTTTTCAAAGCGTTGCGCGCAAGCTTCGACGAGATTCTCGCGGCGGGGAGGGGCGATCCGCGCCTCGTGGACGCGCTGACCGCGCAGGCCTTCCAGACCTTTGACCGCAACGCTGAAATCCAGAGCGAAGGCCAGCCCGACCCCGCCTGCGCGCGCGGTTGCGACGATTGCTGCTGCCTGCATGTTTCGGCGACCGCGCCGGAAATCTTCCTAGCCGCCCGCTTCCTGCGCCTCACCGCTTCGGCCTTCGCGCGCCACGGCGTCGACCTTTGCGCGAAGCTCTCGGAGGCTCATGCCCAGACGGCGGGGAAAAGTCAGCAGGAGCGCTTCGCCTCCTGCCTGATGTGCCCTTTCATCATCGGCGGCGCCTGCGCGATTTATTCCGTGCGCACGCTGGCGTGCCGGGGCCATGTCTCCTTTGACCGCGACGCCTGCCGCGCGGCCGCCGCCGGCGAGGACGCGGAGGCCCTGCTTTCCGGCGCGCATCGCGCCGTGCGTTCGCTGGTCCAGAGCGCCTTGCAGGCCTCGCTGCGCGACGCGGGGCTCGACTGGAGCCCGTGCGAATTCCTGGCCGGGCTCGACCGCGCCCTACGCGACGAGGATTGCGAAGCGCGCTGGCTGCGCGGCGAGCCGGTCTTCGCGGACCTGCGCGAGGACGCCGCCGTCGCGCAGGATATGGCGGCGACCTTCGACGCGTTAAAGGCGAATTGAGCGCGGTCCTCGCGCGCGAGGACCGCTAGGAGCGAACGTGACGCCGAGCTCGTGCGAGGGATTCGTAGATCGCGAATTTTCGCGATCTACGAGATACGAGAGGATTATGCCGCCGGCGGTTGGATTTCGTCGGGCTCCCGCGCGGCGGCGATGCGTTCATATTCCGAGCGCACATGGACTGGGCCATATTTGCGTTCGAGTCGGCGCACCGTGAAATGGCCTTTGGCGAGCGACTGGAAATGGTCGATGAAGGCGAGATTGATCGCCGCGCCGCCGACCGCGCCGAGCGCTGGCGTCGCCTGGGCGAGGAATTTCTGGCTGACGACAAAACCGAAGCGCGCGCCGATCTGCGCCAGCAGCTTGACCAGAGCCGGCGCCGTCTCATCGACCACGCCGCGGCTGGCTATATAGCGCGCGGCCTCGGAAATCGAGCGCGCGAGCAGGCCGCGAACGGCGAAATAGCCTGATTCCGAAATGTTGTCCGTTGGTTCGCGGCCGTCGAGCGCGAAAACTTCGAGACAGGCCATGGCGGATTCCGGGTCGGTGAGGTCCTCGCCCTCGGCGCGGGCGATGTCGGCGATCGAGCGCAGCATGACCGTGGTCGTCACCGGCAGTTCGAAGGGCAGGCTGGCGAGACCGAGCGCGCCGCCCGCCGCGCCCGAAGCGGCGGCGAGCAGTTTGTGGGCGCGGTCGCGGTCGCGCACGGGCTTGCCGTAAAGGCTGGCGAGAGCCGCGCGCAGGGCGATCTTCATCGCCGCCATGGTCGCGCCGTCGACGATTTTCGCGGCCTTTTCCGGGGCGAGGGTCTTCAGGAAATTGACCTTGCGGCCCACCGCGTTGGCGATCCGCAACGCCGGGCCGATATGCTCCAGCCGCTGCACAGCCGCCATCAGCGCGGCGTGATCGGCGGCGTTCATCTTCGTCGTGTCGATATCCGGTTCCATGAGCGCCGTCCTCGCGCGCTGTCTGCGACCGCCGGAAAATGTGGCCGGTTTTCGCGGTTTCAAGCCCCGAATTAACTCTCTTCGGCCCGCGAATGTTAATTTCTGGATCCGTGTCAGTAAAGCGTAAAGGATGACGCTTGGCTCTGGCTCGGGCCGAGGCTCAGGCGAATCAGGGCTTACGCCGGAATGCAGACAATTTGAGCGAATTTCGCCATGACAAATTATACTTACCATTATTCGGAGAAAAAATGAACGCATTTGTCTAAAATGCGGCGATTTTACTTATGATCACAACAAAGCGAGCCGGTCATTATTGCCTCATCAAAGGGTAATGACATGCGCTTCTCTCGTTTTCTCGCTCTCGCCTTCGCTCTCGCCACCGCCGCCTTCCCGGGCGCTCCGGCCCAGGCTTTCCAACGGGGCGACGTCGCCTATGCCTCGGTCGGCGGCGAAACCAGCATTCCCTTCGGCTGGATCGAATTCTGCCAGCGCTACAAAGGCGAATGCGCCGGCGGCGCGATGCAGGCGGCCGACGTGAACCTGACGGACAGCGCCCGCCGCGAAATCGAGCAGGTCAATTCCTTCGTCAATCACGCCGTCGAAGCGGTCTCGGACATGGATCACTGGGGCGTCGTGGACCGCTGGGACCTGCCGATGGACGGCAAGGGCGATTGCGAGGACTATGCGCTGATGAAGCGCAAGATGCTGATCGAACGCGGCTATCCCCGCCAGGCCCTGCTGATCACCGTCGTCCGCGACGAGAATAACGAGGGCCACGCCATTCTGACCGTCAAGACCAACGCTGGCGAATTCATCCTCGACAACCTGACCGACGAAGTGAAGCCGGTCGATCGCATCGCCTATCGCCTTGTGAAGCGCCAGAGTCAGGAAGACCCGAATGTGTGGGTCGCGCTCGGCCCGGCCGCCGCCCCGGTCTACGCTTCGCGCTGACCCTTTCGGAACGATAGAAGGAAAGCCCCGCTTCGGCGGGGTTTTCTTTTGAGATTTTTCTCCATGCGCATTATGACCGCGCCCTGAGCCGGAGTTGTTTCGCTTGCGCGTGGATCTGTTCGATTTCGACCTTCCCGAAGACCGCATCGCCTTGCGGCCCGCCGAGCCGCGCGATAGCGCGCGGATGCTGGTCGTGGCGCCGCAGGGCTTGAGCGATTCCTCGGTGCGCGACCTGCCGAACTTCTTGCGCAAGGGCGACGTGATGGTCGTCAATGACGCCAAGGTCATTCCGGCGCAATTGTTTGGCTGGCGGCGGCGCGGCGAGGCAGTCGCGCGGATCGACGCCACATTGCACAAGCGCGAGGACGCCTCGCATTGGCGGGCCTTCGTGCGGCCTGCGAAAAAGCTGAAGCTGGGCGAGAAGGTCGTTTTCGGAGAGCCCGGCGAGGGAGCGGCCTGCCAGGCGGGAGCGCTCTGGGCCGAGGTGAAGGAAAAAGACGAAGGCGAGGCCCTTTTGTCGTTCAATCTCTCCGGCCCCGCGCTCGACGACGCCATTTTCGCCCTCGGTCACATGCCTTTGCCGCCCTATATCGCCGCGCGCCGCGCCGAGGACGCCAGCGACGCCCGCGATTACCAGACGCTATTCGCCGACAGGAGCGGCGCGGTCGCCGCGCCGACGGCGGGGCTGCATTTCACGCCCGAACTCGTGGAATCTGTCCTCAAGGCGGGCGCGACCATCGAGAAGGTGACGCTGCTGGTCGGCGCGGGAACCTTCTTGCCGGTCAAGGCGGAGGACACCGCCGATCACCGGATGCATTCCGAATGGGGCGAAATCCCCGCTGAGGTCGCCGCGCGGCTCAATGCGGCGCGGGCGGCGGGCGGGCGCATCGTCGCCGTTGGCACGACCTCCTTGCGCATCCTCGAAAGCGCCGCTGATCCATCGGGCGAAATCAAATCCTTCGCCGGCGACACCGCGATCTTCATCACGCCGGGTTACGCCTTTCGCGCGGTGGATGTCCTGATGACCAATTTCCACCTGCCGCGCTCGACGCTCTTCATGCTGGTCAGCGCCTTCGCGGGGCTCGACCGCATGAAGGCCGCCTACGCCCATGCGATCGAACACGGCTACCGCTTCTATTCCTACGGCGACGCCTGCCTGTTGCTACGCCGCTGACGGCTTGCGCCAGCCGCCCCATTTCCGGGCGAGGCGCGCCCTGGCTGGCGGATGGACGTTGAGCTTTTCGAGATCGCCCTTCGCATGGGCGACGAGGACGGGATCGACGATCCGATTCCACAGCGGCGGAATGAGGGTGATCAGGCTCATGCCTGCATAGCCGGTCGGCAGTTGCGGCGCCTCCTCGAAATGGCGCAAAGCCTGATAATGGCGCATCGGATGGGCGTGATGGTCTGAATGGCGCGGCAGGTGATAGAGCATGATGTTCGTCGCCAGATGGCTCGAATTCCATGAATGGCGCGGCTCGCAGGGCAGGTAGCGGCCATCCTCGCGCTTGGCGCGCAACAGGCCGTAATGCTGGACGTAATTGACCATTTCCAGCATGGTCAGGCCGATAAAGCCTTGCAGGACCAGCCAGGGCAACGCGCTCCAGCCGAGCCAGGCGACGAGCGCGCCGAACAGAAGCGGCGTCACGGTCCAGGCGGACAGCACGTCGTTGCGCCAGCTCCAATGCGATTTGCCGCGCCGAGCAAAACGCTCCTTTTCCAGCGTCCAGGCTTCCTTGATGCCGCCGATCAGGGTGCGCGGGAAATAGACATAGAAATTCTCGCCCATGCGCGCCGAGGAGAAATCCTCTGGCGTCGCCGCCCAGACATGGTGCCCGCCGTTATGCTCGATGGTGAAATGGCCGAAGAAGGTGGGGGCGAGGACGAATTTCGCCAGCCAGCGCTCCAGATTCGCGGGCTTGTGGCCGATCTCATGGGCGTTGGTGATCGCGATGCCGTTGGCGATGCCGAGCGTCGCGGCGAGCCCCACCGAGTTGATCGCGTCGAGCCCGCCATGGACCAGCATCCAGGCGCTCCAGAGCAGCGAGGCATATTGGATCGGCATGACGAGGTCCGCGACCCAGCGGTAATAGGGCTCGCTTTCGACCGCCGCGATTTCGGACACCGCGTAATTCGACTTGTCCACGCCGACGACCATGTCGATCACGACGACGCCGAGAATGAAAAGGGGGCCGAACCAGTAGAACAGCGGCAGCCCGGTCGCCCTGACGAGAAGATAGCCGAAGACAGGCAGGGCCGGAGGAATGAAACCGAACAGCCAGAGCCAGCGCTTGGCTCCATACATGCTGCTGTCGCGGCTGGGCAGAAAGCTTTCGATGGGGCTCACGGCGCGCTCCGATGGCGTGAAAATCCTTGCGAGTCCGCTCTTTAGCGAAGGCGGTGCGGCCGGATTGTTGCGGTTAATACAATTTAAACAAAAAATCCGGGGGATTTTGAAGTTTGATCCCGAGTGCGACAAAACGCCGAAACTTGAAGAATAAGAAAAATCTACGAGAAAATCGGTGAAACGGCCCATGTTTCCAGGTCGTGAGGCTCTTGCCTGCGCGCGCGCGATCGCGATGCTTGAGGCGCCGTTCGGTCTTGAGCCGCAAGAGTCGGGGCGGAATTTCCACGATCAGAAAGGATCGGCCATGTCGAAATTCTACTCGGAGAGGCATCGCGCCCTGCAGGACAGGTTCGATTCGCGCCGCATGGCCGATCTGATGGAAAACAACATTGTCCATCATGAATTCGAGGAGCACGAGAGCGCGTTCATTCAGTCGTTGGACATGTTCTTTCTCTCGACCATCGATGTGGCGGGCCGGCCCACCGTTTCCTACAAGGGCGGCGCGCCAGGCTTCGTAAGGGTCATCGGCCCCTCGGCCCTGGTCTTTCCCTGGTACGACGGCAACGGCATGTATTATTCGGCGGGGAATCTGATGAACATGGCGCAGGTCGGCCTGCTGTTCATCGATTTCGTGACGCCCAACCGCCTGCGCGTTCAAGGCGCGGCGGAAGCGGTCTTCGAGCATCCGCTTCTCGAACTCTATCCAGGCGCGGAATTTCTGGTCAGTGTCGCGGTCGACGCGATCTGGGTCAATTGCCCGCGCTATATCCATCGCCACGAGAAGCTCGGGCTCTCGAAATATGTGCCGCAGCCGGAAGCGCAGGCGCCGCTGCCCGGCTGGAAGCGGCTGGATATCGTGCAGGACGCCATACCGGCGCGCGATCGGGATCGGGTCGCCGGCGCCGGAGGAGAGCTTTCAATGGAAAGCTATGCAGAACTGATCGCCAAAGGCGAAGGCTGACGAGGGGGCCGCGATGGCGGCAAAGGGACTTTCCCCGGCGGCGCGCTTTGACTAGTTTGCGCTGCCGCCGCCCAAGCCGAGATTCCCGCGCCCATGTCCGTGACCGTTCCTTTTTACATCACCACAGCCATTCCCTACGCCAATGGCGCGCCCCATATCGGCCATGCCTATGAGCGCATCGCCACCGACGCCTTCGCGCGATTCAACCGCCTCGACGGGCGCGACACCCTGTTCGTGACAGGCATGGACGAGCACGGCCTGAAGATGCAGCAGACGGCGGCGCGCGAGGGCCTTGACCCCCAGGCGCTCGCCGACCGCACGGCGGCGCAGTTCCAGGCCATGGGCGAAAAGCTCAACGCGCTCGCCGACGACGTCGTGCGCACGACCCAGGCGCGCCACAAGGCGTGCGTGCAGGAAATCTGGCGGCGGATGGCGGCCAAGGGCGACATCTATCTGTCGAAATATTCCGGCTGGTATTCGGTCCGCGACGAAGCCTATTACGATGAGAGCGAGCTGACCCAGAATCCGGAGGGCAAGAAATTCGCGCCAACCGGCACGCCGGTCGAATGGGTCGAGGAGGAGAGCTATTTCTTCCGGCTCTCGGCCTATGGCGAGAAGTTGCTGGCCCACTACGAGGCCAATCCGGATTTCATCACGCCGGAGAAATACCGCAACGAGATCGTGGCCTTCGTGAAGCGGGGCCTGAATGACCTTTCGATCAGCCGCACGACCTTTGACTGGGGCATTCCCGTGCCCGGCGACGAGCGCCATGTCATGTATGTCTGGGTGGACGCCCTGACCAATTACCTGACGGCGACCGGCTGGTTCGAGGGCGGCGCGCGGAAAAAATACTGGCCGGCAGACGCCCATGTCATCGGCAAGGACATCACCCGCTTCCACGCGATCTTCTGGCCGGCCTTCCTGATGTCGGCGGACGTGCCCTTGCCGAAGCAGATCGTCGTCCACGGCTTTCTGTTCAACCGCGGCGAGAAAATGTCGAAATCGGTCGGCAATGTCATCGACCCGATGGCGCTCGCCGATCATTACGGCGTCGACGCCCTGCGCTATTTCTTCCTGCGCGAGGTGCCCTTCGGCCAGGACGGCAATTATTCGCATGAGGCTATCGTCCAGCGCATCAACGCCGACCTCGCCAACGACCTCGGCAATCTGGCGCAACGCTCGCTGTCGATGGTCGCCAAGAATTGCGGCGCGCGCGTGCCGGAAGCGGGCGAGACCCAGGCGCCGGACGCCGAAATGTTGGCCAAGGCCTATGGCGCGGTCGCAGCGGTTCGCACCGCGATGCAGGCCTTTCTGCCGCATCAGGCCTTGGCCGAGATCTGGGCCGTGGTCGGCGACGCCAACCGCTATTTCGCGGGGCAGGAGCCCTGGAAGCTCGGCAAGAGCGACCCGGCGCGCCGCGACGCCGTCCTGTTCACGACCATCGAGACGCTGCGCGTCGTCGGCATAATGTGCCAGCCCTTCATTCCGGAGGCGGCGGGAAAATTGCTGGACCTGCTCTCTGTTCGCGCCGACGAGCGCGCCTATGTCTATGCGAGGCCGGAACATCGGCTGTTCGCGGGGACGGACCTGCCGCAGCCGGCGCCGATCTTCCCGCGCTATGTCGAGCCGGAAGCCGCCGAGGAAAAGACGAAGTAATGTTGATCGACACCCACTGCCATCTGGATTTTCCCGAACTCGCCCAGGACCGCGCCGGCGTGCTCGCCCGCGCCCGCGCCGCCGGGGTGCGGCGGATGGTCACCATCTGCACCGAGATCGAGAAATTCCCGGCGATCCGCGAGATCGCGGAAGGCGACGAAAATATCTATTGCTCGGTCGGCACCCATCCCAACCATGCGCTGGACGAGCGGGAGTTTTCAGCGGCGGAGATCGCGGAACTGGCGGCGCATGAGAAATGCGTGGCGATCGGCGAGGCGGGGCTCGATTATTATTACGACCGCGCGCCGCGCGACCTCGCCCATCGCGTGTTCCGCGCCCATATCGAAGCCGCGCGCCAGACCGGCCTGCCGCTGGTGATCCACACCCGCGACGCCGACGAGGACATGGCGGCGATCCTCGCCGAGGAAATGGCCAAGGGCCGGTTCAAGGCCCTGCTGCATTGTTTCTCGTCCAGCCGGGCGTTGGCGGAAAAGGGCGTGGAGCTGGGGCTCTACGTCTCCTTCTCGGGAATCGTCACCTTCAAGAATTCGCAGGAATTGCGCGATATCGCCCGGGACGTGCCGCTTGAGCGCATTCTTGTCGAGACCGACGCGCCCTTCCTCGCGCCGACGCCTCATCGCGGCAGGACCAACGAGCCAGCTTTCGTCGCGGACACGGCCAGGCTTCTGGCGCAGGTCAAGGGCGTGACGCCAGAGAAACTGGCTGAAGTGACTACGGCCAACGCCCTGGCGTTGTTTGATAAAATGCCGGCGCTCCCTGCATGACGCTCGACATTACGATCCTGGGTTGCGGCTCCTCGGCGGGCGTCCCGCGCGTGGCGCAGGGCTGGGGCGAATGCGATCCCAATAATCCGAAGAACCGCCGCCGGCGCTGCGCGATTCTCGTGGAGAAGCGCGGCGAGCGCGAGCCGACGCGGCTGCTGGTGGACGCCGGCGCCGACCTGCGCGAGCAACTGATCGCGACCAACGTCCACCGCCTCGACGCGGTGCTCCTGACCCACGCCCATGCCGACCACATCCACGGCCTCGACGACCTGCGGCCGCTGACCATGGCGATGCATCGCAAGATCGACGCTTTTTTTGACCCGCCGACCTGGGATGCTGTCGGCCTGCGCTTCGATTATCTGTTCAAGACGCCGCCGGGCAGCAATTATCCGCCGCTCCTGATCCCCCATATTTTGCACTATGGTCAGGCTTTCGCGCATGGCGGGCCGGCGGGCGAGATCGAAATCCTGCCCTTCCGCCTCAATCACGGCGACATTGACGCCGTGGGCTATCGTTTCGGCGCCTGCGCCTATACGCCGGACGTCAAATTTGTTCCGCCCGAGAGCATGGGCTTCCTGGAAAACCTCGATCTGTGGATCGTGGACGCCCTGCGCCACAAGCATCATCCGAGCCATCTCTCGGTGAGCGAGACGCTGGAGCTGATCGCTCATTTCAAGCCGAAGCGGGCGGTGCTGACCAATCTGCACACCGATCTCGATTACGAGGCCCTGCGTCGCCATCTGCCGGAACATGTCGAACCGGCCTATGATTTCATGCGGCTGAGCGTGTGAATTTGGATCAGCTCGCCGAACATTATCGCCTCTGTGGCGAGTCCTTACGCGAAAGCGACCGCGACCGCTGGCTCGCCTGCCTTTTCGCGCCCGACGCCGCGCGGCCGCATCTCTTCGCGCTTTACGCGTTCAACGCCGAGGTCGCGCGCATCCGCGACCAAGTCTCACAGCCGATTCTTGGCGAAATGCGGCTGCAATGGTGGATCGACGCCCTGAACGCGGCGGACGCGGGAGCGACCGCCGGACAATTCCGCTCCCACCCGACCGCCGACGCCCTGCTGGCGACAATCGACCGTTTCGGCCTGCCGGAGAAGGCGCTGCTGGATTATTTAGAGGCGCGGCGCTTCGACCTTTACGACGACCCGGCGCCGGATCAGGCCTTTCTGGAGCTTTATTGCGACGAGACCTGCGGCGCGCTTTTCGGTCTTGCGAGCCAGATCCTGGGCGCGGGCGGGGCGGAGGAGGCCGCTCGTCACGCCGGACGCGCCTACGCCCTGGCGGGCCTTCTGCGGGCGCTGCCCTGGCAGGTCGCGCGCGGCCAGTGCTTCCTGCCGGGCGACCTTTTGGCGCGTCGCGGCCTGACGGCCGCCGACCTTTTCGCGCGCGAGAAATCCGCGGGCCTCATGGTGGCGCTGGCGGAGTTGCGCGCTTTGGCGCGCGACAATCTGGTCAAAGCGAAACAAGCCGTCCTCTCCCTGCCCAAGCCGGGGCGCGAGGCGTTCCGCCTTCTCGCCTTGCCCGGCCTTTATCTGCGTCAGATGGAGCGCCGCGATTATGATCCCTTCACGACGCCCGTCGATGCCGCGCCCTGGCGCCGCCAATGGGCGCTGTGGCGCAACAAGGTTTAGGGACCGGCGACCGCGCGGCGCGCTTTCAGTCCGGCGCGCACGCTAGCGACCACTCGTGAAAATCGCGCGACAGGAATCGGGCGCGATCGTGGCGGCCTTCACATGTGCGGCATCGCATCCGCAATCCAGGCGCGCAGATCGGCCTCCGCGCGCGCCGACAGCGCCTTTTTCCTGGCCACGGCCTTTTCCGGGCCGCGCAGGCGCTTGCCGTCGGGCGCCTTGGGGGCGAAGTCGAGAGGCGGGAACAGGCCGAAATTAACGTTCATCGGCTGGAAGCTGCGCGGCCCGGCGTCGATCGTCTCGATATGGCCGCCGGTGATGTGGTTGAGCAGCGCGCCGATCGCCGTCGTCTGAGGCGGCGGCGGCAAGGCGCGGCCCAACTGCTCGGCGGCGGCCATGCGTCCGGCGATCAGGCCGACCGCCGCGCTTTCGACATAGCCCTCGCAGCCGGTGATCTGGCCGGCGAAGCGCAGGCGCGGCTGGGCCTTGAGGCGCAGCCTTTCGTCGAGAACCTTGGGCGAATTCAGGAAGGTGTTGCGGTGCAGGCCGCCGAGCCGGGCGAATTCCGCGCGTTCGAGCCCAGGAATCTTCCGGAATGTCTCGGCCTGGGCGCCATAGAGCAACTTGGTCTGGAATCCGACCATATTATAAAGCGTTCCCAATGCGTTATCCTGCCGAAGCTGAACAATCGCATAAGGTTTCACGGTCCGGTTGTGCGGATTGGTCAGGCCGACCGGCTTCATCGGCCCATGGCGCAGGGTTTCCCGGCCGCGCTCGGCCATGACCTCGATCGGCAGGCAGCCGTCGAAATAGGGCGTTTTCTCGAAATCCTTGAACTGGGTCTTGGGGCCTTCGATCAAAGCGGTGACGAAGGCTTCATATTGTTCGCGGTCGAGCGGGCAATTGATGTAGTCGGCGCCGGTGCCGCCCGGTCCCGCCTTGTCATAGCGCGACTGGAACCAGGCCTTGTCCATGTCGATCGATTCGAAATGCACGATCGGCGCGATGGCGTCATAGAAGGCCAACTCCGCTTCGCCGGTCAGCGCGCCGATGGCTTCCGCCAGCGCGGGCGAGGTGAGCGGACCGGAAGCGATGACGACATTGCCCCATTCGGCGGGCGGAAGGCCGGCGATCTCCTCGCGGCGGATTTCGACCAGCGGTTCGCTTTCGAGCGCCGCAGTGACCGCCGCGGCGAAGCCGTCGCGATCCACCGCCAGCGCGCCGCCCGCCGGCACCTGATGGGCGTCGGCGCAGCGCATGACGAGGGACGCAAGAGTCCGCATTTCCCGATGCAGCACGCCGACCGCGTTGGTGTCGGAATCGTCGGAGCGGAAGGAATTGGAGCAGACGAGTTCGGCGCAGAGCCCGGTCTTGTGGGCGTCCGTGGCGCGAACGGGGCGCATTTCATGGAGCACGACCGGAACGCCGGCCCGGGCGATCTGCCAGGCGGCTTCGGAGCCGGCCAGCCCGCCGCCGATGACGTGAATCGGCGCGAGGGAGGAATTCGGATTTTCTGTCATGCGGGCTTAGTAGAACAAGTCGCCGCGCCAAGGAAAGGCGCCGGTCGCGGCGCAGGCACTTTCATTGCCCCGTCGTGCGCCAACGCCCGAGATAAAGCGCGGCGGTGCGGACGAAAAGATAGCCGATGAACAGATTGGCGCCGACGAAGACCGGGATCGCCAGAATCTGCGCCGCGCCGACGCCCGCGAGCGCCAGTTTCAGCCCGCTGACGGCGGAGGCGGCGACGCCGAAGGTGAACGACCAATAGCTGGGCGCGAAAGGCTGTTCGGCGATCCAGGATTTCAGCCGCAGGCCGAGCAGCAACTGGAAAAGCCCATAACCCCAAAGCATCGGGAGCCAATGATCCTCGGCGACGGATGCGCTCGGCGCGAGCGTCAGCCAGGCCATGGCGCAGACCACCGGGGGCGCGAACTGGATGCCGAACAGGGGCCGCTGGGCTGCCGGCACGCCCTCGGCGCGCCACAGTCGGCGCAGGATCAGCGGCTCGATCGCCAGCCAGGAGAACAGGCCCGCGCCGAGAAAAAGCCAGCCCCAGTCCGGCTTGCCGAGCGCGCCCAGCGCCGCCGCGCTGGTGAAATTCCCGGCGACGGTCGGCAGGTAGAGCGTCGGCGCGTCGTCGAGCGGGTCGCGCCCGCCCTTCCACATGTAGCCGGTGTGCCAGAGCGAGAAGGCCAGATGCCATCCCATGCCCGCGGCGGCCAGAAGCCAGGCCAGTTCGCGCGAATAGGGTAGGACCGCGAGCACGATCAGGAGGGTCGAGACGCCGAGCAGGGCGGGCGCGCCACCCTTCACGGGATGCAGGAACTCCTCGCGCACGATGCCGGGATGGGAGATCGCCTGCGCGACATAGCCGACCAGCAGGCTCGCCCAGATCAGCGTGGCGACGGCCAGCACCGTTTCTCCGACGGCGCCGGGCAGGTCCCATAACCTTGCGGCGACCCGCCAGGCCTGGCCAAGGCCGGAGACGCCAAGAACGACGCCGAACAGGGACGCCGGCAGGGCCGCGCGACGCGCCAAGCCCGCGTTTTCGATCGCCTGAGCCATGTCCCTTATGAATCCTTCCAGACGCGCGCCGATTCCGGTGGCTCGCGAACATATCACGAAATAAAAATGTATGTGGCGCGTCGAGCCTAACAGACTGCCAGCGATCGAAAAAAGGAGACTTGCTTTCCGACATGCCTTAGCTTGCGGTGTGGAATTGGAGTCGCCGATGAAAAAACTCATTTCACTTTTTGTCGCGCTTTCTCTCGCCGGTTTCGGCGGCCTGGCCGAGGCCGGGGAGTCGCTGCCCATCCTTTATGCTTACGGGCCGGCCGGTCCGGGTCCGGCGATGAAGGAGGCGGCCGCCACATTCGGCGCCGCCGATCACGTGAAGGTCGTTGTCGTCGCCGGTCCGCCGCCAATGTGGCTCGCGAAGGCGCGATGGGACGCCGATATGATCTTCAGCGGGGCCGAAGCCACAATGAGCAATTTCGCTCAGGCTCTGCCTGGCGCGTTCGATCTCGGCGCCGCTGAACCGCTCTACCTGCGGCCCGCCGCCATCCTTGTGCGCCCCGGCAATCCCAAGGCCATTCACGGATTTCGGGATCTGCTGAAGCCGGGAGTCAAGGTGCTCACAACCGAGGCGTCGTCGCAGATCGGCCTGTGGGAGGACGTCGCGGGACGAACGGGCGACATCGCCCTGGTGCGCGCTTTCCGGCGCAACATGGTCTTGCCGGAACCGTCGAACAGCGTGGCCGCGCTCAAGCAATGGACCGAGCAGGCGGACATCGACGCCTGGCTGATCTGGAACATTTGGCAGGTTGCGAATCCGAAAGTCGCGGAGACGGTGCCCCTGGAAGAGCCTTACCGCATCTACCGGGACACGGGCGTGGTCCTCACGCACAAGGGCGCCGCCGACCCGAAAGCCAAGGCCTTCGTCGATTTTCTCAAATCCGACCAGGGACGCGCCATTTTCGTCAAATGGGGATGGGAGGAGCATTGACGCCGGCAGGCGCGTCGAAGCGTTGATCAGGCTCGCCTTTGCCCGCGCGGCATGCTAACCGCAGGGCGGAAATCCCAAGGGAAGAGCAATGGCCGACATTTTCCGCGAAGTCGACGAAGACGTCCGCACAGACCAACTGAAGCGGCTGTGGTCGAAATATTCGATCGTGGTGGCCGGTCTCGCCGTGGCGATCGTCGTCGGCACCGCGATCTTCGTCTTCATTCGCCACCAGCAGCAGATGCGCGACGACGCCGCAGGCGCGGCGTTCGCGGCGGCGCAGGTCATGGCAAAGGAAAACAAGGCGCAGGCGGCCGTCGCCGCGTTCGACGAGATCGCGCGGACGGCGCCGAAGGGATACCAGGCGCTGGCGCGGCTGCGCGCGGCCGAGGAAGTCGCGCAGACGGAACCGGCGGCGGCGGTCAAGCAGTTTGACGCTATCGCGGCGGACGCCCAACTCGATAGCCTGATCCGCGATGTGGCGCGCCTGCGCGCCGGCATGCTGCGGGCGGATGTGGCCGACAAGGCCGAACTGGAGCAGCGTTTCGGCGCGTTGCTCGACAGCCCGTTCCGCCACACCGCTCGCGAATTCCTCGGCCTCGCCGCCTTGAAGCGCGGCGATTTCGAGGACGCCGGGAAATGGTTCGACCAGATTGTCATCGATCCGGCGGCCCCGGAGAACCTGCGCCAGCAGGTGAACGCCTTCTTGTCCCTGGTGCGCGGCGGCGGCAAGTTCACTCCGCATGCTCCCGAACCGGCGAAGCCGGCCGATCAAACCCAACCTAAGCCTCAAGACAAGCCTGCGGCTCCGGCGCCTACGAAATAATGTCCTTCACCCTCGCGATCATCGGTCGGCCGAATGTCGGCAAGTCTACCTTGTTCAACCGGCTGGTGGGCAAGAAGCTGGCGCTCGTCGACGACCAGCCCGGCGTCACCCGCGACCGCCGCGCCGGCGAGGCGCGGCTTGGCGATCTGAAATTCACGATCATCGATACGGCGGGGCTGGAAGAAGGCGGCGCGGAGACGCTCTCTGGCCGGATGCGCGCCCAGACCGAAGCCGCCATCGAGGACGCCGAGGCGATCCTGTTCGTCATGGACGCGCGCGTCGGCGTGACGCCGGAAGACCGGCATTTCGCATCTTTGGTCCGGCGCGCCGGGAAGCCGGTGATCGTCATCGCCAACAAGGCTGAGGGGCGCGCCGGCGAGGCTGGCGCCTATGACGCCTTCGCGCTCGGGCTGGGCGATCCCGTGCCGCTCTCCGCCGAACATGGCGACGGCTTCGCCGAACTTTATTCCGCACTGCTCGAGGCCCTGCCGGAGGCCACCGCGCTTTCCGCCGACGAGGAGGAGGAGCGGCGAGAACTCGTGCTCGCGGACGACGAGGACGGCAGCGAGCTCGACCCGACCAAGCCCCTGCGCATCGCCATCGTCGGGCGGCCCAACGCCGGGAAATCGACGCTGATCAATCGCCTGCTCGGCGAGGACCGGTTGCTGACCGGGCCGGAGGCTGGCGTCACGCGCGACTCGATCGGCGTGGAGCATGTCTGGCGCAAGGGAGGAAGCGGCAATTCGCGCGAGCGCTCGGCGAATGCCGGAGAGAGCGCCACAAGATCGCTTAAAGTGTTCGACACCGCCGGGTTGCGCAAGCGCGCCAAGGTCGATGACAAGCTGGAAAAGCTCGCCGCCGCCGACGCGCTGCGGGCGGTGAAATTCGCCGAGGTCGTGGTGGTCCTGCTCGACGCCACCATCCCCTTCGAGAAACAGGACCTGACCATCGTCGATCTCGTCGCGCGCGAGGGGCGGGCGCTGGTGATCGGCCTCAACAAATGGGACCTGGTCGAGGACAAGGGCGCGAAGCTGATCGAATTGCGCGAGGAGGCCGACCGCCTGCTGCCACAGGTGCGCGGCGCCGCCGTCATGCCGGTTTCGGGCGCGACCGGGCAGGGAATCGACGCGCTGGTCGAGGCGGCGATCCGGGCGCATGAGATCTGGAACCGGCGCATTTCCACGGCGCGGCTGAACCGCTGGCTCGAAGGCGCAATCGACCAGAATCCGCCGCCCGCCGTGGCGGGGCGCCGGATCAAGATCCGCTACATGACCCAGCCCAAGGCGCGGCCGCCTTATTTCGTGGTCTTCGGCAACCAGCTCGACGAATTGCCTGATTCCTACCAACGCTATCTGATCAACGGCCTGCGCCAGACCTTCGCCCTCGCGGGCACGCCAATCCGCATGACCCTGAAGCAGGGCGACAATCCCTATGCCAGGAAAAAGCGACGCTGAAAGCAGCTTGCTTCCGGCGAACCGTGAGGGTTCGATGAGCGCGCGAGACGGCGGCGGCGCTCTGCGGCGCATGCCGGCGGGGATCTGGATTCTCGGCTTCGTCAGCCTGCTGATGGACATTTCCTCGGAAATGATTCACGCGCTGCTGCCGATGTTCATGGTCTCGGTTCTCGGCGCCGGCGCGTTGGCGGTCGGTCTGGTCGAAGGCGTCGCCGAATCCACGGCCTTGATCGTGAAAATCTTTTCCGGCGCGCTCAGCGACTATCTCGGCAAGCGCAAGGCGCTGGCCGTGGCCGGCTATGGCCTCGGCGCGCTCAGCAAGCCGCTTTTCGCGCTGGCCCCGACGCTCGGTCTGGTGCTGACCGCGCGCTTCGCCGACCGGATCGGCAAGGGGATGCGCGGCGCGCCGCGCGACGCCCTGGTCGCCGACCTTGCGCCGCCTGACATGCGCGGCGCGGCCTTCGGTCTGCGACAGGCGCTCGACACGGTCGGGGGCTTTCTCGGGCCGCTGCTGGCGGTCGGCCTGATGCTGCTCTGGGCCGACAATTTCCGCGCCGTGTTCTGGATCGCGCTGTTTCCCGCGCTGGCGAGCGTCGCGCTGCTGGCCTTCGGCCTGCGCGAGCCCGCGCACAAGCAGGACGCAAGACGCAAAAATCCGATTCGCCAGGAAAATCTTCGCCGCCTGGGCGGCGATTATTGGCGCGTGGCGGTCATCGGCGCGATCTTCGCCTTCGCGCGGTTCAGCGAGGCTTTTCTTGTCCTGCGCGCGCAGCAGACGGGCGTGGCCATCGCGCTCGTTCCGCTGGTCATGGTGGCGATGAATGTCGTCTATTCGCTGACGGCTTTCCCTTTCGGCAAGCTCGCGGACCGACTGCACCGTCCCGCCTTGCTGGCGCTCGGTCTGATCCTGCTCGTGGTCGCGGACCTCTTCCTCGCCTTTGCCGACGGTTGGGGTCTCGTCCTCGTCGGCGTCCTGTTCTGGGGCGCGCATATGGGCGCGACGCAGGGCCTGCTCTCCGCCATGGTCGCGGATTCGGCGCCAGCCGACCTGCGCGGAACCGGCTTCGGCTTCTTCAACCTGGTGCAGGGAGTCGTCGCGCTGCTGGCGAGCCTTCTCGCCGGATGGCTCTGGCAGCGTTTCGGCGCGCCGGCGACGTTTTTGGCCGGCGCCGGTTTCAGCCTGCTCGCACTCGCCGCTTTGGCGCGGCGAGCAGACTGACCGAACGCGGCGCCCTTACGTTACGCGGGACCCTGAAAAGCCAGAACCTTGTCGGTCGGGAAGTCGTAGATCTTGGCCGTTTCGGTCCAGTCCGGCCCACACAGATCGACGAGCTTCGGCGCGAATTCCTCAGGCGTGCGCAGCGTCATCGGATCTTCGCCCGGCATGGCGGCGGCGCGCATTCTCGTGCGCATCGGGCCCGGATTGACGCTCATCGCCTTGACGTTCGAAACATTGGCGACGTCGGCGGCATAGGAGCGCATCATGGCGTCGATCGCGGCCTTGGAGATCGCATAGGGGCCCCAGAAAGCCTTGTATTCCGCCCTCTGCGCCGCGCCGGAGGACAGGAAGACCACGCGGCCGGCGTCGGAGGCGCGCAGCAGCGGATCGAGCGAGCGCAGCAGCCGGTAATTGGCGGTGACGTTGACCGCGATCAGCTTGTCCCATTTGTCGGGGTCGCAATGGGAGACCGGCGTCAGCGGGCCGAGGATCCCGGCGTTGGCGACGAAAATGTCGAGCTTGCCCCAACGCTCGTAGATCGCGGCGCCGAGGCGGTCGAGGGCCGGAAAGTCGGTGATGTCGCACGGCACGAGCGTGGCCTCGCCGCCGAGCGCCCGGATCTCGTCGTCGAGTTCCTCCAGCGCGCCCTGGGTGCGGGCCATGGCGATGACATGCGCGCCGCGCCGCGCGAGTTCGAGAGCAACCGCGCGGCCGATGCCGCGCGAGGCGCCGGTGACGAGAGCAGTGCGGCCGGCGAGCTTCTTCTCGGCCGGCGAGGACGTTTCCGACATTTTGAGACCCTGTGTTGGGAAATCAGCCCGTTTCGGCGAGCAGCGACAATTGCTTGCGGATATCCTTGCCGTTGAGATCGGTCAATGTCGTCGGATAATCGCCGGTGAAGCAATGGTCGGTGAATTGCGGGCGCTGCGGATCGCGGGCGACCTGGCCCATGGCCTTGTAAATGCCGTCGATCGACAGGAAGGCGAGCGAATCCGCCCCGATCCAGGCGCGCATCTCTTCCAGCGAATGGGTCGCGGCCAGGAGTTTTTCGCGTTGCGGCGTGTCGATGCCGTAATAATCGGGATGGGTGATCGGTGGCGAGGAAATGCGGAAATGCACTTCCTTGGCGCCGGCGTCGCGCATCATCTGCACGATCTTGACCGAGGTCGTGCCGCGCACGATGGAATCGTCGAGGAGGACGATCCTCTTGCCGGCGACCACGGCGCGATTGGCGGAATGTTTCATCCGCACGCCGAGTTCGCGCACCGTCTGGGTCGGCTGGATGAAGGTCCGGCCGACATAATGGTTCCGGATGATGCCGAGTTCGAAGGGAATCCCGGAGGCGCGGGCGTAACCGATGGCGGCGGGCACGCCCGAATCGGGCACGGGAATCACGACATCGGCCTCGATCGGATTTTCGCGCGCGAGTTGCGCCCCCATTTCCTTGCGCACGTCATAGACCGAGCGGCCATGGACGATGGAATCGGGGCGGGCGAAATAGATATATTCGAAAATGCAGGGGCGGGCCGGCTGCGCCGGGAAGGGTCGGATGCTTTCCAGGCCGTCCTCGGAAATGATGACGATCTCGCCATTCTCGACGTCGCGGATGAAATGGGCGCCGATGATGTCGAGCGCGCAGGTTTCCGAGGCCAGTATGTAATGACCGTCGAG
>JAJXYV010000095.1 GCA_021780435.1 Pseudomonadota bacterium
TCCGGGCGAGGGCGTCGCATAGCATTTCATGTCGGCGCCAATTTCATGGCCCCGCCGCCGGGCCGGTTGCCAAACCAGCCTTGCAACGGCACAAAGACGCCTTGCGCGGGCGATGCTAGCTTTGCGGGTCAAGAGTGGAGCGGCAAGATTGAGCCAGGCTGAACCCCGGAAAAGCGCTGCCGGATTGCCCGCGGGCGCCATCGTGCTCGCCGGCTGCCTCGTCGCCATGCTGTCCTTCGGCCCGCGCTCGGTGATGGGCGCCTTTCAGTTGCCGGTGTTCTCGTCCCGCTCCTGGGGGCAGGACGCCTTTTCCGTCGCGCTCGCCGCGCAGAACCTGCTCTGGGGCGTCGGCCAGCCCTTCGCCGGCGCTCTGGCTGACCGTTTCGGCTCCCGTTACGTGCTGATCGGCGGCGCCTTGCTTTACGCCGCAGGCCTCGCGCTGATGGCTCAGGCGCAGTCGTCCCTGGGTTTCGAACTCGGGGCCGGCGTCCTGATCGGCTTCGGGCTTTCCGGCGCCTCGTTCAATCTGGTGCTCGGCTCCTTCGCCAAGCTGCTGCCGCCGCGCAGGCTGAGCTACGCCTTCGGCGCGGCCACCGCCGCTGGCTCCTTCGGGCAGTTCCTGTTCTCGCCGCTCGCCGGCGCTCTGATCGACCGTTTCGGCTGGGAGGGCGCGGCGCTAGGCTTCGCGGCGTCGATCCTGCCCATCATTCCGCTGTCGCTGGCTCTTTCCAGCCCGCCGGCCGCCTTCCCAGCGCAGGGTGGTGGACAAGGCGCGACCTTCCGCCGGGCGCTGGGCCACCGATCCTATGTGCTGCTCGTGCTCGGCTTCTTCACCTGCGGCTTCCAGCTCGCCTTCATCACGGTCCATTTCCAGCGCTATATCGTCGAGAGCGGCCTGTCGCCCGTCGTCGGCTACTGGGCCATCGCGCTCGTCGGCGCCTTCAACATTTTCGGTTCGCTCTTTTCCGGCTGGCTCGGCATGTGGGTTCCGCGCCGTTTCATTCTCTCGACGATCTACCTGTCGCGCGCCGTCGCGACCGCGCTCTTCATCGCTTTGCCGCCAAGTCCGACGTCGGCGCTCCTCTTCGGCGCCGTCACCGGCCTGCTCTGGCTTTCGACCGTGCCGCCAACCTCGTCGCTGATCAGCCAGATGTTCGGCGCCGGAAGTCTCACGATGCTCTATGGCTTCGCCTTTTTCTCGCATCAGGTCGGCGGCTTCCTCGGCGTGCTGCTCGGCGGATTTTTCCGCGCCAGCACAGGCTCCTACCTGCCGGTCTGGCTGCTTTCGATCGCTCTGGGCGTGATGTCGGCGCTCATCAACCTGCCGATCGTCGAAGCCCCGGTCGAACCGCTCGCCCAGCCGGCCGAATGAATCTTCCTGGAGAATCGAAATGAGCGAATATGTCTTTCCGCCGCCGCCGCAAGCCGCCGCTCCGGTCGCTGGCGGCGGCCTGTTCCCCGTGCGACGCATTTTCTGCGTCGGCCAGAATTACGCCGCCCATGTCCGCGAAATGGGCGGCGACCCGTCCCGCGAGCCGCCGATCTTCTTCACCAAGCCCGCCGATTCCATCGTCGTCAACGGCGCCGACGCCCCCTACCCCAGCCTGACCAAAAACCTCCATCATGAGATCGAACTCGTCGTCGCTGTCGGCGCGGGCGGCGCCGGCATCCCCGCCGACAAGGCGCTCGACCATGTCTTCGGCTATGCCGCGGGTCTCGACCTGACCCGCCGCGACATCCAGGCGGAGGCGCGCAAGACCGGCAAGCCTTGGGACATGAGCAAGGGCTTCGACTTTTCTGCGCCGCTCGGCCTCATCCATCCGGCGGCGCGCATCGGCCATCCGAAGACCGGCCGCATCGCGCTGAAGGTCAATGGCGCGATCCGCCAGGATGGCGAACTCGCCGACCTGATCTGGTCCGTGCCGGAAACCGTCGCGGCGCTCTCGACCTATGTGGCGCTGGCGCCGGGCGACCTGATCTTCACCGGCACGCCGTCCGGCGTCGGCCCGCTGGAGCGCGGCGATGTTCTGCTTGGCGAAATCGCGGGCGTCGGCGAGGTGCGGACAAAGATCGTGTAAGCGGCCGCGAGGAGCGCCGCGTCAACCGGCGCGAAACGCCCCGCGGGCCTCGGGCAGCAGGACTTTTTCCAGCAACGCCCCATCGGCCGAGCGCCGTAGTTCGATTTCATGCGGGCGGGACGGATCGAGGGCGGCGGGGAAGCGCAGCGCGAAGCTCCGGCCGCCTTTTTCCCGCGCGGCTTCTGCAAAGGCATAGTCCGTGAACACCCCATCGACGATCACGTCGAGGCAGACAGGGGCATCCCGACAAGCCGTGTTGAGCGCCCATCCCGAGACGCCCTCGTGGTCGCAATGCTCGACCGCGCCGCACAGCATGCTGAAGTCAGGCGCTTTCGGGTAGGGAAGACCGGCGCGCCCGGCGAGGCGCCGGCGCGCGCCGTCGAGGGTGTAACCGTCATCGGCGCGGGGCGCGCAATAGGCGGCTTCCTTGCGCCGCTCGTCGGGATAAAGTTCGCGGAACTCGTGCGCATTCTGGAACATGCCGCGACTGTCGTCGTCGACGAAGCTTTCGGAGAAGGCGCCTTCGGCAATCAGAACGTCATGGGTTTCGAGTTCGAGGTGGAAATAATGGACGTCGTTCCCTGGCTGCTCCTGGACGATGGTCGCGCCATTGACGAGTTGCTCGGCGGGGATCAGCACGCCGTCGAGGAACATGGCGTGTTTCGGCGAAACCAGCAGATCGCGCGCCGGAACGTTGTCCGCCAGCGAACCCGTCTTGAAGCGAATGGGCAATAAATCGGGATGATTGCCCGCGAAGCGGGCCGAATAGGCCCGCCGCCCGATCCATTTGAGTGGCCGAAACGCGCCGGACATGGTGCGGACAAGATCGCCGATCTTCAGATCCTCCACCGCAACTTCGCCACGCGCCGCGGCGATCCGTGTCCCGGCGCAATAACAGGCGGGCGATATCTCGGAGTAGCCGAGGACATTGAGAGTCTGCATGTCGGTCGGCGAGATGGCGTCCACCAAACCGGAAGTGGCGTAGCCGAACGAATCGCCAGTCACCGCGTAACTCCAATCGGCGACATCCGTGCCGCCGCTGACTTCGCTATAGGACGAAAAGGTCAGGCCCTGGGTTACGCCGCCGTCGAGGGAGAAATAGGCGGAGCCGCCGTTGGTGAAGGCGCTGTAAGCCGCCCGATCGAACGGCTCCGCCAGTTGCCCCGCGGAGCCATAATGGAAGAGGTCCAAAATGTTGTAATCGGCGCCATCGCCGAAAATGTTCTGGCCAAGCCAGGCGGTGCGGCCGAGGGCTTCGGAAATTTCGTGTTCGAAAGTCCCGACCGCGTCATAAGTGTTGCTGGCGATGCCGCCCGACTGCGACCAGGTGTAGCTGTAGCCGCTGTTGAGCGTGATGGTCGAGTCGGACGGCGGCGCCGACGACGCCGTCGCAAGGCCAAGCGCGCGCGCGTCGGCCGACGTCAGCCAGAAGTTCCCGCCCTGGGTCGGGTCGATGAGACCGAACTGGCTCGCCAACGTCGCCGCGGCTTGCTGCTGCGTGGCGGTCGCCGATCCGGCGCCATCCACCGTCAGGATCGCATTGTAAACCTGCGCGTATGTATATTGTTGGTAGTTCGACTTATTTTCGCTCAGTTGTCCATTGGTGGACGAATTGAAACTGAAGGTCAGATCGACGACAACATTATTCACATTGGTGAAGTGCTGTTCGAAAAAATTGATCGCGGTGTTCACCGCCGACTCGTAACCCGTAGCGTCGCCTGACTTCGTAACCGAACTATCAAAAGTTGGCACAATCGTCAGGCTCATGATGACGTCTCCAGATGGTTCGAGGCCTGCTCGCGCCGCTGACAGATTCTTGGCCGCAGCGCGTCGCCCCCCGGCGGCGGCCGCCGCGCTGTCCGAGCGCGAGCATCGTCACCCCACGCCCGCGCCGAGGCGTCTTGCGTGAAGCGTCTGATTCGCTACGAGAATTATAGCATCGGGCCGAGATTCAATGCGACGGGCGGGCGGCGCCTCGGGGGAGCGATCGCTACGGGCTGATTGATGCCGGGATGCCGGCAGCCCAATCATTGCGGCCCGATTCTCGCCGGCATTCCTGCGCCCTTGCCACCAAGGCGCCGGCTCGTCACTTCACGCCTATCACCATCGAATCCGGCCCGGCCAAATGCTCGACCCGGGTTTCCGCAAAGCCTGCCTCGCGCATCCAGCCCTGACAGTCGGCGCCGGTATAGTCGAAACCGCCCGGCGTCTCGATCAGCATGTTCAGGCTCATCAGCAGGCCAAAGGCGTTTTCGCGCCTTTCATCGTCGATTACGGCGTCATAGGCGACCAGCATCCCACCCTTGGGCAGAGCCTCATGGGCTTTGGCGAGCAGGGCGCGCTTCTCTTCCAGCGACCAGTCATGGAGAATGTGCCCCATAACGATGACGTCCGCCTTCGGCAAAGGGTCCTTGAAAAAATCGCCCGGCGTGAAGCGCAACCGATCCGACAGTCCGTGGCGCGCGACGAATTCCTCGAAGACCGGCCGCACGACGGGCAGATCGAAGCCAAAGCCCGACAGATGGGGGTGAGCGCGCGCGACGGTCACGGGAACCATGCCCTGAGCGGCGCCAACATCGACGAAACTCTTGTAGTTCCGCCAGGGAATCTTGCTTGCGATCATTGCGGCCGGGCCGGCGCTGACGCCGCTCATGGCCGCGAGAAAGCCGCGCAGGCGCTCCGGATCGCTGTAGAGCGCGCCGAAGAAATCCTCGGCCTCCTTTTCCTCGCTTTGGCGCTGACCGGTCCGCAAGGCCTCGGTCAAGCCGCCCCAGCTTTGGTAGAGCCGGGCATTGGCCATTTCCAGCAGGCCGCCGACATAGGAGGGCTTGGCGCGGTCGAGAAAGAAATCCGTCTCGGGCGAATTCCGATAGACGCCGTCCTCGCGCTCCAGCAGATTCAAAGCGACGAGCGCGTCGAGGAAATCCCGCGCGGCGCGCTCGTGGAGGCCGAGGTCTCGGGTCAGTTCGGCGAGGCGCGCGCCGCCTTGGCCCAGCCGCGCGAAAACGCCAAGTTCAACGGCTGACAGGAGCGCCTTTGCGCCCCAGAACCCCATGCCGATGCCGAAAATTCTTTCGGGCGACAATTCCGCGGCCTCCCGTTGCGCGCCTGGGCGAGTTTGCAAGGCCGGCAAATCAAATGCAAGCCTCGATCAGCCCCCGGTTCAGCTTTGGCTCGGAAAGCAAGCCTGGGCCGAGAGCGGAACCGAGGCGGTCCCGAACGCCCGCGTGAGGAAATAATAGGTATAGGAGCCGGAAACGAGATTCCCGCAAGTCGATTTGCTGTAGCTGAAAGTCGAACTCGGCAGATTGAGACCATAAGCCTGCGAAGCCGCATAGGTCTGCACGGCGGACGACGTGCCGCAGATCGTGCCGTTGACAGCGGAGCATCGCGCGGCGGATTCGACCGCGTGCTCAAGACCGAGTTGGGTCCATAACATCATGCCCGACTGCAAAATCGCCAGCAAGAGGACAAGAAAGATCGGCCCGACGAAGGCGAATTCGACGGCGGCGGCCCCATCGGCCTGTTTGAGCAGGGCGAGCAGTCTCATTTCAGCCTCACGGTCGCCGCTCCGCTCAACGCGAAGCTGTTGGGAATCGAGGGATAACGCAAAATGGTGGAATAACTGGCTGCGGAATTCACCGAGACATATGTTCCGGCAGCGGTTCCATCGCTGCATGTCGTACCGCAGGCGGCCTGAACCACGCCGGTGATCGAGGCGCATCCACAATAGGATGTGGGCGCCGGGCTGGCCGAGACGCTCGAAAAAGGCGTCGAATTGACCACGGCCTGCGAGATCGCATTGGCGTTAAAGCCGTTGATGACGGCATATTGCGCGCCGATCTGCGCCGCCTGCTTCACTTCCATGGCGCGGTAAAGGCCAACGCCGTAATCAACGACGCCCACGAAAAGATAGATGGCGATCGGCAGGACGAACGCGGACTCGATCAACGCGTTGCCGTCGGTGGAGCGCAGGAAGGAAGAGCGCGCCGAGCACGATTTGGCGCGAGTCCGGGCGGGATGGGAGAAAGGTCGTGAGGTCATGTGGAATCACTCGACAAGTGTTGCGGCAGCGCCGATCTGGCGAACCCCCAGGGAACTGCAATTCATCGCCAGGTTGGACCCGCCGGCAAAAGTGATTCTGTCGCCGATCACCTGCGAGCAGCCATTGAACGAGGAAGCCCCGCCGGCATAGGTGATCGCGGCCTTGGGAAGATAGACCGCGCCGTTGAAGGCCTGCGAGGTTCCTCCCGCGAGAGAAAATTTCGAGTCCTGGATGCCAGCCGTCATCCGCCGGTCTCCGTACATGACGATGCCCTGCATCGGCCCCGAGCTCGGCGCCGTGAGATTCACATTCGCGCCGCCGGCGATCGTGGCGTTGGCGAAACTATTCGCGGTGCTCGGCGTGTCTGAGGTGAACACGAGGGTCACGCCCATTCCGGTCAATGTGGCCCCGCCATTCACGAACAAGGATCCCCCGCTGATGATATAAACGCCCGGCGACATGGTCACATTGGCGTTAGCGTTGAGCGTGAGGCCGTTGCAATAGACTCCCGGCGAAATCGTCACCGTGGTGTGGATCGGGGCGCTCGAAGGGTTACTCAGGGCTGTTCAGTTCTCTAAACTTTGAGGGCTTTCGGGGATTCCCGCGGGCGAAAATGTGTGAATCTATCAGCGACAACCCGAATCGGAGGTTGTCGAATGACGGCGTCGCTGTTGGAGATTTTGC
>JAJXYV010000045.1 GCA_021780435.1 Pseudomonadota bacterium
TTGCGGCGGGGCGCTCTTGTCATTTCGTCGGGCGGTTCCGCCCGAGATCTCCGGTTGGCGCAGGAGCTGCGGTTCAGCCCTTGTCGGCGTCGCTTTTCGGGAAATGGAACATGTCCATCATATCGCCGAGCGCCGGCGAATTGGTTGGGATGTAGGGGTTGTTTTCCTCAACCTTCGGGTTCGGCAGATTGTCGCGGCTGCGCTCGGTGATCGGCGGCAGGCCCCAGTTCGCCTCGATGAACTTGTCGAAGGAGACGTGGTCGTTATAGGTGTGGTTGATATGGCCGCCCGTCGTATATTTCGACACGACGATCATCGGGATGCGGGTGCCGTCGCCGAAGAAATCGAGCGGCTGCACATAGCCCGAGTCCCAATAGCCGCCGCCTTCGTCGACGGTGACGAAGATCGCGGTGTTATCCCAGAGCGCGGGGTTGGCCTTGACCGCATCGACGACCTTCTTCACGAAGCCTTCGTAAAGATTGAGCTTCGATGAAGCCGGGTGACCGTCGACCAGGCCGCTCGGCTTCACATAGGAAACCGCCGGGAGATTGCCGGCCGCGATCCCGGCATAGAGGTCGGACGTGTCCTTGAGATGCGCCGCGCGCTGGTTCGGGTCGGTCATGATCCGGCTCGAATACTGCGCCCAGTTGCAGATGTTGCAGTATTGATCGAGGCCAGAGTTCCAGTTGAGCTGGTATTTGTCTTCGAGATAACGGTCGTAATGGTCGCCGAAATAGGCCCAGGTGATGTTGTGGTCGTTCAACGCGTCGCCGATGCTGCGGACGGTGGTCGGCGGGATCGTGTAGACGTAATTGTTCGAGTTGGTGTCGGTATAGGCGTTCGAGCCGTCGCCGAAATAGCCCGGGTTATAATTGTTGACGAGATAGTAATGACCGGGTTCGCAGCGTGAGGACACAGGGCGCCGCAGGCCCTTGAGATAGTCGAGGACCGGGGCCACGCCAGGCTGCGAGGCATCGGCGCAAGCGACATAGGAGCCGCCGCCGTAATTCGCGTTCGGAGAAACCGCGGTCGGGGAGCCGCTGCCGCCGCCATAGCCGTCCTGGACGTACCAGTTGTTCGTGCCCGGCTGCGGGTTGGGGTTCTCGATTTCGCTAAGCGCGGAGGCGCCGGACGCGGTCGTGCCGGGAGCGGCCGGATTGACCGTATTGCTCGGCGGGACGAGCGGCTTGCCGGCGCCGTCCGAGAACCAGAGCGCATCGGCGTAGCCGAGGAGGATGTGGTTCAAGCCGGTTCCGCCGGTTCCCGCCTGGTGATAGTTGTCGCTCAGCGTATATTGGTCGGCGAGCTGCTTCAGATAAGGCGCGTCGCCCTTCTGGACGTTGTAGAAGCCCATCGAGGTCGAGCCCTCGCCGGTCGTCGTATCCGAATAATTGGCGGGGCGGGCCGCGCCATTCTTGCCGGCGCCGACCGTGACTTCGACCCAGGGGAAGAGATCCATGCGGCAGCCGAAATCGTGGTTCTTCTGGGCGGCGTCGGCGCTGCAATCCAGCTGCTGCCACATCTGGAAGAGACGGTGCACCGGGCTCGCCGCATAGGAATCATAAGGATAATTGGCGTTGGTCAGCTGGTACGGGCCATTCGGCAGGTGGCTGGCGTCCTGGCCGGCGTAGCTCACGCGGGCGTCGGGAACGTGGCTCGCCTGTCCGGTGCCGCCCGTGAGGAGATATTGGGCATAGTCGTTCGGAAGGCCGGTTTCGAGCGTCTGCGCCAGCGCGATATTCGCGGCGGTCACGCAAGATTCGCCGGTGTCGCCGACGCCCTGGCAGATGTAAGGCGAAGAGGGACCGCCGGTCAGCGCCGGGGGCAGGACCGAATAGAGGCTCTTCTGGCCAGGGGCGCTTTGATAGGTCGTGGTGACGGACGCCTGAGCCTGCGCCGCCTTGCTGTAGTTTGGCCCGGGCAGACCATTGCCCTGGACGATGCCTTCGGAGAGCAGGTTCAGGACCTTCTCTTTCGCATTGACCGGCTGATAGGTCGCGAAGACATGGTCGAAGCTGCGGTTTTCGCCGATGATATAAATGACGTGCTTGATCGGCGTGCGGGCAGTCTCCTTCGCCGATTCGGCGAAAGCGACGCTCGGCGCCATGGCATTGGCGAGAACCGCCGAGAGGGCGACGAACGAGCAGAGTCGCTGCTTGAATTTGGTGTGGCTGGATGTTTGGGTGCGCATCGTTTCCGACCTTCTCCCTGATGTGAAGGGCTGCAAGATTGCGCGCGGACTGTGCCACTCGTTAATGATCGCTTGATGAGGGTTCCGCGAAGGCGCGATGAAGGAAAGCCGCCATAAGGGGAACGCGCCGGGAACATAATGTGACAAGCTTCAGTGTTCGCCTCGTTTGGCGCCCCGGCTGCCCGCGAAAGCGTTCGGCGTGACAATCTTGCTTGGCGCCGGCGGCGGAGGGGGCGCGTCGTTTTTGGCGGCGGACGGCGGCGGCGGAACTTTGGCCCGCCCCGAGTCTTCGGCGTAATCCAGGCCGAGCTCGATATGGTTGGCGTTATGGCTCAGGGCGATCTCTTGCGCGGAAATGGCGGCGACGGTCCAGTTTTCGAAATTCTCGCCCACGCTCAGCCACCGCCCGGCCTTGACCGAATCCGAGGTCACGAAGGCGCGCGCCGATCGGTCGAATTCGATGATCGCGTGCAGCTTCAGGCCAGCGGGCGACGACGTCCCATTCATGGCGCCGCCGGCGTCATTCGTGCCGCTCCAGGGCCGGCGCGATTTGGCGAAAAGCGGCCGGGCCAGGATTTCCGAATCGTCCCCGAGCGCGAAGATGGGCGGCTCCGGAGGCGACGCCGGGACGACGCCCGCGGACGAGCGCGCCGGCGGGTCAGCGGAGGCGTCGGCGCCAGCGAGCCCTTGCCATGCGAAGCCCGCGGCAGCCAGATCGAGCAAGCTGAGGGCTGCGAGCGTTATCAATTTGACCCTGTTCAACGCCTCCTCCGAGCTGCTCGGGAAAATGCCGCAGATTTCTGACAGGGAGACGACAAGGACGCGCGGAAGCCGTCTATCTCTGGCGCAGCTCGATTGTCGCCGCTGTTTCGATGAGGCCTTTCTGGCCGATCAAGCCGATCCGCACCGAGACGAGGCGCGGCGGCGCGGCGGCGTCGCGCCAGGTCTCCCGCCATTGCGGCGGATGCGTCGCATCGAGCGCGCCGTAATAGGACAGGCGCAGATAGGCGAGATTGCCGATCAATCGGGTCGCGCGCATCGCATCGCGCGCCGCCTCGAAATCGCCCTCCCGGAAAACCTGCGTCCAGGCGCTCAGACTTTGCCGGCGGCCGGCGCCCTCGACCCCGATCTCCGTGGTGACGAGCCCGCCCCATTGGGCGTCGCCTTCGCTGAGCGCGACGAAGCGGCAGTTTTCGGCTTCGCCCCGGAAGGCGGCCACGGGCGCGCCTTGGGCGCGGCGCAAATCGGTTGGGAAGGCGCGCTCGATCTGCCCGGCGATCGAGCGGACGGCCAGCTCGGCATCGTCGATCGAAGCGCTGGTTCTTCCGCTTTCCCAGGCGCGCGTTCCGATGCGGAGGCCGCCCGCAAGGGCGACGATGATCAGGCTCAGCAGGCTCAGCGCGACCAGCAGCTCCAGGAGCGTGAATCCGTCGGGGGCGCGCCGTTTCATGGACCCCGATTCTCCGGATTTGGCGTCGAAATCTTCTCGGCGACAAAGATCTGCCGCTCGCCGCCGGTTGGCAGGCGAACCTCGAGGCGCAGACGAAAGCCGGTGGCCAGCGGCGGACCGCCGCCCAGGGCGACGACGCGGTCGCGATCGACGCCGAGCGTCCACAGCAGGCCATCGTCGTAACGTCCGGACGATTTGCCCGCGACAAGCGGCTGGGAGACGCCGATTTCCGCAAGCTGGGACTGGGCGTCGGCGGTCGCGCGCAGCAGAAAGTCGGCTTTCCGCTCATTCGCCGCGCCGGCGCCGATCGCGCTCAGCAATTGTCCGAGCGCGAGCGCGAGGATGGCGAAGGCGGCGAGCGTTTCGATCAGAGTGAAGCCGCCGCGCCGCCCGAGACCAGGGCGCATGCCGTTCCTCCCGTGAGCCAGTTGACCGAAATATTCGCCCGCGCGGCGCCGAGGGCGAGCTGGATGTCGCCGCCGGTCGCGCCGCCGGTGGGAAAGAAGCGGATCGCGCCAACGGCGCCGCGCGTCTCGTCCTGGGCGATGTTCATTCGAATCGCAATTTCCCGCGGCAATCGCCCGAGCCCGCCGACAGGCGACGAATAGGTCTTGGCGGCGAGGTCGAAAGCGACCACGGCCGGAGCGTCGGCGGCGATGGCGTGGGAGCGCGCGGCGCGCAAGGTCGCGCACACAGCCCGGGTCACCGCTTCGAGCCGCAGCCGCGGCGAGCGCGGCCGCAGCAGCTGGGCGGCCATGGCGCCCGCCAGGGCCAGAACCGCCAGGGCGACAAGCATTTCGAGCATGGTGAAGCCGCCGCGGCGGCTTGCGGGCCGGAGCGGACGGCGCTTCATTTCATCGCCAGGTCGTTGATGCTGAGCACGGCGTCCATCACCGTCAGGATCAGTCCGCCCACCGCGCCGGCGATTGTCACCGTGAGCAGCGGCGTGAGCAGGCTCATCACCCGCTCGATCGCGGCTTGCGAGTCGCGTTCGAACATGACCGCGAGCCGGAGCAGCATTGCCGAGGTCTGGCCGGTCTCCTCGCCAATGGCGATCATCTGGGCCGCGGCGGGCGGGAACAGGTCGATTTCGCGCAGGCACGCGCTGAGGCGGGCGCCGCCGCGCACTTCTTCGATGGCATGGGCGAAACGGTCGCGCAGATATTGATTGCCAACGGAAAGCCGCGCGCTTTCGAGCCCCTGAAGCATGGGCGCGCCGGCCTTCAGCATCGAGCCCAGCGAGCGCGCGAAACGAGCGGTCGCGAGTTTCCGCAACAAGGCGCCGACCGCCGGCAGGCGAAGCAGCAAACGGTCGAAGGACGAGCGCAGGGCAGGGCGGGCGGCGATCATGCGCGCGGCGACGAAAATTCCCGCCGCGCCGAGGATCAAGGCGAGCGCGATTTCGCCGCCATGGGCCTCGACGCCCATGACGAATTGCAGCCCCGACGGCAGAGGCTTGCCGTTGTCGGTGAAAATCGGCGCGATATTGGGAATGAGCGTGCCCATCACCACCGCGGTCGAGCCGATCGCCATCACGATCAGCAAGGCCGGATAGACCAGGGCGCTCTGGATGCGGCCGCGCAGTTCCAGGCCCCGCTCCATCATGTCGGCGAGTTCGGTCAAGGCTTCGCCGACCCGCCCGACGCTCTCGCCCTCGCGCACCACCTGGACGTAGTCCTGGCCGAATACATCCGGGCGCGACGCCAGAGCCTGGGACAGCGAGGCGCCGTCCACGACCTGTTTCAGAATGTCGTCGGCGATCTTGCGCAGGGCGGGCGAGGCGCTCTGCGCCGCGAGCAGGCGCAGGCTCTGGTCGAGCGGAATGTCGGCCTGTTCGAGCGTGGCGAATTCGCGGGTGAAGGCGGCGAGCCGCCGCGCGCCGGGTTTGGCTTCGCGCGTGAGGAAGGACGACAGCCGCGACCTCGCCGCAGGCGATCCGTCGCGCCATTCGAACGGGGTCAGGCCCAGCCGCCAGACCGCTTCTTCGGCGGCCTCGCGCGAGGCCGCCTCGACCTCGCCCTCGCGCAGGTCGCCGGCGTCGTTAAGCGCGCGATAGGAGAAGCTCGGCACGGCTCAGCCCATCCGGGTGACGCGCAGAACTTCGTCCACGCTGGTTTCGCCGCGCCAGGCCTTGGCCATGCCGCATTGGTACATGGTGGTCATGCCGCTTTCGCGCGCGGCCTCCTCCAGTTCGGCGTCGGCCACGCTGCGGCAGACCAGCCGTTCGAGGCGATCGTTCATCGTCAGCAATTCGGCGATGGTCGAGCGGCCGGAATAGCCGAGTGCGCGGCAGTGCGGGCAGCCCTTCGGCTGCATCAGCCGATCCGGCCCCGAAGCGCGCATTTCCTGCGTCAGCCGCGCCCGCCATTCCTCGCGGACGGCGAGCGGTTCGGCGCAAGCGGGGCAAAGCCTGCGAACCAGCCTCTGGGCCAGAACCGCCTTGACCGTCGAGGCGATCAGATAATTCTCGACCCCCATGTCGATCAGGCGGGTGATGGACGATGCGGCGCTGTTGGTGTGCAAGGTCGAGAAGACCAGATGGCCGGTCAGCGAGGCCTGGATGGCGATCCGCGCCGTCTCGGCGTCGCGGATTTCGCCGATCATCACGATATCCGGATCCTGGCGCAGGATCGCGCGCAGCGTCGAGGGGAAATCCAGGCCGATCGCCGGCTGCACCTGAACCTGATTGATGCCGGCGAGCTGATATTCGACCGGGTCCTCGACCGTGAAAAGCTTGACGTCCGGCCGCGCCAGTTCACGCAGGGCCGTGTAGAGCGTGGTGGTCTTGCCGCTGCCGGTCGGGCCGGTGACGAGCACGATGCCATTGGGCAGGCGCATGGCGTCGCGCAACGCGGCGATGGTTTCCGGCTCGAAGCCCAGCGCGTCGAAATCCAGGGTGATCCGGCTGCGGTCGAGAATGCGCAGCACGATGCTCTCGCCATGGACGGTCGGAAGGGTCGAGACGCGGAAGTCGATGTCGACGCCGCGCACCGCAAGCTTGATGCGGCCGTCCTGCGGCAAGCGCCGTTCGGCGATGTCGAGCCGGGCCATGATCTTGATGCGCGAGGCGATGGCCGCCTTCAGCCCCGGCGGCAGCACGTTGACCGTGCGCAAGGCGCCGTCGATGCGGTAGCGAACCTGGACGCCCTC
>JAJXYV010000219.1 GCA_021780435.1 Pseudomonadota bacterium
ATCTCGATGACCTCGGGCGGCGGCGCCTGGGACAACGCCAAGAAGAGCTTCGAGGACGGCTTCATCGACAAGGACGGCGTCAAGCATTTCAAGGGCAGCGAGGCGCACAAGGCCTCGGTGACCGGCGACACCGTCGGCGACCCCTACAAGGACACCGCCGGTCCCGCCGTGAACCCGGCGATCAAGATCACCAACATCGTCGCCTTGCTCCTCCTCGCCATCCTGGCCCATCAGGGGATGTAAGGTCCACAGACGCGCAAGCGGTTGGCGCAGTCCAGAGCGAGCGCCAACTTCACCGCGCAAGCGGTTGGCGCAGTCCAGAGCGAGCGCCTGAATCAATCAACAAACCCCGCGGAGATGATCCGCGGGGTTTTTGTTTCGTTCAACGCATTGGCGGTTTTGCCGCCGGCGGGTCGCCTCATTTGGCATCGCGCTCCTCTTGCAGCGCCTTGACCGCCTCCATCAGGTCGCGGGTCATGCGCCTCAGGCCGTGGATCTGGTCGACGAGATCGAGGACGATCGGGACGCCCTCGCGATTGACGCCGAGCGCCAGAAGGTCGCGGATGAAATGCGCCCGGGCCAGGTCGATATCGGAAAACTCGCGCCCCGATTCGGTTGCGCACGGCAGGAGCCAGCCTTCCGCGCACCATTGTTCCAGTTCTTCCGCCTCGATCCGCGCCTGCAGAATGAATGTGCGGCTCTGCATCGTCATCTCTCCATGGCCTGGCGCGGGCTATATTCGCCGCGCCAGTCCGCGACGAATTTCTCCAGTTCGTGATCGGGTTTTTCCGGCAACATGATCTGCAATGTGACGAATTCATCGCCACTCGTTCCGTCGAGGCGGCGCGCGCCCTTGCCTTTCAGGCGGAGCACGGCGTTGGTGTTCGTCCATTTCGGGACCTTCATCATGACCTTGCCGGATGGCGTCGGCACGATGATTTCGCCGCCGAGCACGGCTTCGCGCAGTGAGATCGGCAGGTCGAGGTGGATGTCGTCGCCCTTGCGGGTGAAGATGGGGTGGGAGCGGACCAGAATTTCGATCAAGGCGTCGCCAGCCGGCCCACCGCCGAGGCCGGGGCGTCCCTTGCCGCGCAGCCGCAGGATCTGGCCCTCGCGCGTTCCCGCCGGAATATTGACGTCGAGCGCGGAGCCGTCCGGAAGCACGACCTGCCGTTCGCCGCCGTTGATGGCTTCGAGAAAATCGAGTTCGAGCCGGTAGCGAATGTCGGCGCCGCGCCGGTTGGCCCGCGCGCGGCCGGCCTGGCCGAACATCTGCGAGAGAATGTCCTCGGCGTCGCCGAAATCCTCATATCCCGCATTGCTGGAGTAGGGCGACGCGTTTTCCGAGAAATCGCGGTAATAATGGTGGGCCGGCCGCTCGGCGCCCGAGGCGTCGATCTCGCCGCGGTCGAATTTGCCGCGCTTTTCCGGGTCGCCCAGAATATCGTAGGCCGCCGTGACGTCCTTGAACTGGTCCTCGGCCTGTTTGTTGCCGGGGTTGAGGTCTGGGTGCAGCTTCTTGGCGAGCCGCCGATAGGCCTTCTGGATTTCATCCTGGGAGGCGGACTGCTCGACTCCCAGAGTTGAATATGGATTCGCCGACAATCGCGCCTCCCCCCGCATGAGCGCCATGCGCGGGAGGAACTTTATTGCGAAGGCGAGCGGACAAGCAACCGGACAGGCGGGGAGGGCGATCGGGCGCGCCGGCGCTTCGACCGGCGTCCATCCCCATCGTCGCCCGGATCGAACGCCCGGTCAGAACTTGTACTGGAACTTGCCCATCTGGTTGAGCAGCGTCTGGAGCAGACGATTCTCGCCGCCGCCCGTCACGGTCTGACGGGTGGTGAAATCGACGACCTTGCCATCCTGAAGCGCGTAATTGCCGGTGCGCGCCACCTTCTTGTTGGCGTCGAAATAGACCGCGAAGACGCGTTGGTCGGTAATTTTCTGCGGCATGGAGGGCAGCATGCGCTCGGCGCGCTGGCTGACGTAATACCAAGCCTCCGTGCCGATCGTGGACGTGGTCGACGGCGTGCCGAGGATGATCAGGACCTGTTCTGCCGGCATGCCCGGATGAACCTGCGCAAGCGCCTGATCGTCGAACACATAGCCACGATGGACGACGTTTTCGTCGAGCGTCGAGCAGCCGGAGAGCGATGCAGGCGGCAGGGCGGCAAGGAGGAGCAAGCCGCCGGCGAGCGCCCGGCGTGGAGTTTTCCCATCCCAGCGCCAATTCATTTTCGCCCGCATCAAATATCTCCGCTCGTCGACCATGTTCAGGGTGGTCGCTCGGGTGGCGCGGCTTCTCGCCAATCGCTCCCGCAACTTTGCCCTTGCATCCCGTCGCGCACACGCCTACCCCCCGGGGAGGGCAAATGCAAGGCCATAGGCAGGGTATGGCCTTGTGGTCAGCCTTGCCGGGAGGGCGGCCCACACAGGGATGAACAGGATGATTTTCGGACTTTTCCGTCGAAATTCGCAGGAAGAGACTGTCGCGCGCCTGCACAAGGCGGTTGTAGCGCAATCGCGCCTGCCGGCCTTTTTCCTGCCGCCTTATGGCGTCGCGGACACATTCGAAGGCCGCTTCGAAATCCTGACCTTGAACGCCGGCCTGCTGCTTCGGAGATTGAGTCTGCTGCCCGAGCCGGGACCTGAACTGGCGCAGGCGCTCTCCAACGCGATTTTCTCTCTGTTCGACGACGCCTTGCGCGAAATCGGCATATCGGACGTCGGCGTGCCGAAGAAGATGAAGAAGCTCGCCGGAGCCTTCATGGGCCGGGGGAACGCCTATTCAAACGCCTCGACCGAGGGCGAGGAAGAATTGGCCCGGGCCTTGGCGCGCAATGTGTTGGGCAGCGGCGACGGCGGTCCTCTCGCGGCTTATTATATGCGCGCCAAGGCAAGTTTGGACGAGACGCCGCTTGAAACATTCCTGCGCGGCGAGGCGCCCTTTCCGCAGCCCTGATGCATCAAGCGGGGCGGGCCGGTCGCGGCGGCATGTTGGAGCGCCGGGCCAAACGAGATCTGTTTTGGGGGGAAGCCATGATGCGGGCGCATGACGACACGGGCCGACCGCCCTTTTCCCGGCCGCTTGCGGTCGAATCCGTGGGCGAGAACGGCTTGCGTCTCGTTCTCGAGGCCAGCGAGGAGGAGCGCTCGGCTCTGGCCGAGCAGGACGGGCTTCTCGGGATCAGCGCGCTGACGGTCGAGGCGGAAGTCACACGGCGCGGCCGCGATCGGCTGCGGGTCAAGGGCCGGGTGCGGGCCGTGGTCGCGCAGACTTGCGTCGTCACGCTGGAGGCGTTCGATTCTTCAATCGACGAGCCCTTCGAGGTCGAATACGCGCCGGAAGCGGAGGCAGAAGCGGAATATGCGCGCGCCATGGCGGAAATCGAGGCGGCGCAGGACAAGGCGGGAGCGTTGGCGGCGCAGCCCGATCCGCCGGACCCGATCGTGAACGGCAAGATCGATCTGGGCGCGCTCGCAGCGGAATTCCTTGCCCTGGGGCTTGACCCCTATCCGCGCAAGCCGGGCGCCGAATTCTCTCCTCTGATCGAGGACGCCGGCGAGAAGCCTTCGCCCTTCGCGGCCCTGTCGAAGCTCAAAAAGGACTGAAAGTCATCGTTTCAGCGCATTCGGAGGGCTTGCCAAGCGCGGCGCAACGGCTATTGTCCCGCGCTCCCGCGCGGAGCCGGCTGCAATCGGAGTCTGATAAGGAATGGAAAAGCCTGTTCGGATCGCGCTCGACGCCATGGGCGGGGATTTCGGCCCCTCTGTTGTCGTTCCGGGCGCGGCCATGTTCATGGAGCGTAGCGCCGACGTCAGCTTTCTGATGTTCGGGGACCAGGACAAGGTTTCGCCCTTCCTCAAGTCCATTCCGCGGCTCGCGGCGGCGACGGAATTGCGACACACCAGCGTCACGGTCGGCATGGCCGACAAGCCAAGCCAGGCCCTGCGCACGACCCGTCGTCATTCGTCCATGTGGATGGCGATCGAGGCCGTGCGCAACGGCGAGGCCGATTGCGCGGTTTCCGCGGGCAATACCGGCGCGCTGATGGCGATGTCGAAGATCTGCCTGCGCACAATGGCCCAGATCGACCGTCCGGCGCTTGCCGCGCTGTGGCCGACGTTGCGCGGGCGCTCCATCGTTTTGGACGTTGGCGCGACGATCGGGGCGGACGCTCAGCATTATGTCGATCTGGCGATCATGGGCGCGGCCATGGCCCGCAGTCTGCTGGATCTCGAACGGCCGACCGTTGGCCTGCTCAATGTCGGGGTCGAGGAAGTCAAGGGAATCGAGGAGGTCAAGGCTGCTTCGCGCCTGCTCCAGGCGATCGACTCGCCGCTTCTCGATTATCGCGGCTTTGTCGAAGGCGACGATATCGGACGCGGCACGGTCGATGTGGTGGTGACCGAGGGGTTTTCGGGCAATATCGCGCTCAAGACCGCCGAGGGCACCGCCAAGCAGCTCCGCGCCTATCTCAAGAAGTCCCTGACCAGCAGCCTGAGAAACAAGCTTGGCGCCATTCTGGCGCGCGGGGCGTTCGAGGATCTGAAGGCGAAATTGTCGCCCCGCGACGCCAGCGGCGCGGTCTTTCTCGGCCTGGACGGCGTGGTGATCAAGGCCCATGGCGGCGTGGACGCCGACGTGTTTTCCGGCGCCATCGAGATCGGCGCGAATATGGTGCGCCACGGATTGCTGGAAAAAATCCGCGACATGATGACGCTCGCCAATGAACACGCCGCCGCGCTCGAAGGCGTCGCGCGGGCGGATTGCGCCGAGGCCCCGCCGCCGGACGCGGTTTGAGACGATGATTGGATCCCCGAAATTGACGCAACAGACCAACAAACTGCGCTCGGTGGTCAAAGGCGTGGGTGCGGCCCTGCCGCGACGGTGCGTCACTAATCGGGAGCTGGAAAAGACGGTCGACACGTCGGACGAATGGATCGTCCAGCGCACCGGCATCACTCAGCGTTATATCGCGGACAAGGATGAAACCACGTCGAGCCTCGGCGCCGCGGCGGCGCGCCTGGCCATGGCCAGGGCGGGCTGCGGGCCCGAGGACATCGACCTCATCATTTGCGCAACCTCGACGCCGGATCTGACTTTCCCCTCGGTCGCGACCATGATCCAGGCCGAACTTGGGATCCACGGCGGCGTGGCTTTCGATCTTCAGGCGGTGTGCGCGGGCTTCGTCTTCGCGGTCGCGACAGCCGACAAATTCCTGACCTCCGGTTCCCACAGGCGCGCGCTGGTCATCGGCTCCGAGACCTTTTCCCGGATCATGGACTGGAATGATCGCACGACCTGCGTGCTGTTTGGGGACGGCGCCGGCGCGCTGGTGCTCGAGGCGCAGTCTGGCCGGGGAAGCAACGCCGACCGCGGCGTGCTGACCACCAAATTGCGCTCGGACGGGCGGCACCGGTCGAAGCTTTTCGTGGACGGCGGCCCTTCGACCACGCAGACGGCCGGCTTCCTGCGCATGGAGGGCAAGGAGGTTTTCCGTTTCGCCGTGGGCCATGTGACCGATGTCATGACGGACGCCTTTGCCGAAGCCGGCCTGACCGCTGAGGAACTGGATTGGTTTGTGCCCCATCAGGCCAACCAGCGGATCATCGACGCCTCCGCCCAGAAGTTGGGCATAGCGCCGCAGAAGGTCGTGAAAACCGTGCAATGGCACGGCAACACGTCGGCGGCCTCCATTCCGCTTGCGCTCAATGCGGCCTTCGAGGACGGCAGAATCAAGCCGGGCGATCTGGTGATGATCGAGGCGATCGGCGGCGGCTTCACCTGGGGCGCCGCGCTGATCCGGTGGTGAGAGGCCCGGCGTATGCGCAGCGAGAGCGGTTGTCTCGGCTGTTGGCCTCCGTAACTTCCGCAAGTGCGGTGGATGATTGTGATTTGCTTTATTTACAAGCCTGTAACTAGGTTTATAAAGATCGAGCCCGGGCGGCGGATAATTTCAAACCGATAATGGTTCCGAGGGGCGTTCAATGGCGACTGAGATATTGGAATCGAAAGCTGTGGCGACGTCCGCTTCCAAAGTTGAGGGCGAGGACGATTCGCGCCGTAAAACTGTGACGCGGTCGGATCTCGCCGAAGCGGTGTTCCGTCGGATCGGTCTGTCGCGGCTGGAGTCCGCGCAACTCGTCGAAATGGTGATCGACGAGATCAGCGAGGCGGTGCTGCGCGGCGAAAACGTGAAGCTCTCGGGCTTCGGCACATTCATTCAGCGCTCGAAACGCGAGCGCATCGGGCGCAATCCGAAAACCGGCGTCGAGGCGACCATTTCACCGCGCAAGGTTCTGGTTTTCAAGGCTTCCCATATCATGCGGGATCGCGTGAACAACGACTGAGGCCAGCGATTCGGGCCAGGGTTTTCTGCCGGAGCGGTTGATGGACAAGACCCAGGACGCCTTTCGGACCATTGGCGAAGTCGCCGAAGAGCTCGATCTGCCCCAGCATGTGCTGAGGTTCTGGGAAACCAAATTCAATCAGATTCGGCCCGTGAAGCGGGTCGGCGGTCGCCGCTATTACCGGCCGGAGGACGTCCAGCTCGTCGCCGCGATCCGCATCCTGCTTTACAGCGAAGGCTATACGATTCGCGGCGTCCAGCGCATCCTGAAGGAGCAGGGCGCCAAGGCCCTGATCGCCGCGTCGCGCGCCAATGGGCGCGGCCTGCCGCCGCCGCGCGCCGACGACCTGGATCAGGCGGAAGCGAGCGAAGTTTCGCTGACGGATTCGTCGATGGCGGACGAGGCT
>JAJXYV010000007.1 GCA_021780435.1 Pseudomonadota bacterium
AGATCGGCTTCGAGAAATATTTCATCCGCAAGATGCGCAAGGGCACCAGCGAGCCCTTCTACGAACACGCCGCCCTCAACATGCTCGGAATCGGAAAGCTCAAGGGCGTCAGCAAGGGGTGAATACGCATCCCCCTCCGTGACGGCGCGCCGGTTCAGCTGGCGCGTTCGCCGTCCGGATAATCGGGATCATCACAAAAAACGACGTAAAGAGCGCCTAGAATTACACGAATGTCTTCATTCGCCAGGCGGTAATAGATGTTCTTGCCATCGCGGCGGGTTGTGACGAGTCCGTCGAGGCGCAACCGGGCAAGTTGTTGCGAGACGGTCGACTGCCGTTGGGCCAGCATCATTTCGAGGTCGCCGACCGACTTTTCGCCTTGAGACAGAATGCAGAGAATCAACAGGCGCGCTTCGTGCGCGAGCGCCTTGAGGAATTCACTCGCTTCGAGCGCGCGGGCCGCCATCCGTTGGATGTCGTTATCGGCGTCGAATATTTCCGCTTTCTGCAATTTCATTGCGACCGATCCGCGTTTCTCATATCCTTGGTAAATAAGAAAAAATTTGTGCCCTGTAAAGAATATTAGTTTTAAATAAGATATATTGAAGTGATGATGTGACAAATCTGTGGCGATTTTCCGCCGTCGAATTCAAATAATTTCGCTGCTTAAACCACAGGCCTCCAAGCCTCGCCATCCGACCAACGGAGGAGGCGCGCAGGGAGGTGAAGACCTTACAGTTTCGGCTCGCTTCACATTTCAGGGATCGGGGTAACCGCGCTCATTCCAGTTTCGCGGGCGGACCGATCGACGGGATCACGATCCTGGCGCCGAAGCCTCGACGGGGCCAGACGAGCGGGGATGTTGGACGGCGCCGCAACGACGGACTTTTTGCCGCGCGACGTGAAAAACTTGCCCGGCTATGGACGGCCGCCCTCGTCGGACGCGTCCCGCTGATCGTCGGCCTCGTGCCATTCAAGGGTGACCACGCGGTTGTTCTCGACGGTCAGGGCGAGATGGCCATGCTTGAGCTGCAACGCCTTTTCGCCGAACAATTCGCGCCGCCAGCCTTTCAGCGCCGGAACGTCGGCCTTGTCGTTCGCCGCGAGCAATTCCAGTTCGTCGATCGTGGCGATCATTTTCGCCGCCACGCCCTGCTTTTCGGCGACCTGGCGCAGCAGGACCTTCAGAAGCTCGACCGTGGCGCCGCCTCCGCCGCCGCGCCGCTCGCGCTCCAGTTTCGGCAGGCTTTTCGGATCGCGGGCCAGGCCGCGTTCGATCGCCGCCAGGATCTCGGCGCCCGCGCGGGACCGCTCCATGCCGCGCGGAAAGGCGCGCAAATCGCCCAAAGCCTCGGCGGTGCGCGGGGCGGCGAGGGCGATTTCGGTCAGAATGTCGTCTTTCAGAACGCGTGAGCGTGGCACGTTCCGGGTCTGGGCCTCATGCTCGCGCCAGGCGGTCAGCTCCATCAGCACCGCGAGGTCGCGTGGCTTGCGGGCGCGATGGGCGTAGCGCTCCCAGGCGCGGTCGGGATGCTGCTCGTAGGTTTCCTTGCTGCACAGGCTGGCCATTTCGTCCGCGAGCCAATGCAGGCGACCGGTGCGCTCCAGCCTTTGCCTCAGGGCCTTGTATATGTCGCGCAGATGGGTCACGTCGGCGATGGCGTAGTCGATCTGGGCGTCGGACAAGGGACGGCGCGACCAGTCGGTGAAGCGGGACGACTTGTCGATCGCCACCTTGCAGATGCTCTGCGCCAACTCGCCATAGGCGATCTGGTCGCCATAACCGCAGACCATGGCGGCGACCTGGGTGTCGAACAGAGGCGCCGGGATCATCTTGGCCAGATGCCAGACGATTTCGAGGTCCTGCCGGGCGGCGTGGAAGACCTTGACCACTTGCGGATCGGCCATCAGATCGAAAAATGGCGTGAGGTCAATGTCTTCGGCGAGCGCGTCGATGGCGATGGCCTGATCTTCGCAGGCGAGCTGGATCACGCAGACTTTTGGCCAGAAGGTGGTCTCGCGCAAAAATTCGGTGTCGACCGTGACATAGGGAAATTTCGCAAAGGACTGGCAATAGGCCGCCAGTTCGCCGGAATCTGTAATGAGGCTCATGAAATCTTCATAATCCATGGCTTTCGGCCTCGCTAGGCCTGTCCCGCAAAAAGCCGCCCCTTCACGCGGGGGCAAAATTCCGCTAGGCAGCGGCCAAACCTTTTCAGCCTGGACGACCATGCACGCTTTTCGCTCCCATACCTGCGGCCAGCTCCGCGAAGACCATATCGGCCAGACCGTCCGCCTTTCTGGCTGGTGCCACCGCATCCGCGACCATGGCGGCGTGCTGTTCATCGACCTGCGCGATCATTACGGCCTGACCCAGTGCGTGGTCGATCCCGATTCCGCCGCCTTCAAACTGGCGGAGGCCTTTCGCTCCGAATGGGTGGTGCGGCTCGACGGCGAGGTCCGCCGCCGCCCGGAAGGCACGGACAACGACGATATGGTCACCGGCCGTATCGAGCTTTATGTCCGCGCGGCTGAAGTGCTCGGCCAGGCCGCCGAACTCCCGCTGCCCGTGTTCGGCGAGCAGGACTATCCCGAGGAAACGCGCCTGAAATACCGCTTCCTCGACCTGCGGCGCGAGCGCATCCACAACAACATCATGCTGCGCGGGCAGGTGATTGATTCGATGCGCGCCCGCATGAAGGACGCCGGCTTCAACGAATTCCAGACGCCGATTCTGACCGCTTCCTCACCGGAAGGCGCGCGCGACTTCCTGGTGCCGTCGCGCATCCATCCCGGCGCCTTCTACGCGCTGCCTCAGGCGCCGCAGCAATACAAGCAGCTGCTGATGATGGCGGGCTTCGACCGCTATTTCCAGATCGCGCCTTGCTTCCGCGACGAGGACCCGCGCGCCGACCGCCTGCCGGGCGAGTTCTACCAGCTCGATCTGGAGATGAGCTTCATCACCCAGGAAGATGTGTTCGCGACCATCGAGCCGATCATCACCGGCATTTTCGAGCAATTCGGCAAGGGCAAGCCGGTGACCAGGAACTGGCCGCGCATCCCCTATGCCGAGGCCATGCGCAAATATGGCTCGGACAAGCCCGACCTGCGCAACCCGATCGTCATGCAGAATGTGTCGGACCATTTCCGCGGCTCCGGCTTCAAGATTTTCGCCCGGCTGCTCGAATCCGAAAAGAATGAGGTCTGGGCCATTCCGGCGCCGACCGGCGGCCAGCGCACCTTCGCCGACCGCATGAACAGCTGGGCCCAAGGCGAGGGCCAGCCAGGCCTCGGCTATATCCTGTTCTTCGATCGGGCCAAGGACGAGACCAGCCTCAAGGAAAATCCCAACGCCAGCGGCGTCGGCGGTCGCGGCCCGCTCGCCAACAACATCGGCCCCGAGCGGGTCGAGGCGATCCGCGCGCAACTCGGCCTCAAGGCCGGCGACGCGGCCTTTTTCGTCGCCGGCGATCCGGAAAAATTCGCCAAATTCGCCGGCATGGCCCGCACCAGGGTGGGCGAGGAGCTCAACCTCGTGGACAAGGAGCGGTTCGAACTGGCCTGGGTCGTCGATTTCCCGATGTATGAATATAACGAGGACGAGAAAAGAATAGACTTCGGCCACAATCCCTTCTCCATGCCGCAGGGCGGGCTCGAGGCCTTGCAGACGCAAGACCCGTTGAAGATCAAGGCTTTCCAGTACGATATCACCTGCAACGGCTTCGAGATCGCCTCCGGCGGCATCCGCAACCACAAGCCCGAAGCCATGGTGAAGGCCTTCGAGATCGCGGGCTATGGCGAGGAGACGGTGGTCGAGCGCTTTGGCGGCATGTATCGCGCCTTTCAATATGGCGCGCCGCCGCATGGCGGCATGGCGGCGGGCGTCGACCGCATCATCATGCTCCTGGCCGGCGAGCACAATCTGCGCGAGGTCGCGCTGTTCCCGATGAACCAGCGCGCCGAGGACATTCTGATGGGCGCCCCGGCGCCCGCCACGCCGAAGCAGTTGCGCGAACTGCATCTGCGGGTGTTCGACGCGGAAAAATAAACGGGGCGCAAAGCGCAGCTTGCAACTTCGCCTTGCCGGACGGATTGCCGCACTGGCGCCGCCCGCCTAGATTTCCTCGAAACGGAGGGATTCCATGGTCAAGGCGATCCGCGTGCATCAAACCGGCGGCCCCGAGGCGCTGATCTATGAGGATGTCGAACTCGCGGCGCCCGGCCCGGGCGAGGTCCAGATTCGGCAGCACGCCGTCGGCGTGAATTTCATCGACGTCTACTTCCGCGCCGGCGCCTATCCCGCGCCGACGCCCTTCATTCCCGGCAACGAGGGCGCAGGCGAGATCGTCGCGCTCGGCGAGGGCGTGACCGGTTTCAAGGTCGGCGATCGTGTCGCTTACGCCGGCGCGCTCGGCGCCTATGCGTCGGTCCGCAATATCGAATCGAAATTCGTCGTGTCGCTGCCCGCGAGCGTTTCGTTCGAGACCGCGGCGGCCATGATGCTCAAGGGGCTGACCGCGGAATATCTTTTGTTCCGCTCCTATCCGGTGAAGCCCGGCGATATCGTGCTGGTTCATGCGGCGGCGGGCGGCGTCGGCCTCATCCTGTGCCAATGGGCGCGCTTGCTCGGGGCGACGGTCATCGGCACGGTGGGTAACGAAGAGAAGGCCAGGCTCGCGCGCGAGGCCGGCGCCCATCACACCATTCTGTACCGCAGCGAGGATTGGGTCGCGCGGGTGCGCGAGATCACGGACGGTAAATTGTGCCATGTCGTCTACGACGGCGTCGGCAAGGCGACATTCCCCGGCTCGCTCGACTGCCTGCGGCCCTTCGGCTCCTTCATCAGCTTCGGCTCGTCGTCAGGGTCGATCGAAGCCTTCAATATCGGGCTTCTGGCCCAGAAAGGCTCGCTCTATGCGCAAAGGCCGAGCCTGTTCGCCTATGTGGCGGACGAGGCGCGGATGCGGGAAATGGCCGCGCGGCTGATGGACGTCGTCGGGTCGGGCAAGGTCAAGATCGCCATCCACGCCCGCTACCCGTTGGCCGAGGCCGCCAACGCACACCGCGCGCTCGAGGGCCGCGAGACCACCGGCGCGACCGTGCTGCTGCCGTAAGCCGATTTTCCCGACCAGAATCCGTCATTGCGAGCAAAGCGAAGCAGTGACGGCTCTTCCTAGACCGCCGTCCCGTGCAGATCATAAGCCTCGGCGCGGTCGATCTTCACCGTGACGATGTCGCCGACGCGCAAGGGGCGGCGCGACGAGATAAAGACCTTGCCGTCGATCTCGGGCGCGTCGGCCTTGCTGCGGCCTTCGCCGCCTCCCGGAAAGGCCTTGTCGATAATCACGGCGAGACGCTTGCCGACCTTGGCCTTCTGTCGGGCGGATGAAATTTTCTGCTGTCGCTCCATGAAGCGCCGCCAGCGGCTTTCCTGAACCTCGGGCGGGACGGGCTCAAGGCCCAGATCATTGGCCGCCGCGCCGGCGACCGGCTCATATTTGAAGGCGCCGACGCGGTCGAGCTTCGCTTCGTCGAGCCAATCGAGCAGGATCTGGAAATCTTCTTCGGTTTCGCCCGGGAAGCCGACGATGAAGGTCGAGCGCAGCGCGAGGTCGGGAACCTGCTCGCGCCACGCTTTCACACGCTCCAGCGTCTTTTCGACATTGCCGGGCCGTTTCATCGACCGCAGCACCTTGGGCGAGGCATGCTGGAAGGGGATGTCGAGATAGGGCAGGATCTTGCCTTCCGCCATCAGCGGCAGAACCTCGTCCACATGGGGATAGGGGTAGACATAATGCAGGCGCGTCCAGACGCCGAAGCGGCTGAGTTCCTCGGCGAGGTCGTAGAACCGCGCCCGCACCTCCCGCCCGTCATAGACGCTCGCGGCGTAGCGCAGGTCCTGGCCGTAGGCGGATGTGTCCTGCGACACGACCAGCAGTTCCTTGACGCCGGCCTTGACCAGCTTTTCCGCCTCGCGCAGCACGTCCGCCGCCGGGCGCGAGACGAGATCGCCACGAAGCTTCGGGATAATGCAGAAGGTGCATGAGTTGTGACAACCTTCTGAAATTTTTAAATAAGAATAGTGACGGGGCGTCAGCTTCACGCCCTGCGGCGGCACAAGGTCCACGAAGGGATGCGGCGCGGGCGGCGCGGCGCGGTGGACCGCCGCCATGACGCTTTCATAATCCTGCGGGCCGGTGATCGCCGAAATATTCGGGTAAGCGTCGAGGATCGGGCCGGGTTCGGCGCCCATGCAACCGGTGACGATGACCTTGCCGTTTTCCTTCAGCGCCTCGCCGATGGCCGCGAGCGATTCCGCCTTGGCGCTGTCGAGAAAGCCGCAGGTGTTGACGATGACCGCGTCGGCGCCGTGATGGTTGCGGCTGATCGCATAACCTTCGGCGCGCAGGCGGGTCAGAATGCGTTCGGAATCGACGAGCGCCTTCGGGCAGCCGAGCGAGACGAAGGAAATCGTCCGGCTTTCAGCCTGGTTGAGGTCCATTTCAGTCGTGGCGGCGTCGTTCATTGTCCGGGCGTCGGTCCTGTTGGCGTTTCGCGCAGTGTTAAGACTTTGGCGCGGAAATAGAAAGCGGATGCGGCCTCAATGAGGCGCCGTAAGCGCTTGCCTTTCACCCGCAAAGCGGTCAGAAGGCGTGACGCCTTTGGGAAGGGTGGCCGAGTGGTTTAAGGCAGCGGTCTTGAAAACCGCCGTGGGTGCAAGCCCACCGTGGGTTCGAATCCCACCCCTTCCGCCA
>JAJXYV010000130.1 GCA_021780435.1 Pseudomonadota bacterium
CTAACCGCTTGCCGTTAGCTCGCTTTCATCTCCGGTATTTTTTTCGGAGCACGCTTTAGCTCTTGCGGAACCAAGCAAGAACATCTATTTTTTCGTTCATGATTTGTCTATGCCGATTCTTCCGCCACGGCCAGCAAGTCCTCATTGAAGGCGGGATTCACAGGGCGCGCCCATGCTGACACGGAAACAGAGCGAGTTGCTTCGCTATATTCATGAGCGCCTGAAGGAGACCGGCGTTCCGCCCTCCTTCGACGAAATGAAGGACGCCCTCGATCTGCGTTCGAAATCTGGCATTCACCGGCTCATCATGGCGCTCGAAGAGCGCGGCTTCATCCGCCGCCTTCCCAATCGCGCCCGCGCCCTTGAAATCCTTCGCCTTCCCGAGACGACGACGCCCGCCGCGCCGCGGTCCGGCCGCTTCGCGCCGAGCGTCATCGAAGGCAACCTCGGCAAATCCCGTCCCATCGTCGCGGGCGACCTTTCGGAAGCGAACCAGAATGTCGCCGTTCCGGTCATGGGACGAATCGCCGCCGGCACGCCGATTTCGGCGCTGCAGAGCCGTTCGCACTCTATTTCCCTGCCTCCGGACCTGCTTTCCAACGGCGAACATTACGCCCTGGAGGTGCGTGGCGACTCGATGATCGAGGCCGGGATTCTCGACGGTGACACCGTGGTCATCAAGAAGCAGGACAGCGCCGATTCCGGCGACATCGTCGTCGCCCTGATCGACGATGAGGAAGCCACGCTCAAACGCCTGCGCAAGAAAGGCGCGTCGATCGCGCTGGAAGCCGCCAATCCGGCCTATGAAACCCGGATATTCGGGCCGGACCGGGTGCGGATCCAGGGCAGGCTCGTGAGCCTCGTCCGCAAATATTGAGCGTGGCCTCGGCGCGCTCGCGCGCCGAGCATCCCCAGACGTCGCATTCAGGCGAGGGAGAGACTGCATGACCCGCGAGCAACTGACGGAGCATATTCTCGACATCAAGCGCGAGAGGCGCTTGAGCTGGCGGCAGATCGTCGAGGCGATCGACGGTCTCTCGGATGTCTTGATCGTGGGCGCGCTTCTCGGACAGATGCGCCTTCCCGAAGCGCTCGCTGCCAAGGCGGCGGCGTTCCTCGGCTTGACCAAGGCGGAAGAGCTCATGCTGGCCGAGGTTCCGATGCGCGGCCAGAATTCGCCCATGCCGCCAACCGATCCCCTGCTCTATCGCTTCTACGAACTCGTGATGGTCAACGGTCCGGCCTGGAAGGAGCTGATCCAGGAGGAATTCGGCGACGGCATCATGTCCGCGATCGATTTCGATATGGCGATCGAGCGCCAGCCCGACCCAAAGGGCGACCGGGTGAAAATCACCATGTCAGGCAAATTCCTGCCCTTCAAATATTACGGGGCCGGGCCAAACGTTCCGCCGAACGGCGCGAAGGGCGCCTGATCGCAATTATTCGGCGTCGTCCGGCGTCGCCGGATTTTGCGGCGTGGCGCCGCCCTTCCCAAACACCGCGGGGATGCGGCGGCGCGGCGCGCGCGACCAAGGCCGATCCTCGCCGGGCGCGCGCGCGGTCCGCCAATCGACGCCCTTCGGGCCAAAAGCCAGGGTCACGGCGCCCGTCTGCGCGAGTTTCGCGCGATCGAGCAGGATCTTCGGCGCGCAGGACGGCGGCGCCTGGAGCGGCGAGATCACGACCTGCGCCCGCGCGCAATCCTCATGGAAGGCGGAGGCGTCGAGCACCAGCGCCGCCGCCTCGCCATTCTTCATCACGCCGACGCAGCCGAGCTCGTCGCAGCGGCCCGCCGCTTCGGTTTCCGCAACGGCGCGCAGGTCGGCGTCCGCGCGTAGCCACTGTTCGGCGGCAAAGGATTCCCGCCGCTTGCCAAGCAAGGCGAGCCGGCCGTCGACGTCGCGCAATGCCGCGAATTCGCCTGTCGGAGCGACGGCGAGATCGAAACGCGGGCCATTAGCGGCGCCCGCCAATCCGAGCGCGACCAAGGGCAGCGCCGTAAGCTTCATCACCCAGGTCCGCCACAGGATGGCGGACAGCACGGCTAGACTCAGGCAGACGAGCGACCAAGGCGCGAAAGCCGGCAGCGCAATGGTCGATCCGGGCGCCGAGCCGATCCAGTCCGCCGCCCGCATGATGAGCCCCACGCCGGCGCCGAGATAGCTCCAGACCCAGCCGTCGAGGCCGAAGGGATAGAGCAGCGAGCCGAGCAAAGCGGCCGGCACGGCGAAGAGTTCGATCATCGCCAGGGTCAGCGGATTGCCGACCAGCACGTAGGGGCTTAACTCGTGGAAATCATAGGCCATGAAGGAGGCCGTCGCAGAAGTCGCGCAAAAGGTGGCGACCAGCGCGCCCGGAAGGCCATGGCGGCCCATTTCGGCCAGATGTTCCGCGAGCCCACGCGCCTCTCGCGCCGACTCCGTTGCCACGAGGCCCGGCGCCGTCCTTTTCCGCCGCCAGCTTTCCGCCCGCGCCTCATGGACCGCGATCAAGGCGGCGACCGCCGCGAAGGACAGCTGGAAGCTCGCGCCGAGCAGCGCCTCAGGCTCCAAAGCGATGACCGCCAAAGCCGCAAACGCCAGATTGCGCATCGAAAGCGCGGGGCGCTCGGCGAGCACCGCCCCGAGAAGGATCAAGGTCATGAACAAGGCGCGTTCGGAGCCGACGCGCGATCCGGTGAACAGCCCATAGGCCAGCGCCCCAATCATGGCGAGGGCGGCGGCCCATTTCTTGATGGGATAGTTCAGGGCAAGCGGCGGAAACAACGCGAGCAGACGACGAAAGCCGACGAAGAACACGGCCGCGACGAGCGTCATCTGGACGCCGGAAATCGTGATGATGTGGAAAATGCCGGCCTTGGCGATCACATCGCGCGCGGCTTGCGAAATCAGGTCGCGCTTGCCCGTGACCATGGCCGCTGCGATCGCGCCATTGTCGCCGCCGATGGCGTCATAGACCCTCAACGCCAGGGTGTTGCGCGCCCTGTCGACCGCCGCGAAAAAGCGCAGCCGCCCATCGGGAGCCTCCGGAGCGGGAATCGCTTCCGCAGCGCCGACCACACTGCCCACGGCGCCGATACGCTGGAAATAAGCGTCGCGGGCGAAGTCATAGCCACCCGGCAGCGCGGCGTGGGCGGGCGGCAGCAGCCGCGCCTTGATGGTGAGGAAATCGCCAGCCGCGAAGGCCGGAACGCCGCGCGAGGTCAATCGAATCCGGTAGGGCGTCCGGCCTGGCGCGAGTCCCTGGGCTTCGGCCACGCGCAGCAGGAATCGCGCTCCCTGCGGCCGGTGATCGACCTCTTCGACAAAGCCGGCGACCTCGCCGATGAAAATATGGTCCAGCACCGGCGCATCGACCCGCGCCGCGCGCCACCCCCCCGAAAACTCGCCGGCGGCCAGGGCCGAAATCATGACGAAGACAGCGGAAAGTCGGCTTCGCGCGCGCGCGACAAAGGCCAGCGCGGCAAACAGGGCGGCAGTCGCGCCGACGACCCACAGGGCAGGCTCGGTTGGCGCCGTCAAGTAGAAGATCGCGCCAGCGCCGGCGGCGGCCGGCAGCCACAGGAAGGGCCGGCGCAAGTCCGATTCCTGCTCGATCGCGGCTGCGAAACGCCTCCACAAGGCGGCAAGCGCGGCGCGTGCCGAAACGGCGTTCCCGGCGGCGAAAACCCTGTCCGCCAGCTCCCTCGCCTGTCCCCCGGGAAGGGACGCCATTCAAAAGCCTCTTTTTTTGCCGCCAAGGCCCATGCTACAGGGGCGCAGCGCAGCGGCGCCACCAACTCCCCGGTTGATATTGAAATGTCAGAATCCATGGTCACGCGTTTCGCGCCTTCGCCCACCGGCTATCTCCATATCGGCGGCGCGCGCACCGCTCTCTTCAACTGGCTCCTCGCCCGCCAGAACGGCGGACGGATGCTGCTGCGAATCGAGGACACCGACCGCGAGCGCTCGACCGACGCCGCCATCGACGCGATCATCGACGGCATGAAATGGCTCGGCCTCGAATGGGACGGCGACACGATCTACCAGTTCGCCCGCGCCCCGCGCCATCGCGAGGTCGCCGAGGAATTGCTCGCCAGGGGCGCGGCCTATAAATGCTATGCGACGCCTGCGGAGCTCGAGGAAATGCGCGAACTCGCGCGCAAGGAGGGCCGCCCGCCGCGTTATGACGGACGCTGGCGCGACCTGGGCGGCGCCGAGGCCGAAACGAGCGCCATCGCCGAGGGCCGCAAGCCTGTGGTCCGCCTCAAGGCGCCGCGCGAGGGCGAGACCGTCATCCAGGACAAGGTCCAGGGCACGGTCACCTTCCCCAACAAGGATCTCGACGACCTGATCCTGCTGCGTTCCGACGGAACGCCGACCTATATGCTCGCCGTGGTGGTGGACGATCACGACATGGGCGTCACCCAGATCATCCGCGGCGACGACCACCTGACCAACGCCGCCCGCCAGACTCACATCTATCAGGCCATGGGCTGGGACATCCCCGCCTTCGCCCATATTCCGCTGATCCATGGCCCGGACGGGGCGAAAATGTCCAAGCGCCACGGCGCGCTCGGCGTCGACGCCTATCGCGCCATGGGCTATCTGCCGGCGGCGCTCCGCAATTATCTCGCGCGCCTCGGCTGGAGCCAGGGCGACCGCGAGTTCTTCTCGACCGAGGAACTGATCGAAGCCTTCTCTCTCGCGCAGGTGCACCGCTCCCCGGCGCGCTTCGACTACGTCAAGCTCGAGAACATGAATGGCCATTATATGCGGGCAATGGACGATTCCGCCCTGCTTGAGCAGTTCATCGCCTCCCTGCCTTTCCTGCCCAATGGCGCGGAAATCCTGGAAAAGCTCGACGAGATGAAAAAGTCTCAGCTCGCCAAGGCCATGGCGGGCCTCAAGGAACGCGCCAAGACCCTGATCGAACTGGCCGACGGCGCGCTTTTCCTGTTCGCCCAGCGTCCGCTGAATTATGACGAAAAGGCGCGCGATCTGCTCAACGAGACGGGGCGCGCCCATCTGGCCGCGCTCGCGCCGAAACTCTCCGCCCTTGCCGAATGGTCGGCGGCGGCGGCCGAAGCCGCCGTTCGCGCCTACGTCGCCGAGAGCGGCGCCAAGCTCGGCCAGGTCGCCCAGCCCTTGCGCGCCGCCCTGACTGGCCGGGCGACGTCGCCGGGAATATTCGACGTGCTGGAAACGCTCGGTCGCGAAGAGAGCCTCGGCCGCATCATCGACGCTGCGGGCGCCTCTATCGTTTAAGATGCTGTCATCTTGAACCGGCCCCGACAATCAGCTACCAGTTTGCGCAACGCACAATTTTCGCGCGTTTTCGCCGCAAGCCGCCCGGCCGAACCCGTCGGGATCGCGGCGGCGCGCGATTTGCGACGTCAGCGAAAAGGCGAATCTCATGAGTGAAACCGGCAAGTTTTCATTTGACGACAAGACCGTCGAAATGCCGATCAAGCGCGGCACCATTGGCCCGGCGGTCGCCGATATCGCCAAGTTGTACGGCCAGACCGGCATGTTCACTTATGATCCGGGCTTCAGCTCGACTGCGAGCTGCGAATCCAAGATCACCTTCATCGACGGCGACGAAGGCGTCCTCCTTTACCGCGGCTATCCGATCGAACAGCTCGCCGAGCATGGCGACTTCCTGGAAACCTGCTACCTCCTGCTCTACGGCGAGCTGCCCACGGTCAAGCAGAAGGCCGATTTCGACTATCGCATCACGCGCCACACCATGGTCCATGAACAGATGGCGCGTTTCTTCTCCGGCTTCCGCCGCGACGCCCATCCGATGGCGGTCATGGTGGCCTCGGTCGGCGCGCTCTCGGCCTTCTATCACGATTCGACCGACATCGCGGACCCGAACCAGCGCGTGATCGCCACCATGCGCATCATCGCGAAAATGCCGACGCTGGCCGCCATGGCTTACAAGTACAGCATCGGTCAGCCATTCATCTATCCGAAGAACGATCTCGACTATACGTCGAATTTCCTGCGCATGTGCTTCGCGGTTCCCTGCGAGGAATACAAAGTCAATCCGATCGTCTCGCGCGCGCTTGATCGCATCTTCATCCTGCACGCCGATCACGAGCAGAACGCCTCGACCTCGACCGTGCGCCTCGCCGGCTCCTCGGGCGCAAATCCCTTCGCCTGCATCGCCGCCGGCATCGCCTGTCTCTGGGGCCCCGCCCATGGCGGCGCCAATGAGGCCGCGCTCAAGATGCTGGCGGAAATCGGCTCGGTCGAGAATATTCCGAAATATATCGCCAAGGCCAAGGACAAGAACGATCCGTTCCGCCTGATGGGCTTTGGCCACCGCGTCTACAAGAACTACGACCCGCGCGCCAAGATCATGGCCAAGACCTGCCACGAGGTTCTGACCGATCTCGGCATCAAGGACGACCCGCTGCTCGACGTCGCCGTCGAACTGGAGCGCATAGCCCTGCACGACGAATATTTCATCGAGAAGAAGCTCTATCCGAATATCGACTTCTATTCGGGCATCACCTTGAAGGCGATGGGCTTCCCGGTCTCCATGTTCACTGTGCTCTTCGCCGTCGCCCGCACGGTCGGCTGGATCGCCCAGTGGAAGGAGATGCTGGAGGACCCGAGCCAGAAGATCGGCCGCCCGCGCCAGCTCTATACCGGCGCGCCCCGCCGCGAATATGAGCAGATGGCGTCGCGTTGATCGCTCGCCTCACGCAATGCAGCGCCGCCCCCCGCACCACCGGTGCGGCGGGGCGGTCCGCTTTTATCGCCGCCCTCGTCTGGCTCGGCTTGACGCAGGCGCCGGCCCTCGCCCAGGAGCGTTCCCTCGAAGAGAGCGGCATCGGCGAGGATCGCGGCGCGGCGCCGGCGATCGACGACAAGGCCTTCGACTGCGACGCCTTTCGCAAGCTCATCCTGGCCACCGCCGACGGCTTCAAGGCTTTCCGCGGCCCGGTGAAGACGGAAAGCGACGCGGTCGCGTCTTATGGCGTGACCGAGACTCTTTTTGGCGCCTGCGAGATCGTCGACAAGAAGAAGATCGGCGAAACGATCTATTCCTGCCAGGCTGAAAAGCTGAAGCTGCCGGACGTCAAGGCGACCGTCGAGGCCTGCCTCGGCGACAAGGCCTTCGGCTATGCCGGGAATGAAAATCCCAACACGCCCTTTCTGCGTTATGAGCCGCGGCTGAGCGACACGAAGACCCGCGTGGTCGTTCTGACCACCTTCGGCAAGCAGACCCTCGCGATCATGAACATGCGCTGACGGGATTCTAACCGAATCACATCAGCTTGCGCCAAGAAGCTCACAGATCGCTTCAGCGCCCTTGTCGCTAGGACGAAGGCCATCGCCAATCGCCAGCTTGTCCCTGATCCGGCCCATGGCCTCGAGTTGGCGCCGCCGCTCGGGGCCCTCGTCCACGATCTCCGCGAGACGCCTCGCGAGCAGAGGGCCGTTGGCCTCGTCCTGCAGCAGTTCCGGAAAAGCCATCTCGCCCAGAATGATATTGGGCTGGGCCACCGCACTCACCTGGATCAACCGTCGCGCGAAGAATTCCTCGATCTTCGGAATCTTGTAGGCGACGATCGTCGGCGTGCGGGACAGAGCGAGCTCGAGCGTCACCGTGCCCGAGGCGGCGAGCGCGGCGCGCGCGGCGCGAAAGGCCTCATATTTGGCCTCGTCGCCGATCACGACGCGCGGCTTGACCGGCCAGGAAGCGATCATGGCCTCGATCCGGGACGCGAGGCCGCGCGAGGTCGGAAGGACATAATCCATTCCAGGACGCAGGGTGTCGAAGCGCGCGATGGCGTCGGCGAAGACGCCGCCCATGCGCTGGACGACTGACGCCCGCGAGCCGGGCAGAACGAGAATCGGACCTGTCTTCTTGGCCTCGTCGTCGCCTTGAAGGCGCGCCAGCCGCTCGATCAGCGGATGGCCGATATAGACGCAGCGCGGGCCGCCGAGCCGGACATGGGTCTCGGGCTCGAAGGGAAAAATCGCCAGAATGAGGTCGACATAGGCGCGCATCTTCTTCGCGCGCCCCGGCCGCCAGGCCCAGACCGTAGGCCCGACATAATTCACGATCTTCAGATCAGGCAGGATTTTCCGCACCCGCCGCGCGACCCGATGATTGAAGTCCGGACTGTCGATCAGCACCAGAACGTCGGGCCGCGCCGCAATGACCGCGCGCGCTGTCTGATCGATTCGCCGCAGGACATTGCGCAGATTGGCGAGCACCGGCAGCACGCCCATCAGCGAAATCTCGCTCATCGGAAAGAGGCTGACAAAACCCTCGGACGCCATCGCGTCGCCGCCGACGCCCGAAATCGCGACGCCGGGCGCACGTGCGCGCAAAGCGCGAATCAGCCCCTGACCCAGCAGATCGCCCGAAGGCTCGCCGGCGATCATGAAAACCTTCATGCCGTGCCTCCGCGCGAAAATCCGTAAAGGAACAAGCCTGCCTTTTCCGCCTGCAACGCCACCGCCTCGCGATCGAGAATCAGGACCCTTCCCGCTTCGACCGCAATGCCGACGAGCCCGGCCCTGGCGGCGCTCGCCACGGTTTCCGGCCCGATCGCCGGCAGATCGACCCGCAGGTCCTGACCTTTCTTCGGCGCCTTGATCAGCAGGCCTGAGGGCGGCTTGGCGCGCCAGCGGCCTTTTTCGCGCAAGTCCGCGACCCGCAGCAGCATCGCGTCCGTGCCTTCCGCTGCTTCGAGCGCGACGATTCGACGGTTCGACAGGACAAGGCCCTGTCCGCAGTCGAAGGCCGACAAGGCGGTCAGGCAATCGTGGCCGAAAGCAAGATCGTCCTCGAGATCTTTCGGAAATGCGATCCGGTTCATCGCGCCGGGGGCAGCCACCAACTCCGGCGCAAGGGTCTCTACGCCGATCACCCGCAGGCCCTCGCCTTCGAACAGCCGGATCACGCCCTTGAGCGCGTGGTCGTCGCCGCCCCGCAACAGGCGCAGAATATCCGGCAGGCGCTTGATCGCTCCCCAATCCGGCCGCAGATCGGCGAATTCCGGGCGTCCCAGCCCGCCGATGAAGCAGACCTCCTTGATCCCCCGGGCCTCGATCTCGCGGAACGCGGCGCCAAGCTGGCCGACGCCCAGCCACACATGGGGAAAGCTTTCGGCGCCCGGATCGGCGATCCCCTTGAGCCCGAGCAGGAAAACCTCGATTCCGCGCCGCCGCGCGGCCTCCGCCGCGACAAGGGGAAACCGACCGCCGCCGCAGATCAGCGCAACCTTGGAGCCCCGCTCACCCGCGCTCACGGCGCGACCCGCTCCATTTCCGGCATGCACAGGGCGCGGTCGCCGCCGGCGCGGATGAAATCGACGATCATCATCACTTCGGCATTGTCGGCGAATTCCTCCGCCACGTCCTCGACGCGCTCCTTGAGCGTGCCTTCGAGTGCGAACAAAGCGCGATAGGCGCGCCGCAAGTCATGGATGGCGTCGCGGCCGAAATTGCGCCGCTTGAGGCCGACGAGATTAAGCCCCATCAGGAAACCTCGGCTGCCAAAGGCCAAGCCGAAGGGAATCAGATCCGCGCCGATGCCTGTCATGCCGCTGACAAAGGAGTGGGCGCCGACGCGCGCATATTGGACGATGGCGGAACCGCCGCCGCAGATCACCCAGTCGTCAATCGTGACATGGCCCGCGATCATGACATTGTTCGAGAAGACGCAGTCATTGCCGATGCGACTGTCATGGCCGACATGGGAATTGGCGAGGAAGAAGCAGCGATCGCCGATGATTGTCGCCGCGCGGCCCGCCGCGGTTCCGGGATTCATCGTGACGCCTTCGCGGATCACGCAATCCGAGCCGACCTCCAGGACCGTGTCCTCGCCTTTGTATTTCAGGTCTTGCGGCTCATAGCCGATCGAGGCGAAGGGATAGATCTTCGTGCGCGCGCCGACGGTCGTGTGACCGTTGACCACCGCATGCGACTTCAGGATCACACCGTCTCCGAGCTTCACTTTCGGTCCGATATGGCAGAAAGGGCCAATCTCGACGCCGTCGCCCAGTTGCGCGCCGTCCTCGACGATCGAGGTGGGATGAATGGACATGGTTCAGCCTTGCTTGTCGGCGTCGGTGATGATCATGGCGCTGATTTCGGCCTCCGCCACCACTGCGCCATCCACCATGGCCTTGCCGTGGTACCACCAGATGTTGCGGCGCTGGTTGGTCCGGGTCATGTGGAATTCCACACGGTCTCCCGGCACGACCGGCTTGCGGAACTTGGCCTTGTCGATGGTCATGAAATAGACCAGCGGCGGCTTGGCCCCGCCGAGCTTGGAATTGACGCAGAGCGCGCCCGCCGTCTGGGCCATGCCCTCGATCAGGAGCACGCCGGGGAACACCGGACGCTCCGGAAAATGACCGGTGAACTGAGGCTCGTTGATCGTGACATTCTTGATGCCGACGCCGAATTCGTCGCCGCGCGCCTCCACGATCCGATCCACCAGAAGAAAAGGATAGCGATGCGGAAGCAACTGCATCAGCCGCTGGATATCAATCGCTTCCAAGGTCTCGCCCTGATCTGACATCTTTCGTTCCACAAATTTGGCCAACGCCTGTCAATCGGCCGCATTAACGCTACATTCGCGCCAAAAGCCAGCGCAAATCTCTGGTCTTTTCATCTCGCTCTGGCGTGCGCCAAACGCTCGCGGGGTTAATCCTCCCGCGCCTTGCCGCGCGCCTTGACCAGGCGGTCGAGCGCGGCGACGCCCTTGAGCCAGAGCCGCGCGTCCTTCGCCGGCGAACCGCCCATCTTCGCGCCTGGAGGCACATCGGCCATGACGCCCGCCTGGGCGCCAATCTGCGCGCCCATTCCAATCTTGAGGTGGCCGGTGATGCCTGCCTGCCCGGCCGCGACGACGAAATCGCCAAATTCCGTCGAGCCGGAAACGCCGACCTGGCTGACGATGACGCAATGGCGGCCGATCACGACATTATGGGCAATCTGGACCAGATTATCGATCTTGGTTCCCTCGCCGATGATCGTATCGCGATTGGCGCCGCGATCGATCGTGCTGTTGGCGCCGATCTCGACATCGTCCTGGATGATCACGCGCCCAATCTGCGGCACCTTGAGATGGCCGCGCGGGCTCATCGCGAAACCGAAGCCGTCCTGGCCGATCCGGGCCCCCGGATGGATGATGACCCGGTCGCCGATCAGGGCATTGCAGATCGTCGCCCCCGCCCCGATTGCGCTGTTCCGCCCGATGCGAACGCGAGGGCCGATCACCGCATTGGGGCCGATCACGGCGCCTGCGCCAATTTCCGCATGGGGCCCGATCACCGCCCCGGGATCGACGATCACATCCGCTTCGAGCCGAGCCAGAGGATGAACATTGGCCCCCGGCGAGACGCCGTGGCCGTCGAACCAGGAGCCGGGCCGCGCCGCTTCCGGGTAAAGCCGCGCCGTCACCTGCGCGCAGGCGCGATAGGGCTCCTTCACGACCAGCGCCGCGACGCCGGGCGGCGCGCGGTCGGCATAGCGCTCCGAAACAAGGCAGGCCGTGGCGCGAGTCGCAGCCAACTGATCCGCATATTTGGGGTTTTCGAGGAATACGAGATCACCGGGCCGCGCGCGGTCCAGCGGCGAAACGTCAAAAATCCGCACGCCCAGATCAGGCTCGCCGACCGGCTTCGCGCCCGTCCATTCGATGATTTCGGCCAGGGTCGGGGTCGCCGCACGGCAAAAGAATTTCATTTCTTCCAAAAGAGCGCTCCCGATATGAACGACGCCCGGAGTTTCAGGCCGCGGGCGCATTTGCGCATTGTTCTCGATCAGACCGGCGCGACAGGCGGCGCCATAGAAAAAGGCGCGGCTTTCGGCCGCGCCTCCAAATTCGGGCGATGCAACCTCAGAACGTCGTGCCGCCGCTGAAGCTGAACTGCTGCTCGACGTCGAACTGCGACTTCGACAGGACGAAGGCGTAGTTGAACCGGATCGGGCCCATTGGCGAGGCCCAGATCACGCCGAGGCCGACCGACGACCGGACGATCATGTTGTTGCTGCCGACCGTAATACAGGCGGACTGTTGGACTGGCCAGCCATCGATGTACGTCGCCTTGGCAGCGCCGGTCGGGTAGTGATTATTCATATAGGTGCAGGACGACGCCTGGGCGGTGTCATAGCCCATATAGGTGCCGAAATTGGTCAGGCCCCGATAACCCCAAAGGCTACCCGCGTCGGCAAAGACCGCGCCCTTCAGGCCGATATCCTTGGGCAGGCCCCAGATCGGGAATTGAGCTTCGAGCGAGGCGCCCCAGTAATCGGAGCCGCCGAGCGCGTTGCCGTTGTTGTTGCTGGTCGCGTTTGTGATGTCGCGCGGACCGATGCCGCCGGGCGCGAAACCGCGCACCAGGCTCGGACCGAGGTTGAAATTGTCCACGATGCGAAGCGGCTGGTTGTTGGTCGAGAAGATATTGCCCGCCTGCACATGCGCGATGCCGATCACGTCATCCAGATAGAGTTCGTGATAGCCGCGAATATCGACCGTAGACCGCAGGAAGTCCGAATCGCCGCCAACGCCAGCGAAATCCTGCTTCAACTCGGCGTGAACGCCGCGGTGCGGGTCACGCGGATTGTCGATGTTGTTGTAGGCCAGCGTATAGCCGATCATCGACGTGACCCAATCGCCCTGCGCTTGCTTGAGCGCGATCGAGGCTTCGCCATTGGCCAAACAGCTGTTCCACGGCGAGACCGGCATGAAGTTATAGCCGGGAGTAACGCCCCAGATCGGCCACACACAGTCGTTGTACGGCTGGCTCGCGTTGTTCGGAATGGTCAGCAGCGAATTGTACAGGGTATAACGCGGCGCGATGGTCAGGTCGTCCGTCAGCGGAATACCGAGACGCAGGGTGCCGCCGGTCACCCAATTCGAATAATAGGAGTAGATCGAAGCTGAGGACAGTTTCGAGTAGAGGTCGAAGCCTGCTGCAAGGCGCTGATCGAGGAAGAAGGGCTCGGTATAGTTCAACTCGACGCCGCTGGCGTACTGGCCGGCCGAAACCGAGGCGCGAACATATTCGCCGCGGCCGAGGAAGTTGCTCTGCGTAACCGAAACCTCGGCGATGAAGCCCTGAACCGTCGAATAGCCGCCGGAAATCGAGAAGGAGCCGGTCGACTGCTCCTCGACATCCACATCGACGATCACGCGATCCGCGGCCGAGCCTGGCTCATTGGAGATCTTGACCTTCTTGAAGAAGCCAAGCGCATTCAGCCGCCGCTCCGCCTTGTCGACCAGCACCTTGTTGTAGGCGTCGCCCTCGCCGATATCGAATTCGCGGCGGATGACGTAATCGCGGGTTGCCGTATTGCCGCGAATATTGATGCGCTCGATATAGACCCGCGGCCCCTCTTCGACCACGAAGACGATCGAGACGGTCTGGGTCGCAGGATCCTTGTCGCCGCGCGGACGGACCTGGGAGAACGCGTAGCCGAGCTTCTGGACTTCTTTCGTCAGCCGGACCGTCGTGTTCTGGACGGCGTCGCCATTGTATACGTCGCCCGCGTGAACTTCGAGCGACGACTGCAGGGAGGCGTCGGAAACGCCATTGATATGGGATTCGACCGAGACGGAGCCGACGTGATAGACCGGCCCCTCTTCCACGGTGATCGTGACGACATAGCCACCCGCGCTCGCGTCATAGACCGGATCGACGCCGATGATGCGGAAATCGGCATAACCGTTCTTCAGGTAGTAGCGGCGGATCGCCTCGGCGTCGCGCGCCAGACGATCCGGATCGAAGACGTCGCTGGTCTTGAAGAACGACAGGAAATTCATCTGGGTCGTTTCCATCAGACCCAGCAATTTACCATCCGAAAAGGCATGGTTGCCGACGAAATGGATTTCCTTGATGCCCGTCTTGTCGCCTTCGTTGATGTCATAGACGACATCGACCGTGCCGTTTGGCGTATCGACGGTGCGGACGGTGGCGCTGGCCGCGTTGCGGCCGGAACGGCGGTAAACGTCGAGAATGCGCTGCACGTCGGCGTCGGCCACAGCCTGGCTGTAGGCGCCGCGATTCTTCAGCTGAACCTCTTTCTCGAGATCTTCCGACTTGACCTTTGAATTGCCCACGAAAACGACGTGGTTGATGACCTTGGTGTTCTCGGTGACCCGCACCACCAGGGCCGAACCGCGATGGCTCACCTGCACGTCCGAGAAATAGCCCGTGCTGTAGAGCTTCTTGACGCCCTCATTGGCGTCGCCGCCGACGAAATACGAACGAATCGTCTCGGCGTCGACCCGATGGTTGCCCTCGACCACGATGGTTTCGGCCAATGCATGGGTCGGAGCCGCGACCGACCCGACCATTAGCGCAACCGCGAGAGCGGTGCGACCCATAAGACCTTGGCGAAACGTCATTGAAACCCGGTCCCCGTGACTCCTGACCCGTCCGCGAAACGCATTCCGAAAACGGGGGCCGAATCCGAAAGAATCGGCCTTAAACTCCAGACTTCGAATGGATAGCACAAACCAAGCCTGTCCAATTCGACTCTGCTTCTACAAGGTTTATGGAATCCTGCAAATGCCTTCGGTTCCATGTCCCGATTTTTTGCGCCGGCGTGGCCCGAAGGCCACGTTTTTTCAGCGCATATCCGCGGCAATTCCACGAATTTCAGGGCGCCCCGCCGCATCAATACCGGATGGCCCACCCGTCGGCTCGCCACAATGGCGCGTCAGCCAAGGTTAAGCAGGCGCCGGGTGATCCGCACGATGTCGTTGTAGGTGGCGACCAACATCAACATCCCGACGAAGGCGAGACCGATCTTGAAGCCGAACTCCTGCGCCTTCGGCGTCAGGGCGCGTCCGCGCGCCGCCTCATAGGCGTAGTAGAGCAGATGGCCGCCATCGAGCAGCGGCACAGGCAGAAGGTTGAGGAGGCCGATCGAGATCGAGAGAATCGCCGCAAGATTGAACAGAGGCCAAATTCCGGCTTTGGCCACCTCGCCCGACACTTCGGCGATCCGAATCGGACCGGACAATTGCTTGGCCGATTCCTGACCGATCACGAGCCCGCCCAGATAGGACATGGTCCGGTCGACAACATACCAGGTCTCGCGCGTCGCCTCGACGGCGGCAGCCGGAACGCTGTAGTTGATGGTCCGCCAATCCTGCGGCGCCCCACTGACCGACACGCCCAGAATACCGCCATGCTTGACGCCGAAGGGCGTCGGCGTGTCCTTCATCTCGGGCGTCGCATTCAACTCGACCTTGGTTCCGGCGCGATCGACGACAAAATGCAGGCTTTCGCCCGCCGACGCCGTGATCGCGCGCTGCATCTCCATGAAAGTGCTGATCGGCGTCCCGTCGATTGACAGGACCAGATCGCCCTTCAGAAAGCCCGCGGCCGCCGCCGGGCTGCCAGCCACGACTGCGTCGAGCCGGGGAATCAGAACGTCACGCCCCTGAAAAGTGAACAGGCACGTGAAAATCGCAATGGCGAGAACGAAATTGGCCAGAGGCCCCGCGGCGACCACGGCCGCGCGTTTCCACACCTTCTGGGCGAAAAAGGAAACCGCCCGTTCCGATTCCGGCATCCGCGCGGCGGCGTCAAAATCCGGTTCGCTCGCGCCATTCGCGTCTCCGTGGAACCGCACATAGCCGCCCAGCGGCAACGCGGCCACCCGCCAGCGCGTGCCGCGCCGGTCTGTGTAATGGGCAAGTTCCGGACCGAAGCCCATGGAAAAGGCGTCAACCTTGATTCCGCACAGCCGTCCGACGATAAAATGGCCGAACTCGTGGAAGAAAACGACAAGGCTGAGCACGAAGACGAAGGGCACGAGATAGGAGCCCAAGGTCCAGAGCGAGTTGAATAGCGTCATGACGCACTCCGGCTCGGCGCGGCGAAAAGGGTCAAGCCCACGCCGCGCTAATGGTTACTATTTCGTTACCATGCCGCATCGCATGTTAGCGGCCAAGCCCTGCAAGCCGAGCCCGCGATCTTTCTCTCACAATATGGTCAACAGCCAACGCCGACTCAACATCTGGGGGCGTCCGCGCGGCGCCCTCCTTCTCGAATTCCTCGCAAACCGCCTCAACATTGCGCGCTATGTCATTGAACGTAATTTTTCTATCCAGGAACGCCGCCACCATGACCTCGTTTGCCGCGTTCAGGATCGTCGGCATGGCGCCGCCGGCAGCGAGTGCGTCCATCGCCACGCGAAGGGCGGGGAAACGCTCGAAATCCGGCTTTTCGAAAGTTAACGACCCGATCTCGGCCAGATCGAGGCGCCGCGCGGCGGTCGGAACCCTGTCCGGCCAGCCAAGGCAATGGGCGATTGGAACCTTCATGTCGGGCACGGCCATGCCGGCGGTCACCGCGCCGTCCGCGAAGGAGACGAGGCCATGGACGATCGACTGCGGATGCACCAGAACGTCGAGCTTGTGCGCCTCGACGCCGAAAATGTGCAGCGCCTCGATGAGTTCGAGTCCCTTGTTCATCAGGCTGGCGGAATCGACCGTGACCTTCGGCCCCATCGCCCAATTGGGGTGGGCCAGCGCCTGTTCCGGCGTCGCGGCGGCAATGCGTTCGGCGCTCCAGGACCGGAACGGGCCGCCAGAGGCGGTGAGCCACATTTTCTCGATCCGCTTCGGGTTCTCGCCGCCGAGCGCCTGGAAAATGGCGTTGTGCTCGGAATCCATCGGCAGGATGCGCACGCCCTTTTCCCGCGCCTTGCGCATGAAGGGCTCGCCCGCGCAGACCAGGCATTCCTTATTGGCCAGCGCGACGTCCCTGCCCGCCTCGACCGCCGCATAGGTGGGGACAACGCCGGCCGCGCCCGCGATGGCGCCGATGACGAGATCGGCCTCCATGCAGGCGGCTTCCTTCAGCGCTTCAGGACCAGCGCCGACCTTGATCCCCGTCCCCGCCAGCTCGCCCTTCAGCGCGCCATAGGCGGAAGGCTCCGCGATCGCGGCGAATTTCGCGCCGAGGCTGCGCGCCACGCGCGCCAGAGCGGCGGCGTCGCGCCCTCCCGCCACGGCGACGGTCTCGAAAACGCCCTGCGCGCCCAGGATCACGGCTTCGGTCGATTGGCCGATCGAGCCTGTGGCGCCGAGAATGGACAATCTGCGCGGACGGGCGAGCGGGACAGACGCCGGAGATGCGGTCATGCTTTTCCTATTGCCAATAGAGCAAACCGGCCGCGGCGCTGGGCAATCCGCGCGCAAGGCCGAAAAGAGCGGCGAAAATGGATGCCGCGATGAAGCCGTCGAGCCGATCCATCATCCCGCCATGACCGGGAATCAGGCGGCTCGAATCCTTGACGCCGAACCGGCGCTTGACCCAGGATTCGAACAGGTCGCCTCCTTGCGCGAGGGCGCCGGCCACGAGACCGAGAAGGAACACCGGCAGCATCCGCGCCTGGACATTGGGCCAGAAATGAGCGACCAGCGCGCCGAGCGCCGCGCCGGTGAGGACGCCGACGATGAGGCCGGACCGCGTCTTGCCGGGCGAAATTCGCGGCGCGAGCTTCGGCCCGCCGATCAGCCTGCCGCCGAAATAGGCGCCGACATCCGTGCCCCACACAACCGCGAACAGCCAGCCGATGGCGCAGGAGCCGAAGAATGGCGCATGGCGCAGGGAGAGCAGCGACAGAAGAAGCCCGCCGGCGTAGAAAATTCCGAAACCGGCCCAGCGCAGCATGCCGCGACCAGCCGCCCAGGCCGCGAAGGCCGCGCCGAGCGGGAGCAGCAGGAAAGCCAGTTCGCTTTGCCCGAGGCGATAAAGCGCGCCCGCCGCGAAAATGGCGACGCCGCCGCCGAAAATCCGCAGCCACGGCAATGGCGCCCCGATCAGGCGCTGCCATTCCCAATGCACGGCGAGGGTCGAACTCAGCCAGATCAGGGTGAACGCCCATGGACCGACCGCGAGCGAGCCGAGCGCCACGCCGACCAGCACCAGAGCCGAGGCCGCGCGCACCCAGAGATCTTCGAGGTGGTGGCGCGCCATCAGCCCCGGCGCCCGGCGGGGACGGGCTGCCGCCGGCGGCGCGTCGGGCCTATCCATGGAAACGCCGCCGTGCGGTCGTGAGGGCGAACCAGGTCATGACGCCGACTTGACTTGCGCGATCGGAGCCGGGCCCACGCCGCCGAAGCGCCGCTCGCGCGCGCGAAAACTCGCGATAGCCTGTTCGAAGGCGGCGCGATCGAAATCCGGCCAGCAGACCGGCAAAAAGACAAGCTCGCTATAGGCCGCCTGCCACATCAGGAAATTGGACAGGCGCATCTCCCCGGATGTGCGGATGATCAGGTCGGGATCGGGCGCGCCGGCCGTCTGGAGCCGCGCCGCGAAGGCCGCCTCGTCGATCGAATCGGGATCGATCCGGCCCGCCGCCGCGTCCCGCGCCAACGCCCGCGCCGCCTCGACGATCTCCTGCCGCGCGCCATAATTGAAGGCGACCATGAGATCCAGCTTGCTGTTGCGCCGCGTGCGATTCTCGGCCTCTTCGAGGAGGCTGACGATCTCGGGCTTGAGGTTGTCGCGCTCGCCAATGACCCGGACCCGCACCCCGGCCTCCTCCAGCGCCAGCAAATCGCAGCGGATGAACAGCTTGAGCAGCCCCATGAGATCGGCGATTTCCTGCGGCGGGCGCGCCCAGTTCTCGCTGGAGAAACTGTAGACGGTCAGATAGCGGACGCCGAGGTCGCTTGCCGCGCGCACGGTCCGCCGCAAGGCCTCGACGCCCCGGCGATGCCCTTCGAAGCGAGGCAGGCCGCGCGCGGCCGCCCAGCGGCCGTTGCCGTCCATGATGATCCCGACATGCAGGCCCGCGCCGTCGGCCGGGCGCTTGGCCCCGGCGACGCCGTCGTTCGTCTGCTGATCGTCCATCAAATCCGTCCGTCGCCCCCAAAATCGCGCCGCTGCCGCGTCGCCCGAACGCTTTACCACAAACAGGAAACCGAAACGACGCCCGATCTGCGAACTTGTTCAGACCTGCATGATTTCCTTTTCCTTGGCCGCCAGCACCAAGTCGATTTCGCCGATCGCGGAATCGGTGGCCTTCTGCACCTCGTTTTCGTGGCGCTTTTCCTCGTCTTCGCCGATGAGCTTGTCTTTGACCAGCTTTTTCAGCACGTCCATGCCGTCGCGGCGCACATGGCGAACGGCGACGCGCGATTCCTCGGCGTACTTATGCGCGAGCTTGACCAGTTCCTTGCGGCGCTGCTCGTTGAGTTCGGGAATTCGGATGCGCAGGATCTGGCCTTCGACCGTCGGCGACAGGCCGAGATTAGCGTCGCGGATCGCCTTGTCGACCGCGCCGACCATGCCCTTGTCCCAGACCTGGACGGCGAGCGCGCGGGATTCCGGCACGGAAATGGTCGCGACCTGGTTCAGCGGCATGGCCTGGCCATAGGCCTCGACCATGACCGGCTCCAGCAAGGCCGCAGAGGCGCGGCCCGTGCGCAGACCGCTCAGCTCGTGCTTGAGGGCCTGGATCGCGCCCTGCATGCGCCGCTTGATTTCCGCCAGATCGAATTGAGCGCTCATGAGTCACCTGTTCTGCGCGGCGCCGGCGCGCCGTATGTTCTTTCTTCGACGCCCGGGCGAATAGTCACGGCGCGACGAGCGTCGCCCTGCCCCGACCCGACAGCGCCGATGAAATAGCGCGCGGCGTCGCGATGGAAAAGACGATTATCGGAATCCGGTTCTCTCTCGCAAGTGCAAAGGCCGCCGTATCCATGACGGCGAGGTTTTTCGCGATGGCCTCGTCATGGGTGAGATGGTCGTAGCGGGTCGCGCTCGGGTCCTTTTTCGGATCGGCCGAATAGACCCCGTCGACCTGTGTGGCCTTCATGATGGCGTCGCAGGAGAGCTCCGCCCCTCTCAGGGCCGCCCCGGTGTCGGTCGTGAAGAACGGATTGCCCGTGCCGCCCGCCAGGATCACGATCCGCCCCTTGGCGAGGTGATGCAGCGCCGCCTGGCGCGAATAAGGCTGGCAGACCGCGGGCATCGGCACCGCCGAGAGCGCCCGCGCGGCGCGGCCGCGCTTCTCGATCGCATATTCGATCGCCAGCGCGTTCATGACGGTGGCCAGCATGCCGATGGAATCGGCGCGCGCCCGCTCGATGCCCGTGTCGGCGCCCTGGATGCCGCGGAAGAAATTGCCGCCGCCGACCACCACCGCGATTTCGGTCCCCAGATCCGCCGCGGCTGCGAGGTCGTCGGCGATTCGGTCGAGCATGGCGGAATCGAGGCCATGAGTCTGGCTCCCCTGAAGAGCCTCGCCCGACAATTTCACGACAACGCGTTTCCATTTCGGGCTTTGGGGCGAGTCGTTCATGGAGGGCTCCTTCGCCAGGCTCGATTCGGCCCGGCGGCCCCGCTTGTAGCAAAGGCGCGCGTTTTCTTGAAGCTGTGACGGAATTGGGATTGCCGCGGCGCCGTCGCAGACGGCGCACGCCACCGCCTCCCGACCGGCGCCGTCTTGGCTGGCGGTCTGCGGGATCGCGGCGGCCGCGCGATTGGCGGCGATCGGCGCGTCCAGCCGATCCTGACGGGTCGCGCAAACAAGCCCAAGCAAAAAGGCGGCCTCGACGGGCCGCCTTTCCAACATTGAGCAGAGAGAAGTCTCAGGCCTGGCCCGAAGCGGCCGCCGCGACTTCCGCCGCGAAATCGGCTTCCTGCTTCTCGATGCCCTCGCCGAGCGCATAGCGGGCGAAGCCCTTCAAAGCGACCGGCGCGCCGACCGCCTTGGCGGCCTCGGCGACCGCCTGGCCGACAGTCTTGCCGTTGTCGTGGATGTAGGCCTGCTCGACCAGCGTGACTTCCTTGAAATAGGTCTTCAGGCCGGATTCGACGATCTTGTCGAGAACATGGGCGGGCTTGCCGGCGTTCTTCTCGCGCAGCACGTTCTTCTCCCGCTCCAGCGTCGCCGGGTCGAGGCCCGAAGCGTCGAGGGCGAGGGGGCTGGCGGCGGCGACGTGCATGGCGATCTTGCGGCCGAGGTCGGCGAGCTGCACCTTGTCGCCAGTCGATTCGAGCGCCACGATGACCCCGATCTTGCCGAGGCCGTCGCTGATCGCGTTATGGACATACTGGCCAATGACGCCGTCGGACACGCCCAGCGCGGCGACGCGGCGCAGGGTCATGTTCTCGCCGATCGTGGCGATGGCGTTGGAGATCGCGTCGGCGACGGCGCCGGCGCCGCCCGGATAATGCTGGTTCTTGAGCGCCGCGACGTCCGACTCGCCCTTCTCGACCGCGACGAGCGCGATGGTCTTGACGAGCGCCTGGAATTCCTCGTTGCGGGCGACGAAGTCGGTTTCCGAATTGACCTCGACCACCACGCCATTGACGCCGCTAACCGCAACGCCGACCAGGCCTTCCGCCGCGACGCGGTCGGACTTCTTGGCGGCTTTGGACAAGCCCTTCTTGCGCAGCCAGTCGATCGCCGCCTCGATGTCGCCGCCCGTCTCGTTGAGCGCGGTCTTGCAGTCCATCATGCCCGCGCCGGTCTTTTCGCGCAGGTCCTTCACCATTGCGGCGGTGATATTGGCCATTGGGGATTTCCTTCAGGTTCTAGGCCGGCGCTCCCGCGCCTTGGGCCGAATGAAAACAGAATTCGTGAAGATTCGAAGACAGATGCGCCTGACCGCCTCCCGCAAAGCGACGGCGCGCCAGGGATGAGCCGGCGCGCCGTGAAATACCGGGACAGATCGGCGGGTTCACCAAGCTTCTGGCGCGCGCCGGAGCGAGACGCCAACCCGTCGAGCGGTCGGCGCACGCCGGAGCGAGACGCCGAGACTCCCTTAGCCCGCGATCAGGCTGCGCGCCTGCTCGACCCAGCCGCCGACCTTGCCGTTCAGCTTGAGATCGCCGTCGACCTTCTTGGCGTCGCCGTCGGACATTGCGGCGAACTGCCAGTAATGGAACAGGCCGGCGTCGTTGAGTTTCTTCTCGACCTGCGGGCCGACGCCCGCCAACTTGGAAAGATCGTCCGGCGCGCCGCGGGGCGCCGACAGCAGCTCGAACTGCTCGGCGGGGGCTTCCGCGACTTCGGCGTCGGACGGCAGCTCGCCGACCGAGGGCTCCATGGAGGCGCCGAGATCGACGCCCATCGAGCCCTGGCTGCGGGAGATGCCGTCGAGCGCGGCGCGGGCGATCAGGTCGCAATAGAGCGCAATGGCGCGACCGGCGTCGTCATTGCCCGGGATCGGGAAAGTGATGCCGTCCGGATCGCAATTGGTGTCGAGGATCGCCGCGACCGGGATGTGAAGGCGGGCCGCCTCCTTGATCGCCAGCTGCTCCTTGTTGGTGTCGATGACGAAGATCAGGTCGGGCACGCCGCCCATGTCCTTGATGCCGCCAAGCGCCTTTTCCAGCTTTTCGCGCTCGCGCGACAGCATCAGGCGCTCCTTCTTGGTCAGGCCCGCCGCGCCGGCGCCGAGCTGGTCGTCGAGCTTGCGCAGGCGCTGGATCGAGGCCGAAATGGTCTTCCAGTTGGTCAGCATGCCGCCGAGCCAGCGGGAGTTGATGTAATATTGCGCGCAACGCTTGGCGGCGTCGGCGATCTGCTCCTGCGCCTGACGCTTGGTGCCGACGAAGAGCACGCGGCCGCCCTTGGCCACCGTGTCCGACACGGCCTTCAGGGCCTGGTGCAGCAGCGGAACGGTCTGGGCGAGGTCAATGACGTGGATATTGTTGCGGACCCCGAAAATATAGGGGGCCATCTTCGGGTTCCAGCGGTGCGACTGGTGGCCGAAATGAGCGCCGGACTCGAGAAGGCCGCGCATGGTGAAATCAGGAAGAGCCATTTATTCTATTCTCCGGTTGAGCCTCCGCGAATATCTTGGGCCGGGGTTCCGGCCACCGGAGCGCAACCTTGAAACAGGCGGCGCGTCAATTCGCGTGTGGAATGGGCGGCCCTACTACATCATGAATGGGCTTTTGGCAAGATCGTCGCCTTGACAATCGGGGCGCTCGCGGCGCGCCGCGCGTCCGCCCCAGCCCGCAACGCCGGCCGGCCCTGAGCGTGACCGCAAAAAATCGTTTATCCGGCGCCGTCGAACCGTTAGTTTCGGCGATCCGACGCGGATCGCCAAGGGAAACGCCGTATGGAAAACGCCGTCGCCCTCCCATCTTTTTCCCGCATCGCGTTTGCGGATCGTCCCAACGATTCGACGCAGCTTGCGTTTTCGGTTTCGACTCATGGATTCAGCATCGTTAAAGACGCCGTCGCCCGCCCGTTCAGCTCCCTCCCGACGCGCCTTCCTGGCCGGCTCCGTGGCCGCGACGGCGCTTTGCGCCCGCGCCTGGGCGGCGCCGCGCGCCAAGGCCGCCGACCTTCATATCGAACATCTCATCCGGCGGATGACGCTTGAAGAAAAGGCCGGGCAGCTTTCGATTTTCAGGAGTCCGGTCGCGAACATGCGGATCAACCCGCTGGGCCGCCGCGACCCGACCCGCAACGACGCGCTGGCCGACGTGCGCCTTGGCGGCGCGGCGGGCTATTTCAACGGGTTCGACCTCGCCTTCAATCGCGAATTGCAACGCGTCGCCGTCGAGGAATCGCGCCTGCGCATCCCCCTCATCTTCGCCGCCGACGTCATTCACGGCCTGAAGATCACTTTCCCCATCCCGCTTGGCGAGGCGTCGGGCTTCGATCCCGAATTGTGCCGGCGCACGACGCGCTCGGCTGCGGAGGAAGCCACCTCCTACGGCCTGCATTGGACTTTCGCGCCGGCGGTGGACGTCGCCCGCGACGAGCGCTGGGGCCGCGTCGTCGAAGGCGCGGGCGAAGATCCATGGCTCGGCGCGCTGATCGCCGCCGCCCGGGTTCGGGGCTATCAGGGCGAGGATCTGCGGGCGCCGGGATCGATGGTCGCCTGCGCGAAACATTTCGCCGGCTATGGCGGCGTCGAGGGCGGGATGGAATATAACACCGTCGACATTCCGGAAACGACGCTACGGCAGGTGCATCTGCCGCCCTTCAAGGCCGCCTTCGACGCCGGCGCGCTCACCACCATGGCCGCCTTCAACGACGTCGCCGGCGTCCCCTGCACGGCCAACCGCCGACTGCTGACCGAAATCCTGCGCGACGAATGGCGTTTTCGCGGCCTCGCCGTCTCCGATTTCGAGGCCGTGATCGAACTGGTCATTCATGGCTACGCCGCCGACGAAAAGGATGCGGTGGCCAAGGCGCTCGCGGCGGGCTGCGACATGTCTCTCGGGGGGGACCTCTACCGCCAGCACATCCCGGCGCTGGTGCGGGAGGGCCGCCTGTCCGGGACGATCGTCGACGAGGCCGTGCGCCGGGTGCTCCGCGTCAAGAAAGCGATCGGGCTCTTTGACAATCCCTATCGTTCGCTCGATGCAGACCGGCAGGCGGCGATCGATCGCCGGCCCGCCATGATCGCCCTCGCCCGCGAGGCGGCGCGCAAGTCGGTCGTGCTGCTCAAGAACGACGGCGGCGCGCTTCCGCTGCGCAAATCAGGGCAATCCATTGCGTTCGTCGGGCCCTATGTCTCGGACAGGAGCAACGTCCTCGGCTCCTGGGCGGTCTATGCCGAGCCGGAACGCGCCGTGACCCTCGAGGAGGGCGTGCGCGCGGCGCTCGGCCCCGACGCCTCCTGCAGCTTCACGCCCGGATGCGACCCCGACAAGCCTCTGGACGGCGGCCTGGACGCGGCCGTCGAGGCGGCGCGGAAGGCCGATGTCGTCGTGCTCTATCTAGGCGAGCGGGAGCGCATCACCGGCGAGGCCGCGTCACGAGTGTCGATCGTCATTCCGCCGCATCAGATGGCCCTCGCGGAAGCGGTCGCCACGACCGGCAAGCCTGTCGTCGTCATCCTCAAGCACGGCCGGGCTCTCGCCCTGACGGGGGCGGTCCGCGACGCGCAGGCGATCCTGTGCTCGTGGTTTCTCGGCTCCGAGTCCGGAAACGCGCTGGCCGACGTGCTGTTCGGCGATCATGCGCCGCGGGGCCGGCTTCCGGTCAGCTTTCCGCAGGCCTCGGGCCAGGAGCCCTTCTATTACGACCATCGCACGACCGGGCGTCCGCAGATGGACGACGCGGCGGCGTTCAAGGCGCGCTACCGCGAAGTCACGAACGAGCCGCTCTTCGCCTTCGGCCACGGCCTAAGCTATTCGACCATCGCTTATGGGTCGACTATCGTCGGGGCGCCGCGCGTGGGGCGCGACGGCGTCGTGAAGGTTTCGGCCAGGATCTCCAACACCGGCGCCCGCGCGGCGCATGAGGTCGCCCAGCTCTATGTGCACACACGGGTCGCGGCGATCACCCAGCCGGTCCGCCAGCTCAAGGGGATAAGGCACGTCGAGCTCGCTCCCGGCGAGGAAAAGCTGGTCGAGTTCGAATTGCGTGCGGCCGACCTCGCTTATGTCCATCCGGACCTCGCCGCCCACGCCGATGCAGGCGTCTATGACGTCTGGATTGCGCCTTCGGCGATTGCGGGCGAAAAAGCCTCGTTCATTCTTGTCTGAACCTGCATACTCGCCCGAACCCGCCCCACGCGAAAGCACCCGAGCCCGATGACCTCCCAGATCGCAAAAGACCCGTCGATGGCCGAAGGCGAGGTCGCCGCGGTGGACGCGCCCGAACTGCGCCTGTTCGTGATGGCGCTGTTCTTCATCTTCGGCGGGATCACGAGCCTTAATGACGTGATCATTCCGAAGCTCAAGGAGCTGTTCTCGCTTGACCACATGGAGGCCATGCTGGTGCAGTCGGCCTTCTTCGCCGCCTATTTCGCGATTTCGCTGCCGGGCGCGGCGCTGGTGCTGCGGCTCGGCTATATGCGCGGCGCGATCGCCGGCCTTTTGACCATGATGGCCGGATGCCTGCTGTTCGTTCCGATCCCGACCAGCCCGACCTTCGTCCTGTTCCTCGTCGCGCTCTTCGTGCTGGCGAGCGGGATCACCGTCGTGCAGGTGGTGGCTAATCCGTTGATTTCCCTGCTCGGGCCGCAGGACACCGCCCATAGCCGCCTGACCTTCGCGCAGGCCTTCAACTCGCTCGGCACGACCGTTTTCCCCTATTTCGGCTCGCTGCTCATTCTCGGCGGCCTCGCCAATGTCTCGGCCTCGCAGCTCGTGGGCAAGGCGCTCGAAGCCTATCGCTCGGCCGAGACGCAAGCCGTGGCGCATGCCTATCTCGGCCTCGCGGCCGCGCTGGCGCTGGTCGCCGGCGCCGTCTGGCTGCACCGCGACCGCCTCACCGGCGAAGGCCATGAAAGCGGCGCCGTGTTTTCGGGCTTCGACCTGCTGAGGCGACCGCGCTTCGGCTTCGGAGCGACCTCGATCTTCCTCTATGTCGGCGCCGAAGTGGCGATCGGCTCGCTGATCGTCCTCTATCTCGAACAGACCCATGTCATGGCTCTGGGCGAACAGGCCGCGGGCAAGCTGATCCCGCTCTATTGGGGCGGCGCGCTGGTCGGACGTTTCGTCGGCTCGGCCGCGCTCCGGCTGGCGAGCCCCGGCAAGCTGCTCGCCTTCAATGCTTTGGGCGCCGTGACGCTGATCCTGATCTCCGCCAATTCCACCGGCGCGCTGGCGGGCTACAGCCTGCTCGCCATCGGCCTGATGAATTCGATCATGTTCCCGACGATCTTCAGCCTCGCCAGCGAGGGGCTCGGCCCGCGCGCCGCCGAGGGCTCGGGAATCATCTGCATGGCGATCGTCGGCGGGGCGGTGATTCCGCCGCTCACGGGCCGCCTTGCCGACCTGTCCGGCAGCCTGTCCTTCGCGCTCGCGCTCCCGGCCCTGTGCTATGCGCTGATCGCCGCCTTCGGCGTTTACGCCCGCAGGCCCGTCGCGGCCTGATCGCGCCCGCGCCATTCTTCGGCGGCAAGGCCGTCCGGGCCCTCGATCAGCGCCTTGAAGGCGGCGAGCAAGGCCACGGCCGAGAACTCATCCATGGCGCGGCGGTCGATTGAAAGCGTCACGTCGAGGACTTTCGCGACCGTCGGCGCGCCGCGCGCCACGACGACCCGCTGCTCCGCGGCGCCGACGCCGAGCGCGCAGGTGAAGGGCGGAGCGACAAGCGGCTGAATACGCCTCGCCTCGGCGGCGATGACAAGGCAGACAGCGCCGCCAAAGGCGTCGGCCGGAATGTCCTCGGCAAGAAAGTTTCCGCGGGCGCGCGCGATTTCGCCCAGGGACATTTTCTCCGCCCCGCGCAACGCCGCCGCGACCGCCTCGCCGTCGCGGTTCACGACCAGCGCGACATCGGCCCGCGCCGCGCGTTCGAAGCCGGCCGGAACGCGAGCGAGATTGGCGCGCGGCGTCCCCATTAGCGCCAGCGCCAGCGCCCTGACGACGCCGTCGAGCAGCGCGACCGCCGCATCCTCCGCACCGCGCGCCGCATTGATCCGGTCGAGCAGGGCCTCCAGCGCATCGACCTGGCATTCCGCCTGGAGATGAACCTGCGGAATCCATTCCGCGGCGGC
>JAJXYV010000049.1 GCA_021780435.1 Pseudomonadota bacterium
CCTTCGAGGCTTATTGATTCAGGATCGCGGGCCTTCTACGCCTTATGCGTGAAATAAAAAAGATGCCCGTTGGCCGCAGCGCAGCTTTTGCCAACCAAATCATGCCCTATGAAAGAAGCGCCGACGGGACGCCAAATCTCTCTGCCCCTCGTGGGGAGGGTGGCGAGCGCAAACGAGCCGGGTGGGGCAACCCGGCCCGCATGAAACCAAACGACCAAAATTCCCAACACTGACCGCCAGGACTTTCTCATGGTTCAGACTCACGACGGCGCCGCGCTTCTCGGCGCGCAGGCCAAAATTCCGCAAAGCCCCGACGAGGCCGAACTGGACCGCGTGCCCAACCCGCACCCGGACCTGAATTATCTCGCGCGCTTCACGCAGCCGGAATTCACCTCGCTCTGCCCGGTGACCGGTCAGCCTGATTTCGCCCATCTCGTCATCGATTATGTCCCCGACCTTTGGCTCGTCGAATCAAAGGCCTTGAAGCTCTATCTGACCTCGTTTCGCAACCACGGCGCCTTCCACGAGGATTGCACGATCCGCATTGCCAAGGACCTCGTCGCGGCGCTCAGCCCGCGCTGGCTGCGGATCGGCGGCTATTGGTATCCGCGCGGCGGCATGCCCATCGACGTGTTCTGGCAGACCGCTGAGCCGCCCAAAGGCCTGTGGATTCCTGATCAGGGAGTCGCGCCCTATCGCGGGCGGGGGTGACGGCGGCGCTGACAATCCCTATGTTGCGGATGTGCCGAAAAAACCCGCGCCCCGAAAAGCTCCCATGCCCAGCCGCGAGGATATCCTCGCCTTCATCGCCCGCGAGCGTCAGGCCCTCGGGGAAGCCGGCGCGGCCATTCCCGAAAAGATCGGCAAACGCGAGATCGCCCGCGCCTTCGGCATTCGCGGCGACGACAAGATCCTGCTCAAGAAAATCCTGAAGGAACTGGAGATCGAGGGCGAGATCCAACGCTCGCGCAAGGGGCTGCATGAGAAAGGCGCCCTGCCCCAGATCGTGCTTGCCGACATCCTCTCCCGCGACCGCGACGGCGACCTGATCGCCACGCCCGCCGAATGGGAGGAGGAGCTCGGCCCTGCGCCGCGCATCGTGATCTTCGCGCCCCGGAAAGCTCGTCCCGGCGCGCCGGCGGCGGGCATCGGCGACCGCGCCCTGGTGCGGGTCACGCCGACCGGCGAGGCCGGCGGCCCCGCCTATTCCGGACGGGTGGTCAAGCTGCTGTCGCGCGCGGCCAAGCGCGTGCTCGGCGTGTTCCGCGAGGACCCGCGCACGGGCGGCGGGCGCATCGTCCCGGTGGACAAGAAGCTGCGCGACAAGGAATTCAGGGTTTCCGAGGCCGACCGGGGCGAAGCCCGCGACGGCGATCTCGTCAGCGTCGAAACCCTTTCGCGGGGGCGGCTCGGCCTGCCCGTGGCGAAAGTGCGCGAAAAACTCGGCTCGATGAACAGCGAAAAGGCGATCAGCCTCATCGCCATCAACACTCACGGCATCCCCGACGTCTTCCGGCCCGAGACGATCGAGGCCAGCGAACATGCCAAGCCCACGCGCATCGAGACCGAGGGGTTCCGGCGCGAGGACTGGCGCTCCCTGCCCCTCGTCACCATCGACCCGCCCGACGCCAAGGACCATGACGACGCCGTCCACGCCGCGCCCGACGACGCGCCTGACAATAAAGACGGCTTCATCGTCACCGTCGCCATCGCCGACGTGAGCTGGTATGTGCGGCCTGCGGGCGCGCTCGACCGCGAGGCGCTGGACCGTGGCAATTCGGTCTATTTCCCCGACCGCGTCGTGCCCATGCTGCCTGAGCGGATTTCCAACGATCTCTGCTCGCTCCGCCAGGGCGAGGACCGCCCCGCGCTCGCCTGCCGGATGCGGATCGGCAAGGACGGCCACAAGATCAGCCACAGCTTCCACCGCGTGATGATGCGCTCGGCGGCGAAGCTCTCCTACCAACAGGCCCAGGACGCCATCGACGGCCGCTCCGACGACCTGACCAGGCCCCTGCTCGACGAGGTGCTGCAGCCGCTCTGGCGCGCCCACGGCGCGACGAAGATCGCCCGCGAAAAACGTTCGCCGCTCGATCTCGACCTGCCCGAACGCAAGATCCTCCTGAAGCCCGACGGGACGGTGGACCGCGTACTGACCCCGCCAAGGCTCGACGCGCATAAATTGATCGAGGAATTCATGATCCTCGCCAATGTCGCCGCCGCCGAGACCCTCGAAGCCCAGAAGTCGCATCTCATCTATCGCGCCCATGGCGAGCCTTCGGTCGAGAAGCTGAACGCGCTCTCCGAATTCCTCGCCACCATCGGGATCAAGCTCGCCAAGGGCCAGGTGATCAAGCCGACCCAGTTCAACGCCATTCTCGCCAAGGTGCGCGGGACCGAACACGAGAACGTCGTCAACGAGATCGTGCTGCGCACCCAGGCGCAGGCGGAATATGTCGCGGAAAATTACGGCCATTTCGGCCTGCATCTGCGCCGCTACGCCCATTTCACCTCGCCGATCCGGCGCTATGCCGACCTCATCGTCCACCGCGCCTTGGTGCGCGCGCTCGACCTCGGTCCCGGCGGCCTGCCGGAAATGGGCCGGGAACATCTGGCCGAAATCGCCGCGCGCATTTCGGCCAGCGAGCGCCGCGCCATGGCCGCCGAACGCGAGACGACCGACCGGTTGATCGCGACCTTTCTCGCTGACCGGATCGGCGCGAGCTTTGAAGGCCGCATCGCGGGCGTGACGCCCTCCGGCCTGTTCGTGAAGCTCAGCGACACCGGCGCCGACGGCTTCGTCCCGGCCGCGACGCTCGGCTCCGATTATTTCCGTTACGAGGAGGGGCATCTGGCCCTGATCGGCTCGCGCTCCGGCGAAACATTTCAACTCGGCGACGCCGTGACGGTGCGCCTCGTCGAAGCCGCGCCCTTCGCCGGCGCGCTGCGCTTCGAAATGCTTTCTGAAGGCAAGCCGCGAGTCGGCCGCGCCAGCGCCATCAAGGCCAAGGCGTCGCGCGCCCGCGCCCCGAAGGGCGCGGCGAAAGCCTCGCGGCGGCGCGTGCGCGCATGATCACGACGCCTGCCGACATCGAACTACCCGCCCGCCCCGTCTGGCCGGCGCTGAAACGCGGCCTGCGCGGCTTCTGCCCGGCTTGCGGCAAGGGCCGGATCTTCTATGCCTATCTCAAGGTCAACGACCTCTGCCCCCATTGCGGCGAGGAATTGTTCCACCAGCGCGCCGACGACATGCCGCCCTATGTGACCATGGTGATCGTCGGGCATTTCGTCGTCGCCGGCGTCATCCTGGGGCAGGATCTTTTCCCCGACCTGCCCGACTGGCCGCAGATGATTGTCTGGCCGGTGGCGGCGCTGCTCATGAGCCTCTGGCTCCTGCCAAGGGTGAAGGGCGCGCTGATCGCCTATCAATGGGCCTTGCGCATGCATGGCTTCGGACCGGAGACGCCGGACGACCGCGGCTTCGTCGGGGACGGATTTTGACCGAAACGAAAGTCCGCGCCGTCAGGCCCCGCGCAGTTCGCCCGCATGACTCGGCGGCGCTGATTCTGATCGAGGGCCTCGGCAGGAAGAATCCGAAGATCCTGCTCGGCAAGCGTCATCCGTCGCTGAAATTCATGCCGGGCAAATTCGTCTTTCCCGGCGGCCGGCTGGAGCCGGGCGACCGGCGCATGAATATCGCCGGCCCGCTCGACGTCCGGGTCGAGGCGCGGCTTCTCAAGGGCCGGAAGGACGACGATCCAACCTTCGCCCGCGCCCTCGCCCTGACCGCGATCCGCGAAACCTTCGAGGAAACCGGCCTCGTGGTCGGCGTCGGCGATTACGGCGGGCCGGAGAAGCCGCCGGCGGCCTGGCGCGATTACGCGCATCAGAATTGCCTGCCTGACCTGCAGGGCCTGCACTTCATCGCCCGCGCAATCACCCCGCCCTTCCTGCCCCGGCGTTTCGACACGCGCTTCTTCGCGCTCGACGCCCGCGCCGTCATCGCAAGGATCGACGGCGTCGCCCATGCGGAAGCGGAACTGGTCGAGCTGGTCTGGACCCCTCTGGATGAGGCCGATGGGCTCGACATGGCGGATGTCACCCGCAGCGTGCTCGGCGAATTGCGCGCGCGCCTGGCCGCAGGCATGAGCCCCTTCCTGCCGACACCCTTCTACCATTTCAGCCGGGGCAATTGGCGTCGCGAGGATTTGTAAGACGCCCAAGACAAAAACCGCCCTGACGGACGGCTTTCATCATTCCGGGCCGAACGGGCGCCTTCAGGCCCGAACTCAAAGACGCGCGGCAGGGCAAAAACGAGCCGCTGCTCGCTCATCCCGGGCCGTCCGGTTCTCACCAGTCCCACGGACCCCAGCCACGGCGGCCATAGCCGCAGCGGCTTCCGGGCCACCAGCCGTCGCCAAACATGTCGGCGTCGCGGTCCATGCCGAAGCCGAAATCCTCGCGTCCGCGACCCGCGCCATAGCCGCGGCCATAACCATAACCATCACCGCGACCATAACCCCGGCCATAACCATAACCCCGGCCATAATAACCATCGTCATAGGGATCATAGCGGTAACGGCCATAGCCATAACCGTAGGGGCCGGAGCCGCCATAGGGATGATAGCCATAGGGGCCGTAGTCCGGGGGCGGCGGTGGAGGAGCCTGCGGCGGGGGAGCCTGCGGCGCGGCGGGCTTCTGGGCCGCCGGCTGCTGGGCCGGCGCGGCGCCCGGCGCGTTCTCGGCCAGGGCGGCCCCGGCAAACATGCTCATTCCGACGACAAAGGCGGTCGCCTTGATGATATTTTTCATGAAACCCTCCGGTTTCGGCGCTTATTTGCAGCTGGAGCTTTTACTCTTTGCTGTGGAATTGCGACCCTTGGCCGCCGCATTGCAGGTTGAACACCTATTTTGCCCGCTTCATGGCGCTTTTATTATGTGAATATTTGAATATCGAACGCCAAATCGAGATCAAAGTTCCCCCTCGAAACACGAGATTCGCTTTTCATTGCTCCTTGAGGCCCAAAAGCGGAGCAATGCCTTGCCCGTCATCGTCTCCGGAACATCGCCACCACGCGGCGCCTTCCGTCCGGCGCGGAAAAATGCCCTAAGGGTTAAATGTTCACAGCCTTCGATTCCAAGACCCGCAAGCAGTTGGCCGCGGCGATTTCCTGCATCTCGATCGTCGGGATCGGCCTCTCGCTCGTCATCCCCCTGCTCGCACTGCGGCTGGAGGCCGCCGGCTTTCCTGCCCGCGCCAATGGCCTCCACATCGCCATGACCGGGGCGGCGACCCTGATCGGCGCACCCCTGACGCCCGTGCTCGCGCGCCTGCTGGGCGTCCGCGTCCTGCTCTTCGCCGCCATTGCGCTCGGGGTCGCGGCGCTCATGGGCTTCGCCTTCGTCCCGGATTACCGGCTCTGGCTGGGGATCAGGTCCCTGTTCGGCCTCTCGCTGACCATCATTTTCGTCGTCAGCGAATTCTGGATCAGCGCCGCCGCCCCGCCCGCCCGGCGCGGCATGGTTCTGGGTCTTTACGCGACCGTTCTGGCGCTGGGCTTCGCGATCGGCCCCGCGCTGCTCAGCCTGACCGGCGCGCAGGGACCGTTGCCCTTCTTCGTCGCTTCGGCGCTCATCGCGGCCGCCGCGGTCCCCGTCGCGCTGGCGGGCGCGGACGCGACGGTGAAGATGGAAGGGAACGCCTGGCCCAGGCTCGGCGCGATCTTCTCGGCCGCCCCGGTCGCGCTCGCCGCCAGCCTGCTTTATGGCGCGGTCGAAACCGGGCTCAACGGCCTCCTCCCCGTTTTCGGCCTGCGCGCCGGCTTCCCCCAGGGCTGGGCGACCTTCCAGCTTTCCATCATCGCTTTGGGCAATGTGGTCTTTCCCGTTCCAATCGGCCTTGTCGCCGACCGGGTGAAGAAGATCCGGCTTCTCGGCTTCTTTGCCATCTTCGGATTCATCGGCGCGCTCGCCCTGCCGGCCTTCGTCACGGACTCGACGACCTATGCCGCCGCGCTCTTCATCTGGGGCGGGATCATCGGCGGGCTTTATCCGGTCGGCCTCGCGATCCTCGCCGAGAAGTTCCACGGCGCGCAGCTCGCCTCGGCCAACGCCGCCTATATCATGATGTATTCGCTCGGAATGATCGGCGGACCGCCGGCGCTTGGCCTCGGCCTCGACCTCGCCTCGCCGCGCGGCCTGTTTGACGCCCTTGCCGTGATGTTCCTGGCCTATCTCGTCCTGATCGCCGCCATCGCCGGCCCCTTCAGCGCGAAACGAAGCGGGGGATAGCATCGCGCGCGCGTTGGCCGGGGCCCACGCAAGGACCGCGCAAGTCTCCCGTCCGAGATTCAATGGAAATGGGAGCGACCATGAATCTCCTCGTCCAGATCTCGGCCGGCGAACTGCTCGACAAGCTGACCATTCTCGAAATCAAGCGCGAGAATATCGCCGACGACGCCAAGACGGCGAATGTCGCCCGCGAATATGCGGCGCTGTCCGAGGTCGTCGAGCGGGAGATCGGGGCGGACCCGGAAATTTCGTGGCTGCGCGCCGAACTCAAGGAGATCAACGCCGAACTCTGGCGCATCGAGGACGACATCCGCGATCGCGAACGGCAGGCATCCTTCGGCGCGGAATTCATCGCCCTGGCTCGCGCCGTCTACCGGACCAATGACCGGCGGGCCGAACTCAAGC
>JAJXYV010000198.1 GCA_021780435.1 Pseudomonadota bacterium
CGCTACGGAGAGCAATGCTTATTGTGCGCGGCGCGAAACGCCACGGCCGCCGACAACTCACGATTTTCTGGATTTATGGTACCGCCACCCCGGCTCGAACGGGGGACCTCTAGATCCACAATCTAGCGCTCTAACCAACTGAGCTATGGCGGCCGAAAGACGGGCGGAACCTAAAGCGACGCGCGCGCGATTGCAAGAGCGTCGCGCGCGCATTTTTTTCCGGTGGATGAGGCGCGGCCGCACAAAGGACGGCGAGGCCTCGAGCTTCGCCGGCCTGGCGTCAGGCCTTGAACACCTTGTCCATCTGCTCCTTCAGCGGCGCCGCGGCGTCGGCCGCGACCTGCTGGGCGAGGGCGGTCAACTCCTTCGCCTGGGCGGTCAGCGTCTCATATTGCTTGCGCATATGTTCGCTCTGCAGGGCGATGGCTTCGCTGACGCTGCGGACATTGGCCAGGGCCTGGACATATTGCACCGAGGCGGCGGCGTTGGCCTGATAGGCTTCCATCGCCTTGGCGGAAAAGGCCTGAAGGCTCTTGCTCGCGGCGCCGAAGGAGGTTTCGAGCGCCTTGGCGGTCTCGGCGGCGGCCTTCGGGGTCGCCTTCTGGACCTTGGCGGGCTCAGCGACGACGGGCTCAGCGACGACCGGCTCAGAGACGACCGGCTCGGCGACGACGGTCTCCACGGATTCCATGACGTGCTCGGCGGAGGCCGTCGGTTCGGCGGCGGGCGCCACCGTCTTGGTCTTGCGGGGGGCGGTCGCCATTATTTCGTTTCCGTCGCGCTGGAGACGGCCTTTTTGACAGCGTCGCCAAGGACCTTGGCCTGTTCCTGGACCGAGGCGACCTGGGACTTCAGGTATTCCGACTGGATCGCCAGGATTTCCTTGGGATCCTTGGCCTGAACGAGCTTCTCGGCAAGATCGAAGGCGGCTTTCACATTGGCTTCGGCGAAGCCGATCGCCTTGGAGCTGACTTCCTTGGCGCTGGCGGTCATCGATTCGGCCGCGGCTTCGGACTGGGCGGTCGCCTTCTGGGCGGCCGCGACAAAGCTGTCAAAGGCCTTGCGGGCCTGTTCGACGGTTTTTTCAGCGAATTCGCGGACTTCCGCGGGAATTTCGAGATTCAGGTTGTTGTTCATGGAATTTTCCTAGCGTTTGCGGCTGGGCCAAAAGGAAATCCCTCAACCGCTCCCCATCCGGCATTACACCTTGCTTTATAGCGAGGAATTTATTGCGGCGCAATATCCATTGTGCACTGCAATAAAAATTTCATAATCGCTGGAAGCGAGGCAAATTAATCATAAGCGCAGGTCTTTGGGAATGAATTGCGTCAAAGGTGGATTGCGCGGCATCAAATGTGGATTCCAATTTCGGGACGTGTTTAAACTTTCATTAAGCCGCGCCGCCCCGCCGAATCGTGCGGTCGCCGCGGACGCGCCGGGGGCGCAGGCGGATTCATGGCTGACGAACGGGCGAAAAAACAGCGCGACGATGTGGCGGCGGCTCTTGCCGAACCCGCCTTGGCGTCGCTCGTCCGCGCCGGAGCGCCGGTCATCGTGGCGGAAGGCGACCCGCCGCGCGTCATTGACGCGAATGGCGCGGCCTTGGCGCTGTTGTCGGCGCGGGACGCGGAAGAATTGACATCGCTCCTGTTCGATGCCGACGCGCCGGGGGCGCGCCGCCTCGCCGAACTCGCCCGCGTCATTCCGCCCGGGGCTCCGGCGCGCCTCGAACGCGTGCGCCTGGATCACAAGGCTCTTGGAGGCGCTGCGGCGACCTTGCTGTGCCGGCGGACGGCGGGTGAGCCGCCGCTTTTCATTCTCGCGGGTCTCGCCATGCGCGCCAGCCACGTCCGGCCGCGGCAGGGCCGCGCGCCCGCGTCGGCGCAAGCGGCTGAGCCGGGGGCGGTCGATGCGTCTGGGGCGCTGGAACCGCCGTCCCCGGGGCTTCGAGACTTGCGCATGCGTCTCGAGGCGCGTTTTCCCGGACTCGCTCCGGCGCGGTTCCTGTGGCGGACCGATGAACGGAACGTCGTTGTCCAGATCACGCCGCCGCTTGCGGAAATCGTCGGGCGCGGCTGCGCCGATCTCGTCGGGCGCGATCTGATCGAAGCGGCGACGGCCCTGGGGCTCGATCCGCGCGGCGAACTCGCCGAGGCGCTTGGCGCTCGCCTGACCTTCAGCCGCGTGGACGTCGATTGGCCGGTCGATCAGGCGGGCGCGGTCGCGCCGACGACCCTGGGCGGCTTGCCTGCCTTCGGCGCGGAGGGCGACTTCGCAGGCTGGCGCGGCTTCGGCGTCATCCATCTCGATCGGCTGCGGGCGGCGCCGCTCGTCTCCGGGCCTTTCACGGACGACGTCGACGGAATCGGCGGCGCGGTCGAGATGGCCGCGGAAACGCCGCCTGCGCTCTCCGATTTTTCCGGCGTCGTCGTTCCCTTGCGTCCGAACGGTGGCGGCAGGCCGGCTCCGGTCGAAGTCGGGGCTTCGGCCGAGCCTCCGTCGGTCGCGCGTGCGCGCGACGCGGGCGAGGACGACGCCGCGCTGGTGGCGCTGGCGCCCCACGAACGGTCCGCCTTCCGGGAAATCGCCCGCGCGCTCGGGGGGCGGGGGACGACGGCTGGCGCCATCCTCTCGACGGAGCGACATGAAGTCGCGCCCCATGGCGAAGCGGACGGCGCAGGGGATGCGCCAAACCACGATCAGGCATTCGTCGACAGTTTCGCAGACGCCTTGCCGGTCGGCGTCGTCGCGGCAAACGGCGAAGAACTGCTCTTCGCGAATCGCGCGGCCCTGGACTGGTTGAACCATCCGGACCTCGCCGCCTTCGCCCAAGCGGGCGGGCTGCGGTCGTCGTTCCGCCTCGCTGCGGAGGATCTCGCGCCGGGCCAGAAGAAAAGCCTGCTCGCGCGCGTCGCCGGCGGCGGGGCTTTCCCGGTCGATATCCAGTGCGTCCGCGCGCCATGGCGGAACGAAGACGCCCGGCTTTACATTCTGACGCGGCCTTCCGTGACGGCGCTCGAACAGCGGATCGGCGTGCTTGAGGCGAACTTGCGCCAGAGGGAGATGGAGGCGGACGAACTCCAGTCCATGATCGACGTCGCCGCCGACGGCGTGGTCCTCATCAACGCCGACGGCGCGATTCTCGGTCTTGACCGCAAGGCCGAGGCGTTGCTGGACTATGACCGCAACCAGGTCGCAGGCGAGAATTTCACGCTGCTGCTGGCGCGGGAATCGCAAGTTTCGGCGCTCGACTTCTTCACCCGCGCGAAAGCGGGCGCCGACCGCCAGGGGCGCGAGGCGCTGGGACGATCCCGCCCGGGCGCGACCGTCCCGCTTCACCTGACCATCGGTCGCCTTGGAAAGGCGGTCGAGGGCAAATATTGCCTCGTCCTGCGCGATCTGAGCCATTGGAAGCAGACGGAGCGGGTCATGGAGCAGGCCCGCGAGCGCGCCGAACACGACAGCCAGGCCAAGTCCGAATTCCTGGCCAAGGTCAGCCATGAGATCCGCACCCCGCTGAACGCCATTCTCGGCTTCGCCGAGGTCATCATGGACGAGCGTCTCGGCCCCGTCGGCAACGACCGCTACAAGGATTATCTGCGCGACATCCACGCCTCGGGCTCGCATGTGATGAGCCTCGTCAACGATCTCCTCGACCTGTCGAAGATCGAGGCGGGCAAGATGGAGTTGAAGCTCGGGGCGGTGGACGCCAATCGGGTCGTGTCGGAATGCGTGTCCCTCATGCAGCCGCAGGCCAACCGCGAGCGGGTCATCACCAGGCGAGCGCTGGCCGCCAATCTGCCGCCGGTTCACGCCGACGAGCGCTCGCTGCGCCAGATCGTCCTGAATCTTCTGGCCAACGCCATCCGTTACAACGAGCCGGGCGGGCAGGTGATCGTCTCCACGGCGCTCGCCGAGTCCGGCCGCGCCGTCCTGCGCATCAAGGACACCGGCGTCGGCATGAGCGAGAGCGAATTGCGCACGGCGCTGGAGCCCTTCCGGCAGGTGGCGCCCTCGCCCGGAGGAACGGGTCTCGGTCTGCCGCTGACCAAGGCTCTCGCCGAGGCCAATGGGGCGGGCTTCTCAATCCGGAGCCGCAAGAACGAGGGCACTTTGGTCGAAGTGGTTTTCGCGCTTGCCCCCGGGGCGGCAGAATCCGTTTCGGCGGGCGGCGGACACAGGTAGGAAGCGAGATGGACGCCGCGATGCGCGAACGTCTGATCCTTGCCGGCCTGACCGCCGCCGATGTCGACTGGTTCGATTCCTTCGGCTGCGACGACGCGCGCACGCCCGAACCGCGCCCCGGCGAGATAAATGATTACCGCCGCAGGGAGGCGGCGCTGAACGCCAGCATTTCCGCGCTGACCTTCGCGGAAAGGGGCCGATCATGCGAAGGCCGCCTTGCGGCGGCCATCGGAGCGCGGATTGCGGATGCGGAGGACGAGGCCGCCGGCGAGCCCGAGGGCGACAGCTGAGGCTCAGCCGTCGGGGGTGATGCGGACGCCGGCGCGGAATTCCTGGGCGCTCGTATTCGGGCCGAGATTGAGGTAGCGATAGCCGATGTCGAGCTTCAGCATGTTGGAAATGTCGTAGGAAAAGCCGGCCATCAGCGCATAGGCGAAGTTATATTGCGTTCTGTCGCGGTAGCCATAGGCGAAGGCGAGACCATTGTAATATTCGAGGCTTGTTTGCGCCTGGAGGTAGCCCAGACCTGCGCCGGCGCCGATATAAGGGGTCAGGCCGTACCAATGGCCGAGGTCGAGATAGCCGTTGAGCAGATAGGCGTAGGTCGAGGCTTTCTCGCAGGCCGCGGAAGACGTGTTGGCGCCATAGGTGGAGAGAAGCGGAAGCGAACATCCTTGCCCTCCGGTCGCGACGGCATAGCCCGCCGGAGGCAAGGCGGCGCCGCCGGTCACCCCGATCAGCCCGCCAAAAGTCTGTGGCCAGACCATGCCGGTTCTTGTCACGGGCGTCATGTAATCCGCGGTCGCGTCGACACGGAACATGCTGTTGAATTGGTAGCCGATGCCGAGCGTTGCGCCGAAATTCGCATTGTCGAGCGATCCGAAGACTTCGGAGTTGTAGCTGGCGTTATAGACATTCGCGTCGGCGCGCAGATACCAGCCTGATCCGATTTCGACGATGGGAGACGAATCGGGCTCATAGGCGGGGGGCATGGTCAAGTCCGCCGCCCGGGCGGCAAGCGTCCCGCCGGCTGACCAGGCAAGAATTGCGGCGGCGGCCGCATGAATGGTCTTACGCATGTCTTTCCTCTTCGCCTGCCCATGACGATAGCAATTCGTCGGAACTGCAATCGGCTTCGGGTTCGCTTGTTGTCGCAACGTTTTCACGAAAAACCGGCATCCACTTTTTCGTGCGCTGCCTGGAGCGCGACGCTGCGCCAATCATGGAAGGATTGTGAAGGAAGAGGGTTAAGCGCGACTTAATCTTAATGCCGTCTTTGCCAAAAAAATTAGCCAATGCGTTGTTTCTTGCGCCTGTCGACCAACTCAGCGTCAGTGTTCAGCGTCTTTGGCTGTTTTAAATACTTAACCAGGCGTAAAAAAACCTTCCGTGTCGCCACGGAAGGCTTGCGATGGGAGAAGGCGGCTTCTCAGTAGCGCGTCTGCAGGACGGGAGCCGGCGCCGCGACTGGCAGGAGCAGCCAGCGCATGCCGAGCGTCAGATCGTTGGACACCATGTTGTAATGCTGGGTTTCATAGGCGCATCCCGTCGTGAGCCCGCCGTTGCAGGCGATGGCGCCGGTGTTGAACGTGCCCATGTCCACATAGCGATAGCGCATGTCGAGCACGAGATTGGGCGTGACATGATAGCCGAGACCGGCCATCAGCGCCCAGGCGAAGTCGGTTCCGCTCTGGCTCGGCGCCGTGCCGAAGGCGTTCGGCTGGCTCATGCTGATGTCGGTTACGCCGCTCATCCCATAAGTCGCGAAGCCGATGCCGGCGCCGAGATAGGGAACGAGCCCCATCCAGTTGCCCAGATCGACGTAGCCATTGGCGAGGAACAGGCCGACGCGGGTGCTGCCGCTGTAGTTGTCGCCGCAAGCGGTCGGGCCGCCGACAGGGCAATTGCTGCCGCCGCCGGTATATTGATAGTAGACCTTGGAGTTATAGCTCGCGCTGGAACGATATTCCGCTGTGATGTCGGCGCGGAACCAGGAATTGAACTGGTAACCGAAGCCGAAGCCGATGATGGTGCTGTCGCCGACATTGACCGGGCCGTCCCAGGCGCCCAGGCTTGCGAGGGTCGCGCCCGTGGCGAATGTCGAGTTCAGGTTGGAGGCCTCGTTCATGCCGACGCCGACGTCGCCGCGCAGGTAGAAGCCCGAGTCGTCGATCGGACCTCGCAGCGGCGGCGGCTCCAATTGCGGGGCCGGAGGAAGGAGATCGGCGGCGTGAGCCGCCGAAATCGGAGCTGTCGGGATGGCGAGCATCGCGACGGCGCCGGCCAGAGTGAGGGCTTTCAAGCTGCCCATGACAAAATTCCTTTGTGTGTGGGGCGCTTGGCCCGAAAAGGTGTTCACGGCCAAGATCTTGCCAACAAAGACTTAAATAGGTCTTAACCCTAATCATTAACCGCAAGCGTTAATCTTTATCGTGAAGCCACGACCCGGTTCGCGCTTTACTTCATCGTCTTGATCCGCTAGGCGATCTTGCGCGATCTCCCCGGCTTCCCGCTGGGTTTTTGCGTTGCGATTCGTCCGGGAACGGCCCGGCGCGGAACAACAGGCGCGGTCCGCAGCGAAGCGCCGCAATGACTGAAGAGCCGGAAAAATGGCGAATGTGGTGGTAGTCGGCGCCCAATGGGGCGACGAAGGCAAGGGCAAGATCGTCGATTGGCTTTCGGTTTCGGCCGATGTGGTCGTGCGCTATCAAGGCGGCCACAACGCCGGCCACACGCTCGTCATCGACGGCGTGACCTATAAATTGTCGCTTCTGCCTTCCGGCATCGTGCGTCCCGGCAAGCTTTCGGTCATCGGCAATGGCGTGGTGGTCGATCCGCGCCATCTGGTGAAGGAAATCGCCGACCTGCGCGCCAAGGGCGTCGCGGTGACCCGCGAGAACCTGCGCATTGCGGAAAACGCCCCGCTCATTCTGTCGCTCCATGGCGAGCTCGACGCCTTGCGCGAGAACGCCGCCGCCGCGGGCGCCCGGATCGGGACGACCAAGCGCGGCATCGGCCCCGCCTATGAAGACAAGGTTGGCCGCCGCGCGATCCGGGTCATGGACCTGGCCGATCTCTCGACGCTCGACGCCAAGATCGAGCGCCTTCTGACCCATCACAACGCCTTGCGCCGGGGGCTCGGCCTCGCGGAGATCGCTCCGGCGACGATTCGCGCGGAACTCGAGGACGTGGCGCCGCATATCCTGCCCTTCATGGACCGGACCTGGTCGTTGCTCGACGATCTGCGCCGTGCAGGCAAGCGGATCCTGTTCGAGGGCGCCCAGGGCGCGCTGCTCGACATCGACCACGGCACCTATCCCTTTGTGACCTCGTCCAACACCGTCGCGTCCAACGCCCCGACGGGCGCCGGCCTCGGCCCCAAGTCGATCGGCTATGTCCTCGGAATCGCCAAGGCCTACACCACCCGCGTCGGCGAAGGGCCGTTCCCGACCGAATTGCACGATGAAACGGGTCGAACCATCGGCGAGAAAGGCCGCGAATTCGGCACCGTCACCGGACGCGCGCGCCGCTGCGGCTGGTTCGACGCCGTTCTGGTGCGCCAGACTGTCAAGACCTCGGGGATCGACGGGATCGCGCTCACCAAGCTCGACATTCTTGACGGCTTCGAGACGGTGAAAGTCTGCGTCGGTTACCGGCTCGATGGCGAAACGATCGATTACCTGCCGGCCTCGCAGGCGACGCAGGCGCGGGTCGAGCCGATCTACGAGACGATCGAAGGCTGGCGCGAGCCGACCGGCGGCGCCCGCTCCTGGGCGCAATTGCCGGCGCAGGCGATCAAATATGTGCGCCGCGTCGAAGAGCTGATCCAGGCGCCGGTCGCCTTGCTCTCGACAAGTCCCGAGCGCGAGGACACTATTTTGATGCACAATCCGTTTCAGGACTGACGCCGGCCGGGGCGCGGACGCCTCGTCGGGCGCGCCTCCGGGAAGTCTCCCGGAGAGGCCGGTTCTGATGCCAGAAAACAAAGGCGCGAAATGGCTGACTATTATCCGCTGCTGGCCAAAGCCGTATCCGGTCTGAAAGAGCCGTCCTCGGAAGCGCGCGGGGCGATCTACGAGCGCGCCCGCCGAGCCTTGCTCGGCCAGTTGCGCGCGATGCAGCCTCCGGCGCCGGAGGGCGCGATCGAGCGCGAGGCGCGCGCGCTGGATGAAGCGATCTCGCGGCTCGAACTGGAATTCGCCGCCAAATCGTCGCCGCCGGCGGAGCCGGTTGCGCCGCCACTGCCGGCCGTCGCCGCGGCGCCCGCGCCGTCGCGGGCGGCGCCTGAAGACGAGGCCGTCGCGCAGGAAGAAGCGCGCGCCGCCATCGCGGATGAGACCGCGGCCGAGCCGGCCGGCGCGCGCGAGTCATTGCGCCCCGCGGCGCCCAGGCCTCCTTCAGGGGCCGGCGGTGGAATGCGCCGTTTCGCAATTATCGCCGGAGCGTTGGCGGCGGTTGTCGCCTTGGTCGCATTCGCCGCCTGGAAGTTGCGCGACCGACCGGAGGATCTCGCAAAGCGCGCGCCCGCCACTGAGACGACGGAACAGAAGTCCGGCGGCAAGATTGCGGAGCGCGTGGGTGAGAACACCGCTCCCACGCCGGCGCCGGCCCCTTCAGGTTCGCAAACGCCGCAGACGGCGCCAACGGTTCCGATCGCCTATCGCGCCGCGGTCCTGCTTCAGGCGCCTTCCGAGCCCGGCGGCGTCAAGACTTATGTCGGAACGGTCGTTTGGCGGCGAGATTCCGTCAACCGCGGACCCAATCAGCAATTGGCCAGCGTTATCCGCGCCGATGTCGATGTGCCCGACGCGGGTCTCAAGGTTTCGATGACGATCGAAAAGAATTATGAGGCGGCGCTCTCCGCCAGCCACACGCTGACCATCCGCTTCGACCCCGCGCCCAATTCCGTGATCGGCGACGTCAAGGCCATCAATGTGCCGGAAATGCGCCGGGACGACGCTCCGCGCGGGGCCCCGCTGCAGGGCATGCAGGTCGACATCGCTCCGAACGTCTTTCTCGTCGGGCTCTATTCGACGTCCGAAGCCAAGAACGTGGACATGATCCGCAACCTGACCTGGTTCGACATCCCGATGAGTCTCGCCTCCGGCAAGATCGCCAAGGTGACGTTCGAAAAAGGCGCCATCGGGACGCAGATCATCAACGACGTCTTCAACGACTGGCAGAGCCCGGCGGCGGCGCCCCAGCAATAGCCGCTATCCAAGGCTGCCAGACCAAAAGTCGCGTGCAGAATCAGACCCGTGCGGCTTCCGGCGCGGCGAGGCGCAAGGGGGTGGCGACGGCTTCGATGCGGGCGACCCGCGCCTTGGCCGCCTGTTGGACCTTTTCAAAGGCCCGCACCTCAATCTGACGCACGCGTTCGCGCGAAATGCCGAACTCCGTGGAGAGATCCTCCAGCGTCATCGGGTCGTCGGCGAGGCGGCGGGCCTCGAAGATCCGGCGTTCACGCTCGTTGAGCACGCCCAGAGCCTCGGAAAGCGCGGCGCGACGATTCGCCGTTTCCTCGCTTTCGACCAGAATGCTCTCTTGGTCCGAGGCGTCGTCAACCAGCCAGTCCTGCCATTCGCCTTCGCCCTCTTCGCGCAGCGGCGCGTTCAGCGACGCGTCGCCGGAGAGGCGGCGGTTCATTTCGAGCACCTCCTGCTGCGAGACGCCGAGCTTGGTGGCGATGGCTGCGGCGTTCTCCGGCCGGAGGTCGCCTTCCTCGAAGGCCGAGATCTGGCTCTTGGCCTTGCGCAGGTTGAAAAACAGCTTTTTCTGGTTCGCGGTGGTGCCGAGTTTCACCAGGCTCCAGGAGCGCAGGATATATTCTTGAATCGAGGCGCGGATCCACCACATAGCGTAAGTGGCGAGGCGGAAACCCTTGTCGGGCTCGAAACGCTTCACCGCCTGCATGAGGCCGATATTGCCTTCGGAGATGACTTCGCCGATCGGTAGGCCATAGCCGCGATAACCCATTGCGATCTTGGCCACGAGGCGGAGATGCGAGGTCACCAGGCGGTGGGCGGCGTCGGAATCGGAATGCTCCTTCCAGCGCTTGGCGAGGACATATTCCTCGTCGGGCTGAAGCATCGGGAAACGACGGATTTCCTCGAGATAGCGCGTCAGGCCGTTTTCGCCTGCGAGAATGGGAAGCGCGGCAGCCATCAAACCCTCCAGATTCCGGACGCCCGTAAGCGGCGCGCCCGAGGCGACCGCATCAGCCGGCCGCCAACGTGAACATATAGGGACCAGAAACAATGGCCGAAAGAGGGCGGAGCCCTGCGAGCCGTATTACAATTCAGTAACCCTCGGACGCCCGCGCTTGTTCCCTTCGGACGGGGACGGAAATCCATCTGGCCTTCCATCCACAAAATGCGCTAACAAGCGCGCAGCATCAAACATTTGTCGAGCGCATCCATGCAAAACAGCCTTTTCGCCGATGTCGCGGAGCTTCCCCGCGACCCGATTCTTGGCCTGACCGAGGCCTTTGTCGCCGACAAGTCGCCGACCCGGGTCAATCTCGGCGTCGGCGTCTATCAGGACGAGACGGGCAAGGTGCCCCTGCTGGCTTGCGTGAAGAAGGCGGAAGAAGCCCTGCTCGCCAAAGCCGCGCCGCATGTCTATGTGCCGATCGACGGCCTCGCGGCCTATGATGCGGCGGTCGCGCAGATGGTTTTCGCGGACAAGGCCGATCTGGCGAGAGTGGCCACGATCCAGGCGCTTGGCGGCACGGGCGCGCTGAAACTGGGCGCCGAGCTCATCCGCGTCGTCTCGAAGCAGGCGAAGGTGTGGATCAGCGATCCGAGCTGGGAAAATCATCGCGCCCTCTTCTCCGCCGCTGGATTTACGGTCGAGACCTATCCCTATTACGGCGCGGACGGCGAGCTGGATTATGCCGGTCTGATCAGGACGCTCTCCTCGATCCCGTCGGGCGATGTCGTCTTGCTGCACGCCTGCTGCCACAACCCGACCGGTCTCGACCTGTCGCACGACCAGTGGCGGGAAATCGCGAAGATCGTGCGCGAGCGCGGCCTGGTTCCCTTCCTCGATACCGCCTATATGGGCTTCGCCGAGGGGCTGGAGGCGGACGCCTTTTCGGTGCGCCTGTTCGCCTCCGACGGCGGCCCGCTCTTCGTTTCATTCTCGTTTTCCAAGTCGCTGTCGCTTTATGGCGAGCGGGTCGGCGCGCTCTGCGTGCTGACGGCGAGCGCGCAGGAGCGCGCGCGGGTGCTCAGCCAGCTCAAGCGCATCGCTCGCGTCACCTATTCCTCGCCTCCGGGCCACGGCGCCGCCGCCGCGGCCATGGTTCTGGCCGATCCCGCCTTGCGGAAAGAGTGGGATGACGAATTGGGCGGCATGCGCGAGCGCATCAAGAAAATGCGCAAGCTCCTGGCTGACAAGCTTTCCGAGCGTCTGCCGGGTCGCGACTTCTCCTACATCACGCGCCAGAACGGCATGTTCTCCTATTCACGCCTGACCAAGCCGCAGGCCATCGCGCTTCGCGAAAAATATGCGGTCTACGCCCTGGACAGCGGCCGCATCTGCGTTGCGGCGCTGAACGGGAAGAACATCGACTACGTCAGCGAATGCGTCGCCAAGGTGATGACGGAAGTCTGACTCGCCGCCGCGGTCGCGTCAGGACGCCCGCCGGCTCGGCCGCGGGCTTCCGCCCCGCGCCCGAGGCGGCTATCAGCGGCGACGCGCTTCGACTATTCTCGCGCGGCAAAGGAGCGCGACCATGCAGATTCATCTCGTCCTTACCGTCATTGGCCGCGACCGGCCGGGTTTGGTGAGCGCGGTTTCCGAAACCATCGCCGCCGGCGGCGGCAATTGGCTCGACACGCGCATGGCGAGCCTCGCCGGCCAGTTCGCCGGCATGCTTCTGGTCGCGATTGCGCCGGAGAAGGCGGATGCCCTGGTCGCCTCGCTGCGCGAGCTCGAAACGCAAGGGCTGCGCTTCATCATCGAGAAAAGCGACGGGCCGGCGCCGGCCGGCGGGCGCTCCTTGCGGCTCGAACTCGTCGGCCTCGACCGGCCCGGCATCATCAGGGACATTTCCCATGTCCTCGCCGCGCAGAACGTCAGCATAGCCGAACTCGAAAGCGAATGCGTGAGCGGATCGTTCTCTGGCGAAGCCATGTTCAAGGCGCGGGCGCGGCTGACTCTGCCCGACGGGCTCGATCTCGAAGACCTTCGCCAGTCCCTCGAAGCGCTCGCGCACGAACTGATGGTCGACCTCTCGCTCGACGATCATTCCGCGCTCACTTCTGCCGCTTAGGCGACAGAAACCGCGCCCATTCCGGGCTCCGCGCCGATTCCTCGCGGCGCCGGGACCGCGTCTCACCTGCGGCCATCGGCAGGCGGCGCAAGAAAGCGAATTTTTTCGACGCCAATCCGGCTTTCCGCGATTGCAAGGCGCTTTCGCTGGACCGTGACAGGATTCTTGGCCAAGGTCCGCGCCCGATCCCTGAGCGAGAGATTTCGTTTTGCGCGCATTTTTCGGCAGGACCGCGCGAAGCCTCAATGAACGCGCGGTCGTGTTGCTGGTCCTCACCGCAGCGATGTGGGGCGCCAATGGCGTCGTCAGCCGCGCCGCCGTCGGCGCCGTCGCGCCCATGACCATGGTCACGCTGCGCTGGCTCATTGTCTGCGCCGTGCTTCTGCCGTTGGTGCGGGCCCCCCTGGTCGCGCGCCTTCCGGAAATGCGCCGCCACTGGCGCTTTCTCGCCGCCATGGCGCTCTCGGGCTATACCGGCTTCAACGTGCTGTTCTATCTCGCGGGCTATTGGACCAGTGCGGTGAACATCACCTTGTTGCAAGGGGCCATTCCGCCGATGGTTCTCGCCGCCGCGGCTCTGTTCGCCCATGAAAAGGTCATTCCGCGCCAGGTCGCGGGCATGGCCGTGTCCTTTCTCGGCGTCGGCCTGATCGCCACCCGCGGCGATCTCACCCATATCGGCGCGCTTTCCTTCAATCTCGGCGACCTGATGATGCTCGCGGCCTGCGCGCTCTATGCCGGCTATACGATCGCGCTGCGCAAGCGGCCGCCGCTGCCGCCGCTGGTGTTTTTCGCCGGCATGGCGGTCGCGGCCTTCGCCGAGTCGTTGCCCTTTCTCGGGGCCGAAATCGCCCTTGGCCACGCCTATTGGCCCACGGCCAAGGGCTGGGCGCTCGTCTTTTTCGTGGCTTTGGCGCCGTCTCTGGTTAGCCAGCTCTTCTTCATGCGGGCGGTGGAGTTGATCGGTCCGGGACGCGCCGGAATCTTTTCCAATCTGACGCCTTTGTTCGGCGCCTTTTTCGCGATTGTTTTGCTCGGCGAGCCCTTTCACTTCTATCATGGCGTCGCCATGGCGCTGGGCCTTGCCGGTATCGCTTTGGCGGAGTCTGCCAAATGGCGGAGGGTCGCACCGCATGAATCGTCGTGAATTCTTCAGCCTTGCCGCGTTCGTCGCCGCTTCCGTTTCGGCGCGGGCGGCGGGCGATTTCGCCGGCTTTGTCGAGGGCCTGCGCCCGCGGGCTCAGGCCGCGGGCGTGCCAGGGGCGCTCTTTGATTCGGTGGCGTCTGGTCTGACCCTCGATCCGTCGCTGACGGGGAAGCGCGCGGCCCAGGGCGAGTTCGTCCGGCCGCTGAAATCCTATGTCGATGAAGCGGCCTCTTCGGCGCGGGCGGCCAAGGGCCGGGCGATGGCGGAAAAATACGCCGGACCCTTGCGCGATATTTCAGCGCATTACGGAGCGCCGGCGGCCATGATCGTCGCGCTCTGGGGCATGGAAAGCGATTTCGGCGCGGCGCGCGGCGATCGCGATATTTTCCGCTCGCTCGCGACCTTGGCTTTTCTGAATCCCGACAATCCCGTCTATGCGCAGGAGTTCGTGGCCGGGCTCGTCTTGCTGCAGCGTGGGATTCCGCGCGAAAAACTGCGCGGCTCCTGGGCGGGCGCGATGGGCGATCCGCAATTCATGCCCTCGGCCTATCTCAAATACGCCCGCAGCTTTGGGGCGCGCGGGACGCCCGACATCTGGACGAGCGCCCCCGATTCGCTCGCCTCGATCGGTAATTTTTTGAAAGAATCTGGCTGGAAGCCGGGGTTGGCGCCGCTGATCGAGGCGCGAATTCCCGAAAATTTCGCTTACGCGGCCTTGCGCGACGATTTTTCGGGCTTCGCCCACGCAGGCGTCACGTCGCTTGATGGCGGCGGCTTGCCCTCGTCCGGCGAGGCTATGCTGTTCTTTCCGGTCGGCGCGCCGAGCCCCGCCTTTCTGCTGGGTGAAAATTTCTTTGTGCTCAAGGCCTATAATTTCTCGGATTCGTACGCCTTCGCGGCTTCGGTCCTGGCTGACCGCATCGCCGGCCGCCCGGTTCTGCGCGCGCCATGGCCGAAGGAAAGCCAGCCCCTGACGCTCGCTGAGCGCGAGGCGATCCAGCGCGGCCTGACGGCGCGGGGGCTCTATGACGGCAAAATCGACGGCCGTTTTGGGCCGGTGACCCGGCTCGCCATCCACGCCTTGCAGAAACAGGCCGGGGCCGCGAAAGCCGATGGCTATCCGTCGCGCGCAGTTCTAGAGCTTCTGGCCAAAAAATAAGCGCAGCCTTGTGGGCTGCGCTCTGGGTCGCCGTAAATGGGCGCAGCTCATTCAGCCGCGCGTTTCATGGCCGGATAAGTGCAGGGCGCGTCGTTGGCGAAGGGCGCCTCGACATTCTGCGGCTCCACGAAGGGAATGCGCAGCGTCGACCAGACATCGACCAGCGACTCGACCAGATGAGTGATATGGGCGTCGCCGTGATAGGGGGTCGGGGTAATGCGAAGGCGTTCGGCGCCGCGCGCCACGGTCGGATAGTTGATCGGCTGGATATAGATGCCATGCCGGGTCATCAGCATGTCGCAAGCGGCCTTGCACAGCTGCGCGTCGCGCACCATGACCGGCACGATATGCGACGGATTGGGCAGGACGGGCAGGCCCGCCTTCATCAGGGCGTGCTTGGTGAGCCAGGCCTGGCGCTGATGGGCCATGCGCAAATCGGGGCGGGTCTTCGCGAGGCGCACCGATTGCGCAGCCGCAGCGCAGACGGCCGGCGGCAGGGCCGTGCTGAAGATGAAGGCCGGCGCGAAGGAGCGCACCGCGTCGCAGATCGCGGCGCTGGCGGCGATATAGCCGCCGATGACCCCGAAACCCTTGGCCAGCGTGCCCTCGATGACGTCGAGGCGGTGCATCTGGCCTTCGCGTTCGGCGACGCCGCCGCCGCGCGCGCCATACATCGCGACCGCATGGACCTCGTCGATATAGGTCATGGCGTTGTATTGTTCGGCGAGATCGCAGATTTCCTTGATCGGCGCGATGTCGCCGTCCATGGAATAGAGGCTCTCGAAGACGATCAGCTTGGCGCGCTCGCGCGGCTGGGCGGCGAGCAGCTCTTCGAGGTGGGCGACGTCATTGTGCCGCCAGATCTGGCGCTCGGCCTTGGAGCGGCGGACGCCCTCGATCATCGAATTGTGGTTCAGGGCGTCGGAGAGAATCAGGCAGTTCGGCAGCAGGTCGGCGATCGTCGAGATGGCCGCGAGATTCGAAATCCAGCCCGAGGTGAAGACCAGCGCGGATTCCTTGCCGTGGAGGTCGGCGAGCTCGGCCTCGAGCTTCACGAGGGGATGGCTGGTGCCGGAGATGTTGCGGGTGCCGCCGGCGCCGGCGCCGTGGCGGGTCGCGGCCGATTTCATCGCCCCGATCACTTCACTGTTGACGCCCATGCCAAGATAGTCGTTGGAGCACCAGATCGTGATGTCGTGTTCGGCGCCCTTGTCGTCGCGCCAGATCGCGTGGGGGAAACGCTCGGCGTCGCGTTCGATATCGGCGAAGACGCGGTAGCGTTGTTCGGTCCTGAGCTTGCCGATTGCGTCTTCGAAAATCTGCCGATACTGCATATTTCTCGTCCTCTGGCCCACTCGCGCCGCATTGAATTTTTATCGCGGACGCACCGTTTCCCCTCGTGACCGCCTGCTATACAGGCTTTTGCGCGCTTCTGCGAGCGTCTCATTGTCGCATGTCGCGCAGGCCGGTCCCGCCTGGAATTTGTTCACCAAACACGACACGGGCGCCCGCTTCATTGCGCTAGATCACTTTTGGCTCGTTTTTCGGGCAATGGCAAGCTTGGCAAGCCAAGGGGGTCGCCGTGGCCCGCAGGGCGGCGACGCGCCCGGGCCGCGCGCCTCTCGCGCGCCGCCGCGCGCCTCCCCATATGTGGGGGCGGGAAGCGTCAGATCGCCGATGTCGCGACGGAAGGCGTGTTGAACGATGGTCCTGTTCCGCCAGTTTTTGCGCTGGTTCGTGCGCAAGGGGACTTTGGAGGTCGCGCCCTTCCGCGACAAGCCGATCGTCGTCGGCGATGGGCGTGCGCCCTTTTGCGGCGTGCGCCTCGCGGACGCCCCGGCGGAACGCGAACTGCTGCGCGATCCGGAACTCGCTCTGGGCGAGCTTTACGCCGACGGCCGCCTGGAGCTGACTCGCGGCGACCTCGGCGACATCCTTGCGCTCGGCGCGCGGAATGTCGTCGCCTCGGGAGGCTCGCGCGTCTATGCGGCGCGGATGGCGCTGCGTCGGCTGCGCCAGCGGCGCGCGCCCATCGCCTCGGCGCGCGCCCGGGCCAACGCCGCTCACCATTATGATCTGGACCCGCGGCTTTATCGCCTCTTTCTGGATGACGACCTTCAATATTCCTGCGCCTATTTCGAAACGCCCGACGCCAGTCTGGATGACGCGCAAATGGCGAAGAAGCGCCATATCGCGGCCAAGCTGAACCTGTCGCCGGGGATGAAGGTCCTGGACCTCGGCTGCGGGTGGGGAGGTCTGGCGCTCTATCTCGCCGGCCGCTGCAGCGCTCAGGTTCTGGGGGCCACCCTGTCGCGCGAACAACTCGACGTCGCCCGGCGAAGGGCAGAGGCGTCCGGTCTCTCCGGCCAGGTCGAGATCGCCTTGAAGGATTACCGTGAAATTCGCGGGCGTTTCCATGGCATCGTTTCCGTCGGCATGTTCGAGCATGTCGGGCCGAGGAATTACGGCGTCTTTTTCCGAACGGTCGCAGACCTGCTGGCGGACGACGGCGTGGCTCTGATCCACACGATCGGTCATTGCGGCCCGCCCGCGCCGACGAGCCCCTGGATTCGAAAATATATCTTTCCGGACGGCTATGTTCCGTCGCTTTCCGAAATCGTTCCTGCGATCGCGCGGTCGGGACTGCTGGTGGCCGATCTGGAAATCCTGCGCGAACACTACGTCCTGACGCTCGACCATTGGCGGATGCGCTTCGCGGCCCGGCGCGACGAAGCGAGAGCGATCTTCGGCGAGAAATTCTGCCGGATCTGGGAATATTACCTGGCGGCGGCGCAATGCGCTTTCCGCGAGCAGGGCTGTGTCGTCTTCCAGCTCCAACTGACCAAAAGCGCAAGAACCCTGCCGATCACGCGCGATTATTTGGCGGCGCGGGAGGCGGAATTGCGCCGGGGCCTGCGCCGCGCTGATTGACGCCGCGAGGGGAATTGTTGCGCCAAGGAAGCAATCGCGCGCGGTCTGGGCGAGGCCGGAGCCTCGGCGGCAAGTTGCTTTGTCCATTCGACTTGAGTATGCGGAAGAAAGAAGTAGACTTGACAAGTTTTCAGGCAGCTGGCGCGTACGGCGTGGGTTGGCGAATATATTTTGTGCCGAGGTGAAGAGAGTGGAGCATCAAACGACGCGAATCCTGATCGCCGACGATCACCCGCTGGTTCGCGGGGCCTTGCGGCAGGCAGTGGCCAACGCCGTCGCCGGCGCCGACATAGTGGAATGTGGCTCTCTGGAAGATGTGACCAAGGCGCTCGAGGCCGATCCCGACGTCGATCTGGTGCTTCTCGATCTCGCCATGCCCGGCGTCAAGGGCTATTCCGGCCTCATGATGCTGCGCGCGCAATATCCCGGCGCGCCCGTGGTGGTCGTTTCCGGCCGCGAGGAGCGCAATGTCATCCGGCTGTGCATCGATTTCGGCGCTTCGGGCTTCATCCCCAAGAGCACCGACATGGACACGATGCAGGCGGCCATCCGCGCGGTGCTCGCCGGCGACATCTGGGCGCCGGCGGACGTCGATCTCAACGGCCCCGTCGATCGCGACACGGCGGAGAGCGTGCGCCGCCTGGCGTCGCTGACGCCGCAGCAGGTGCGCGTCCTGATGATGCTCTCCGAGGGCCTGCTCAACAAGCAGATCGCCTATGAGCTTTCGGTGTCCGAGGCGACGGTCAAGGCCCATGTGTCCGCCATCCTGCAGAAGCTCGGCGTCGAAAGCCGAACCCAGGCGGTGATCGCGGCGGCGCGCATCGAGGCGATGAACGATCTTTCGGCCGGAGCGCTCGGCGACTGAAGCCCGGCCATTAATTTTGCCCATCCTCTGGCGCCGGCGCCCGCTCAGCCTATCTTGAGTGCCGGCGGCAAGCCCGTCGGCGGCGGGCTCCGTCCGCCGCGAACGAGGACAAGACCATGACCGACCCCGACAGCCCGGCGCGCCATCCCTTCGAGCCGCGCCCGGCCGACCGCGCCGCCGCGAATCGCCCGCCGCCGAGCGAACTCGAGCGCTTCCTTGGCGGTTCGCCGTCGGCGGTGGCCGTGCGGCTGGTGTTCCTGTCGCTGATCGTCGGCTTCTTTCTCGTCTGGCTCGACATCAGGCCGATCGACGTGCTGACGGCCATCCAGAATATGGTCCGGCGCTTCTGGGACATGGGATTCGACGCGATTCGCTCCATCGCCGAATATGTCGCGGCGGGCGCGGCCATCGTCATCCCGGTCTGGCTGGCGCTGCGCCTGCTCACGATGCGCGGCAAGGATTGAGATTTTCGCCTTGCCTTGACAGTCGCGCCAACGTGGCGCGGGCGCTTTATATTTCGGTCACATCGGGCTGCTACGGGAGGGCCATGAGCCATGGCGAGCCTGCCGTTTCCCCGCGCCGATCTCCCGCGCTCCGCTTGAGGGCGGCGTACTCCAAGGTTTTCGCCGCTCGCGCGCGGAAAGGCGCGGGAACGCCGCCTGAGGACCGAGCCGCATGAAAATCTGCATCGTCACGGACGCCTGGCGCCCTCAGGTCAACGGCGTCGTCGTCACCCTGTCCAATCTGATCGCGGCCGGCGAGAAGCTCGGCCATGAATTCGTGGTCATCGGTCCCGACCAGTTTCCAACCATCGCCGCGCCGTCCTATCCGGAAATCCGGCTGGCGCTTACGACCGCCAAGGCGGTCGGCGAATTGATCCGCGCCCATCGGCCCGACCATGTTCATATCGCCACCGAGGGCCCGCTCGGCGTCGCCGCCAGCTATTGGTGCCCGCGCAACGGCGAATTGTTCACCACCTCCTATCACACCCGCTTTCCCGAATATGTCGAGGCGCGCTGGCCCATTCCCGCCGCCTGGTCCTATGCGGCGCTCAAGAAGTTCCATGCTGGCAGCGCGGGGCTGATGGTCGCGACGCGGACGCTCGCCGACGATCTGACCGCGCGCGGCTTCCAGCCGCCAATGCTTTGGCCGCGCGGCGTCGATCAGGATCTCTTCCGCCCTGTCGACGTCCCGCCGCCGGAACTCGAGGGCCTGCCGCGGCCCTTCTTCCTCAATTGCGGCCGCGTGGCGCCGGAAAAGAACATCGAGGCCTTTCTGGAGCTTGACCTGCCGGGTTCGAAAATCGTCGTCGGCGACGGTCCCTCGCGCGCGCTGTTGCAGGCGCGTTTTCCCGAGACGCGTTTCGTCGGCGTGAAGGCGCGGCAAGAGCTCGCGCCTTATTATTCGGCGGCGGACGTCTTCGTCTTCCCGAGCCGCACCGACACTTTCGGCAATGTCATGATCGAGGCTCTCGCCTGCGGCGCGCCCGTCGCCGCCTTTCCCGTGCCGGGGCCCATCGACGTCATCACCGATCCGCGCGTGGGTGTTCTCAGCGAGGATTTGCGCGCCGCCTGTCTCGCCGCGCTCGCCTTATCCCGCGACGACTGCCGCGCCCATGCCGCGCGCTACAGCTGGGCGGAAAGCGCGCGCATTTTCATCGACAACGTCGTGCGCGCCCGTTTTGCCGCGCTCGCGCGGCAGGCGACGGCCTGAGCGCAGTCCCCATCGCGGTTTTTGGGCGCGCAAGGATGCGTCCAAGCCGCGCAGGCGCGGCGTCAATCTCGCCGCGTGGAAACGGGCCGCAGAGATAAAGCGCCGCCCCGGGCTGGAAGAGATCGAAGGCTTGGTGGAACAAGCCTTCGGTCATGTCCCTGGGCGCGTGGAGGCGGGGATCGAATGCCCGTTCCCAACGAGAAACATGCCGGGGGTCAGAGTCGGCGGAAGATCACGCTGAGGTTGTTGGCCGGCATTTCGACGATGTGCGGCGCCGAAAATTCGTTCTCGCGGGCCAGGGCGGCGACGTCCGCAAGGTCGCGCAGTCCCCATTCCTGATCTTGCGCGCGCAACTGCGCGTCGAAGGCGAGATTGCTTGGCGCGGTCTCGACGTCCTCGCGCAGGAAGGGGCCGTAAAGATAAAGCGGGGCGCCGGGCTGGAGGAGATCGTAGGCTTGGCGGAACAGGCCCTCGGTCGCCGCGAAAGGCGAAATATGGACCATGTTGATGCAGAGAATCGCGTCCGCCCAGGACAGGGGCCAGGGTTGGCGGCTGGCGTCCAGTGCGACCGCGGGCCGGATATTCGGCAGGCCGGTCACGGCGGTCCAGGCGTCGATGCTGGCGCGGGCCCCGGGATTGGGGTCCGAGGGCTGAAAGGTCAGGCCAGAGAAAGCGGCCGCGAAATGCGCGGCATGTTCGCCGGAGCCGCTGGCGATTTCGAGCACGAGTCCTTTCGCGGGCAAAATGCCGCGCAATACGGCGAGAATGGGATCGCGATTGCGGGCGACGGCCGGCGCGTGGAGGCGAGGGTCCTGCATGGCGGAAATCCTAACAGGGAGGGCTTGCGATCGGAAGGGCTCTCATCCGGGATGCGGCCGTGGCCAAGTCATGCGGAATAGCGGATACAGCCATGCGCATTTTGCGGTGCAAAATATTACGGCGTCGCAATATATTTAACTTTAGTCGTAATGCCGCACTGCGGCGTCGGCGTCTCGCGCACTTCTGCGCCGATCGGCCGACAGATTCACATCGTATTCCGAAGGGACCGAAACATGAAGAACGCCCGCCGTTTTTCCCTGCTTGCTCTTGCCGCCGGCGCCCTGCTCGCTTCGGCCAGCGTAGCCTCTGCCGAAGATTTGGCGGTTCGCGGCGTGAAGCCCTATCACGGCATCATGCTCGACGTCGGCTCCAAGCAGCTTGGCGGCTATTTCGCCGAGGGCGAGGGCCGCTGCAAGCTGACCGTGATCATCGCGGACGGCTATAGCGAAGACCGCGTCCCGTCCGCGGCCACGACCATGCGCGTCCAGATGACGGTCGACGCGGACAAGCCCGCGCGTCTCGACACCGCGGAAGGCAAGGCCGTTCAGTTCGAATGCGTGAACGGCGGCCAGGCCATGAACGCCACGGTTCTCAACCGCCTCGCGGCCAACTGAACCCATCCGGACCTGTCAAGCGAGAAAGCGCGGCGACCCTTTCGCCGCGCTTTTCGTTTGGGCGGGCCTAAAGCCAGTCGTCCAGACCGGCGCCGACCGCCTCGCCGATTCCGCTCAACTTGCGCGCCCGCAAATGCGCGACCAATCCGCGTTTGATTCGATCGATGAGGCCAAGACCTTCATAGACCAGCGCGGAATAGAGCTGGACGAGGCTCGCGCCGGCCTCGATCTTGGCCCAGGCGGCCTCCGGCGAATCGACGCCGCCGACCCCGATCAGCGGGAACTGGCCATCAACCCGGACAAAGGTCTGCGCCAGCATGCGCGTGGACAGAGCGAACAGCGGCGCGCCGGAGAGGCCGCCGGTCTCCCTGCGCGCCTCGTCGCGCAGGGACTCGGGCCGGGAAATGGTGGTGTTGGAGACGATCATGCCGTCGACGCCGCGCGTGCGGGCGACGCGGACGATGTCGTCGAGATCCGCGAGCGTCACATCGGGCGCGATCTTCAGCAGGACTGGCCGGCGCGGTTCGGTTTCGGCCATGGCGTCGCGGGCCTCGATCACGCGGGCCAGCAGGTCGTCGAGCGCCGACGCCTGTTGCAGGTCGCGCAGGCCCGGCGTGTTCGGCGAGGAAATATTGACGGTGAAAAAAGAGGCGACATCGGCGAAGGCCTCTATTCCGGCGACATAATCGGCGGCGCGGTCGGCAGAATCCTTGTTGGCGCCGATATTCACGCCGACGACGCCGCCATTCGCGCTGCGCGCGGCGAGGCGCTCGTGCGCGACGGCGTGTCCGCCATTGTTGAAGCCGAACCGATTGACGACGCCTCGATCCCGATGGAGGCGGAACAGGCGAGGTTTCGCATTGCCGGGCTGGGGGCGCGGCGTCAGTGTGCCGACCTCGGTGAAGCCGAAGCCGAGATGGAGCAGCGCGTCGGGAACGCGGGCGTCCTTGTCGAAGCCAGCCGCCATGCCGATCGGATTGGGGAAGTCGAGTCCGAAAATATTCTGGCCCAGCGACTCGTCCTCGGCTGGCGCTGGCGGCAGCGGCAGGCGCTCCAGTCCGAGAATCGTCAGATTGTGGGCGCGCTCGGCGTCGATGGCGTGGAGAAGCGGCAGAGCGAAAGAATCGAAGAAACCCATCATTCCAGCAGTCCGGAAAAATCGTGCGCGCCGTCGGCGCGACGCTTGAGGGGAGAAGCGGATTTCGCCAGCCTCGTCGGCAAAGGCGCGTAAAGATGGGGGAAAAGGGCGCCGCCGCGCGAGGCTTCGTAAACCAGCTTGCCGCCGAGATCCTTTTCCTCGACCGCGACAAGCAGGAGGTCGTCCTGGCCGGCGAAATGTTTCGCCGCCGTGGCCTCAACCTGGGCGGCGGTCGAAAAATGGATGAATCCGTCTGCGAGATCGACGGCCGCGCCCGAAAAGACGCCGCGCGCCAGCGCGTCACGCCAGGCCTGCGCCGCGACGATTTTATAGATCAGCGTCAATTGCTCCCCCCGAACTGGCCGATTTACAGCATTTTTTTTGCCCTTTCGCCAGCGGTCTGCAGAAGATAGAAAGAACCCATGCTGCCGCAGCGCGTCATTGCGAGCGCAGCGAAGCAATCCATCGCTATGGCGCGGCGTGTCGCGTGGTGGATTGCTTCGCTGCGCTCGCAATGACGGTTGGGGCGTAAAATGACCCAGCCTGCGCCTTTCCGAGAAGAAATGACCGAGACAGCGTCCCAACTCGCCGAATTCGCCCGCAACTCGAACGCCTGGCCGTTCGAGGAGGCGAAGAAACTCGTCGCCAGGGTGGAGCGCACCGGTCAGAAACAAGTCCTGTTCGAGACGGGCTACGGCCCCTCAGGCCTGCCGCATATCGGAACCTTTGGCGAGGTCGCGCGCACGACCATGGTTCGCCACGCCTTCGAGACCCTCACCGAGGGCCGGATCGCGACGCGGCTCCTGGCCTTTTCCGACGATCTCGACGGGCTGCGCAAGGTTCCCGAAAATATTCCCAACAAGGATCTGGTCGCCGCCCATCTTGGCAAGCCGCTGACCCAGGTGCCCGACCCCTTCGGCGAATATCCGAGCTTCGGCGAGCACAATAACGCCCGGCTGCGGTCTTTCCTCGACACGTTCGGCTTCGAATACGAATTCGCTTCGTCGACGCAATATTACCAGTCGGGCCGGTTCGACGCGACGCTCCTCAAGATGCTCGCGCGCTATGACGCGATCCAGGCGATCATGCTGCCCTCGCTGCGCGCCGAACGGGCGGCCTCCTATGCGCCCTTCCTGCCGATCCACCCGCGCACCGGCATCGTGATGCAGGTGGCGATCGACGAGATCGACGCCGCGCGCGGGCTCATCGCCTGGCGCGATCCCGACACCGGCGAGCGTTTCGAGACGCCGGTGACCGGCGGCCATTGCAAGCTGCAATGGAAGCCAGACTGGGCGATGCGCTGGTGCGCGCTTGGCGTCGATTACGAAATGGCCGGCAAGGACCTGATCGACTCGGTCAAGCTGTCGGGCGAGATCGCCCGGGCGCTGGACGGCGCGCCGCCCGAGGGGTTCAATTACGAATTGTTCCTCGACGAGAACGGCCAGAAGATTTCCAAGTCGAAGGGCAATGGCCTCACCATCGACGAATGGCTGCGCTATGCGACGCCGGAATCGCTCGCCTTCTTCATGTATTGGAAGCCGCGCGAGGCGAAGAAGCTCTATTTCGATGTCATTCCGAAGGCTGTGGACGAGTACCTTGCCTTCCTCGACGCTTTTCCGCGCCAGGACTGGAAGCTCCGGCTCGGCAATCCCGCCTGGCACATCCATGCCGGCGAGCCGCCGGCGCCGGAGTTCATCGCCCATGAGGGCGAGGCCAAAGGGACTGCGATATCCTTTGCCATGCTGCTGAACCTGGCGGCGGTCGCCAATAGCGAGGACCCCGAGGTGCTTTGGGGCTTTTTGCGCCGCTATGCGCCGGGCGCGAGCCCCGAAAAGTTTCCGCGCCTCGATCGCATGATCCGTTACGCCGTGATCTATTTCCGCGATTTCGTCCGGCCGAAGAAGGTCTATCGCGCCGCCGACGAGGTTGAGCGCGACGCTTTGGAGAAGCTCTCAGCGGCTTTGGCCGGTCTGCCGCAGGATCCGAGCGCCGAAGACGTCCAGACCTTGCTCTACGACGTTGCGCGCCCCATTCCGCGCTACCAGAATTTCGCCGCCAAGGGCGCGACCCCGGAAAAGCCGGGCGTGTCGAACGACTGGTTTTCAATGCTCTATCAGGTCCTGCTCGGCGAAGAGCGCGGCCCCCGCTTCGGCTCCTTCATCGCGCTCTACGGCGTGGACAACGCCCGCGCCTTGATCGCCGACGCCTTGGCGGGAAAATTCCTCAGGCCGACCGGCGCCGCCTGAGCCGGGCGGGGCCGATGCTCCGTCTTGGTCCAGACGAAGGGCCTGCGCGTCCATTCCCAGAGCGCCCGCCAGGCGGCGGCGCTCATCAGCAGGAGATAGAGCGGCGCGAGCAGGAGGAGCGGCGAGGCTTTCAGGCCCCGCCTTTTCATGCCGAGGGCGATTGGCAGGACGAGGGCGGCGGTCCCGAACAAGGCGATCGACAGGCTGAGGCTCGCCAGGGCCAGCGCGTCGAACCTCTGCGGCGCGAGCAGGTCGCCTTGGATCGCGTCATGGACGAGACGCGCGCCATAAAAGGGCCCGAACAAGGGGCCGGCGAGCAGGCTCGTCATGACGCTGAGCGCGGAAAGGCCCTGGATCGCGCCGATCTTGCGGAACTGACTGCGTGGCGTGCGCAGAAAAACCGAAAAGGTCTGCATCCAGCCTTTCATCCAACGCGATCGTTGGCCGAGCCAGCCGCGCAGGTCGGTCGGCGCATCCTCGAAAGTTGTCGACCCGATCATCCCGACCGAATAGCCGAACCGGGCGAAACGCAGGCCGAGATCGGCGTCCTCGGTGACGTTCCATGCGTCCCAGCCGGCGACGCGGCGCAGGAGGTCGGTGCGGAAATGGTTCGAGGTGCCGCCGAGCGGCAGCGGCAGGCCGAGCGCGGCGAGGCCGGGATTGATGACGTCGAACAAAGCCGCATAGCCCAGAGCGAAGAAATAGGCGAGCCAGCCCTCATGGCCGTTGTCGATGGCGAGTCGCGCCTGAAAACAGGCGACGCGCGGCCCGGCCGCGGCGAAGGCGGCGGCCGCCGTCCGCAATTGCCCCGGCTCGGGCCGGTCCTCGGCGTCGAAGATCGTCAAAAGCGTTCCGCGCGCCAGCGGCAGCGCGACATTGAGGGCGCGCGGCTTGGTGCGCGGCGCGCCGCGCGGAGCGAGGACGATCTCGGCGTAAGGCGGCAGGCCGGCGGCGCGCAGGGCGTCGGCCGTGGCCTGATCGTCGGGCTCCAGCACGATCTTCACGTCGAGCTTGGCGACGGGATAATCGATCGCGCGGAGGGCGCGCAGGAATTGCGCGGCGATATTCGCCTCGCGATGCATCGGCGCGATGATCGTATAGGTCGGCAGGGCGCGGTCGGTGAGCGGCGGCGGCGGCGACGGCGTTCGGCCGCTGGCGGCGACGGCGCACAGGCGGACGAAAATCCCGCCGAAAAACAAGGCCGACAGGTTGAGGGAAACCACCGCGAGCAGGCGGGACGACAACGCCAGGAGCCCGATCAGGACCAGAAGGCTGAAGGCCACGCTGACGCGATTGCTCCAGCGCAATTGCGGGGCGTTGGCGCTGAGTCGGGCGTCGGCGCGCGAAAGCGCGAAACTGGCGTCATTCGCAAGGGGGTGGCGGGCCGCGGCCCGCACCAGCGCGGAAAAGATTCCGGGCGCGCAAATGGCGACGCGCCGGCCCAGAATGTCGCGACCTCCGCCTGAGCCGAGCGCGAGCAGCTTGTGGATTTCCAGGCCGCGCGGGGCCATCAGCCAGTCAAAACTTTCGCGGCGCGGGTCGGCGCGGGCGACGCTCGTCCGCATTGCCGCGCGATAGTCGAAACCGGGAGCAAGCGCCGCCGCCCGCTCGACATAGGCGCAGTTGAGGCGGCGGGCGAGGGCGCGATAATAGAAGCGCTCGTCGATCAGGCCTTCGGCGATGAGGATTTCGTCGGCGCCGACGCCCTGGTCGCGGGCGCGCCGCGCCGCATCGGCCAGCGTCCGCGCCGCGACGCCTTCCTGCGCGAGAAAGGCGATCTCGGGAGGAGCGTTCGAGCCGGCGACCGCTTCAAAACGCCGGGCGCTGCGATATAAAGAGCCAGGGCTCATGAGCGGATCGGGACAGGACGTGACGAGGCGCAAATTCTTTATCCGCCAATCTGCGGCTGCGGCCAAGCGGTTTTGGCTAGTTATTTGTTTTTTTTCAGCTTTTCAACTTGCTGGTTGTATTGCGCGGGCCGAGACGGCGCCATCGCGGCCTTTTCTGCCGAGCCTGTTCGATCCGCACAACCGCCAGGCTGCGCCTTCAATCGACTCGCTGAAGGCGATCCGCTTCCTGACCGCCGACGATTATC
>JAJXYV010000200.1 GCA_021780435.1 Pseudomonadota bacterium
ACTTCGAGCTCCACGATCGGAAGACCGTAGGTGGCCGGACCAGCGATGGCCGCGCCGAGTGAGGCTGGATCGAACGCGCTCTTGTGGCACGGGCACACCAAATTCGGGGTTGAATGACCTTCAATCTTCAATGAAGCATCGAGCTGGACGCTACAGCCCATGTGCGTGCAGACCGCGCTGTACGCGACGATCGACCGGTTCGGCCCTACCCCGCCGATGGAACGCCCTACGTCGAGCAGTATGGCCGGAAAGTCGCCGGGAAAGGAAAAAAACAGCGGACGCCAGGGGGTAAGGTCCGCCAGTCGGGCAATTGCCGTACGGCTCACGGCACCGCTGCATCCTGCTGCGACAACGGCGGCGGCTGCCGCGCTTGCAGCAATCATCTCTCTGCGCGAAATCGCGATCGAAGCTACCACGTCACGACGCTCCTTGGGATTGCTTTCCAAGCCGCGTCAACCGCCGGTGGCAGGTGATGCACGCTCTTGATGAACATGACGGTCTTCCAAACGACCTGGGAGGGAATGGTGTTCTGGAAGGCGGGCATTGGTGAGAAGCGGATGCCGTGCTCAGCCCACCAGTATAGCATGCCCTCTGGATACTGTTCCATCTCGTCAGCAGCGACCTGCGGCGCCTTAGAGTAGAAACCTTGAGCCATGGGCGACGGCTGGCCGTCGGCGAGACCGTGACAGAGGCTGCAATTGCCGACATAGAGACGCATCCCCTCCAGCAGAGTGTCTTCGTTCACGGGAAACGGCGCTTTGAGATTCTGGACTTGCCGCTCGGTGGTGACCGACATAAGGCCGAGCCAGATCCCTACGACGATCGGTACGATCGTCAGCACCGCGACGACGCCTAGCAGGAAACCGCGCATTGAGTGCTCTTGCCGCTCCCTTAAAGGCCCCACCGGCTCCATTAGCCCTCTTCGCCGGAGAACGAACTAAAACAGATGATAACCGAAGAGCCAAGGGTTGGCCGGACTGCATGTAACCTCGGGCAAAGCTATAAGTGGCGCCTGCGCAGCGAAGGATCGGCGGCTGATCATGTCGCGCCCGGCAGCATGCGCACCAGCGTGCGGTCGTGGAACACATAATGGTGAATCAGCGCGGCGCCGGCATGCAGTCCAGCGAGGATGAGAAGGCCGTTGGCAAGGACTTCATGCGCGTAGAGAATGCGCTCGGCGGCTTCGTGGTCGCGCGGCCAAGGCGATGCAAGATCACAGATGCCGAAAATCGGCAATGCTCTGCCTTCCTTCAGCTGCACGACCATGCCGACCACCGGGACGACTACGAGCAACCCATAAAGCGCATAGTGCGTGAGGCCGGAGGCAAAGTTCAAGAACGCCCCGAAGCGCGTCGGCTCCGGCGGAGGCGGCGGATTGACGGCGCGCCAGCCGAGCCGCACAATGAGGAGGGTAATCACCAATTCGCCAAGCATCATATGTGCCGGAAGCGCGAAAGCGCGCGGCAGCCCTGTGGGGAAACCGTCGATCAGCTGGCCGAGCGACCAGGCGTTGCTCACGCAAATCACCGTCAGCCAGTGCAGCGCACGCGAGATTGCCCCATAGCGGGTAAGCGAGTTTGTCAATTGCATCGATGATGGGGACCGTTACGGAGCTGGCGTGAATGCTACGCGGCCTTCGCGGTTTGGTCAAGATGCTCGTTGGACGGGACGGCTTTCGCCTTGCGCTTTGCGAGCGCCGTCTTCAGAAGCGGAAGCCTCTCTTTCATGATCTCGATCATATATCCTGCGAACTCGCTGTGCGCAACGACCGCCTTTTTCTGCTCGGACGACCATCTCTCCGCCTGGCGCCTGGAACGTTCCGCCGACGAGCCGGGCTTCCGGCTGTCGATCGAGGAAGGACTAGCCTGGATTTCCACGCACCGAGATTTGCCTAACGCGGACGGCTGTCGCGGGGTCATTCGAGCAGTCGCAATGATCGGCCGGCCCACCAGGGTACGGCAACCGGTTTGTTGACGAGACCGGAGGCGAGAACGATGGGGAGGTGGGCGCGGCGGTGGAAGCGGAGGCGGATTTCGGCGGGGGTAACGGCGACCTCGGCGGACATGTCGATGAGGTCGCGGAAGATCTGCCGGGCCTGTGCGTCGTCGTATCCGCGCATGCGTCGGGCCATCAATCGATAGAAGCCGCTGGCCAGGACGAGGAGTGCCATGTCGAAGTCGACCTTGAGGCCGACGGCCGAGGAGAGCGCGTCGATGTGGAAGAAGCGCACCGCGTCGGAGAGGGCGTTTTCGATGAGCATGCGCCTGGCGTAACGAGCGACCAGCTGTCGGGCGGTGGCGTGGTTGTCGTTGCTGAGCAGGATGGTGGGCTGGTCGTGGCCGAGATCGGTGATGAAGAGCTGGCGGAAGGTGCGCCGGTGCAGACGGACTTTCTGCTCGAAGACACGTGGGGTTTGATATTTGCGCTGCGGCAGGTCGAGAGAGATGGTGCGCCAAGCGGATTGGGGCAGCGCTTGGACCTCGGCGAGGAGGCCGGCTGAACGGCGCCGCAGCGTCATGAAGGTGATGCCGGCCTGATCGAGGCGGCCGAGCCCTTCATGGGTGGTGAGCTTCGAATCGAAGACGAGATGCTGCGGCGGGCGGCCGTGGTTGCGGCTCCAGAAGTCGACGAAGCGGAACACCTCGTCGGCCTCCTCCCCCTTGCGGATATTTGCGTTGGAGTAGCAGAAGACCTGCGTGTCGGCATCCTGGGCGAGGAAGGTGAGGATGCTGGGCTGGCGGCGGCTGCGCTTGGCGAGATAGTGCGATTGCACGACAGGATGCTCGCCGAAGTAGGGCACGGTGTGGAAGTCGAGATTGAAGGACTGGCCCGGGATGAGCGCGTCGCCGGCGATGCGGGCGTGCCAGCCGCCGAGCAGGCGGGCGACTTTATCGGGGGTGACGCGCGAGGAATACTCCGAGAGGAAGCTCTTCTTCGGCATGGCGTTGAGGCCGCAGAACAGCGCCAGGCCGGGGTCGGCGACCAGCGCCATGACATGGCTCTTGCGCTCGATCGACCACAGCTTGAGGGCGAGCGCCGCGCGCAAGGCATGGCCAGCCGAGATCATGCGCGAGCCCGGCAGCCTGGCCTGCCGGGCCAGGCCCTCGGCATCGAGGCGGACGAGATCGGCGACGAACAGGAACAGCCCGCCGAGCCGGGTGGTGAACTCGCGCGGGCTGAGCGAGAAGCGGCGCACATCGGCAACCGCCTCGGTGCTGGGGCCGATCCCCGCGGGGCGCTCCTCGTCGAGCCGGCGCGGCAGCGGCGCGAAGCCTTCGCCCCGCAGTACCTCGCGCACCGCGGTGGGGCTGAGCGGCGTTCCGGCTTCCTTGAGCGCGGCGCTGATGTCGTAGATCGAATAGTTGCGCTTTCTGAGGGCGATGATCTGCTCCTGTGCCCGATCCTTCTGGGGTCGCGTGCGCGGCCCGCGACGCGACACGGCGAAGAACTCGGGCAGCCGGCCGTGGCGAAAGTCGTGGCAGAGGATGCGGAAGGCGCCGGGCGAGTAGCCGAACTGGCGGGCGACCTCGGCGGAGGGACGGGCTTGGAGGAAATAGGCGCGCAGGGCCTCGTACTGGCGCTGGCGCGCCGACGCCGGCGCGGCGAAGAAGCGGCGGCATTCCGTTAGGTCTTTTGGTGCTCCGATAGGCACATTTTCTAATCTCACATACCAGCCCTGGTGTCAAGCGCCGTTATGGGAGACAATCGCTTGAACTGCGATGAATCGGCCTCCCATCGACGCATCTGCCATCTCAGGGATTTTGCGGGAGAAAACGCGGTCGGCGGCGAGGTCAGCTGGTGACTTCGACAAAATCGCCTATCAGAACACCATTTGAGATAACAACTCTACCGCTAAATCGATTCTCGCGACTCGCTTGATAGAGCCGCTCCGTTAGGGGAATCTCGGTGCGTGGAAATCCAGGCTAGAAGCTGGTCGAGCCCTGTTCGGGCCGAGCCTTGCCGGACTCGATGCGGCGCCACGAAAGTCCGCCGATCCGGAATCGAGGAGCCCGGCAATCGCGAACCGACCCTTCCGCGCCAACGGTCGCAACGGCGACACCCACGACCTCGTCGTCATCGGCGCCGGCTCGGCCGGCTTCTCGGCGGCCATCACGGCCGCCGATCAGGGCGCACAAGCAGCTCTCGTCGGCAGCGGCACCATCGGCGGCACCTGCGTCAATATCGGCTGTGTGCCATCGAAACGCCCGGGCCGCAGCCCGTTTCGCCGGGATCACGGCGGAGGCCGAACTGAGCGACTGGCGCGGAACCGTCCGTCAGAAGTACGCTTTCGCTTCCGAGCTGCGCCAGGCCAAGTATGTCGACCTGCTGCCGGCTTACAACGGCATCGCCTACCATGAAGGACCAGCACGCCTCATCGACGGCGGCGTCGAGATGGACGGCACGCGCATTGCCGCTGGCAGGATCATCATGGCGACCGGCGCACGGCCGGCAGTGCCCGCCATTCCCGGCATCGAGGCCGTGCCCTATCTGACCAGCACGACCGCGCTCGATCTCGAGGAGCTGCCGCGCTCGCTGCTCGTCGTGGGTGGCGGCTATATCGGTACGGAGCTCGCGCAGATGTTCGCCCGCGTCAGTGTGAAAGTGACGCTGGTCTGCCGCTCTTGTCTGCTGCCCGAGGCCGAGCCGGAAATCGGCGCGGCCCTGACCGGGTATCTCGCGGAGGAAGGGATCACCGTGGTCCCGGGTATTGCGTATCGCGCGATCCGCAAAACGGAGAGGGGTATTTCTCTGACCGTCACGCGCGACGGCGAGGATATGGCGATAGACGCTGATGAGGTGCTGGTCGCCACCAGGCGCACCCCCAACATCGAAGGCCTCGGGCTTGCCGAACACGGCATCGCCGTCTCGCAGAAGGGCGGCATCGTGGTCGATGACCGTATGCGCACGACCAAAGTCGGCGTTTATGCCGCCGGCGACGTCACCGGCCGCGACCAGTTCGTCTACATGGCCGCCTATGGCGCCAAACTCGCCGCCAAGAACGCCCTCAACGGCGACAGCTTGCGCTACGACAACAGCGCCATGCCCGCGATCGTCTTCACCGATCCGCAGGTGGCGAGGGTCGGCTTGACCGAGTCTGCCCCGCGCGCAGCCGGACATGCGGTTCGCATTTCGACACTCGGACTCGACCAGGTGCTGCGCGCGCTCGCCGCACGGGACACTCGCGGGCTCATCAAGCTCGTGGCCGACGCCGATACCGGCCGTTGATCCTCTCCTTCCGGAACAGCGTTTCGATGAGCGGGCATTCCGGGCCACTGCCGCCGTCATCGCAGTTCTGATGTCCTGGCCGGCTCACCCAGCGGACAAGACCGTCGTTCTCGATGTGAAAAACGCGCCCTTCTAGGGTAACCTGGTGGCCTGTGTTCCGATCAGTAAAAGGATAGGCGCCGACGATCCGCTCGCCATCGAGAACAACCAGGTCGCGCCGGCGAAGCTCTTGAAGCAGAGGCCGAATGGCCGTCTCGCTTGAAGCTCGCTGCGCTCGGCTTTGCCAAGGATGTAGCAAAGTTATCATGCTGTGCCGGCTAAGATGGCGTTCACTTGAACGCGAAAGCGGATTGCGGCTCACGATCCTACGATAGCTATCGAGTACTTTTGCTGGGACCATGCAGCGGGAGGCTGACGGTAGTTTTGGCGACTGCGCCTGCGGTGTTGTGGTCAACAGCGATATTGAAAATCTGAAAGTCGACCGATCGATGCTGATAGTTGCTGAAACCGAGGTGCCTACCGCGCGACCAGCGACCTCAATGCGGGCAATCTAATTGGTGACATGCGCTCGGCAAAGAACCGACTTCTGCCGCGCTGTGGCCGGCATAGAGCGCCGCCGCTGCGACGGAAAAAAGGTTACGCATGGGGCATTGCGCGTGGGGCATCTGTGCAACTCTCGGCGAGATGCCCTGGTGGTGAAAGTCTACGGCACCTGCGCTAGTCTAAAGGTCCGGTCTCGACCGAGGACCTTCCGGGACTTGGCTGTCAAACCGTTGCGAGTTTTCTATGCACGGGATGTCAATATTTTCTGGTTCGGCATCCTCAAGCGTGTTCGGGTCTGAAGCATGGGCGCCTCTCTCTACGAGCCGATCCACGTCTACAAGCCCCTCGCGCCGGACATCGGAATCGTCGATGGCCCGTTCGAATACCTGACCGTACCCGGAATCAGGCTGCCGCTTCCGTTCACGACCAGGATGACCGTGGTGCGCCTCACAAACGGCGACCTCTTCCTACATTCGCCGATCAAGTTCGATGAGAGACTGGCCAGGAAGCTGCAGGGGTTGGGGAGGATTCGTCACCTCGTGTCGCCCAACCAGTTCCATTATGCACACATCGGGGAATGGGCGAGAACGTTTCCTGAAACGATCTCCTGGGCGTCGCCTCATGTGCGCCGACGGGCGCACGCCCGGCACGTGCACGTCGACTTCACGAGAGACCTCGACAGCGATGCGCCCGAAGAATGGAATCGCGAGATCGACCAACTGCTTTTTCCCGGCGGCTATTTCAAGGAGTTCATTTTCTTTCGTCGCGGACGCTGATACTCACTGACACGTCATCAACATCGAACTGGACAAGATTTCCGAGCCATGGCGAACGGCCAGCAAGCTCGCCGGGATGTATCATCCCTACGGCCAAATATTCTTCGGTATGCGCCTGCCGTTGCTCGTCCAGCGACAAAAGGCGAAAGCGGTGATCGAAAAGATCCACTGCTGGCAGCCGCAGCGAATTGTGCTCAGCCATGGCCGCTGCTTTGACGCGGATGCTGACAACGTCATCCGCAGATTTTCGGAGCATGGCCTGCCAACGACGAGCGACGCTTTTAGGTCTCCGGCCGGAACAGCCAGTCCGCGAGACGCCGCCCCGCTTCCGCTGCAATCACCATCCCAGCCGTTACGATGAGTGATTGGACCAGTGGCCGATCGGCGCATGGTGACGCGATTGTCTGCGCCAGAAACCACGGAGCGTGGAAGAAGCCATAAAACGGCGCGATCCAGAAGAAGGCGAGGAAGATGAACAGCGACACTCGCTCCGTCGGCGCACGCAATGCAGCCGACCGAGCCAGCCAGGTCATGCCGAACGCACCGAACAGGGCAATCGAGATACGCCACGGTACCAGCGGCTCGCATAGAAAGTCGCGGCTCGCGGGAAACGCCGAAACCACAGTCCACAAACCAATCGCGGCCACTGCGAAATCCACACCGTGCCGCCACCAGTCGACCGATCGGGAGAAGCGCGCCTGGAACGGCGCCGGAACACGCAGCATCCCGACGGCGCCCCCGACGATTAGGGTCGATACCAAGGCCAGAGCTAGGGTATTCGGTTGACCCAAGCGGCTGAGAAACCCGACAGATGCAACGGCTGCTATGAACGCGGCGGCCGAAGCCGCTCCTTCGATCAAACGCATCTTCGTTGGCTGCTCTTGAATCACGGCGCGATCCATATTATTCGTATGTCGTCGATCAACGAATAGGGTACTCCAGTGGCGGCTGTCAAATTCCGAATGAGGAAGCGAGCCGAGACCACGGCGCCGACCGCCGCTCCCTCACATGAACAAGTGGCGAAAATCGCTAAGGCCCTCGCGCATCCGGCGCGGGTCCAGATTGTCGAGACCTTGCTGCGGCGAACGACCTGCATCGGCTGCGATCTCGTCGAAGAGATCGGGCTCGCAGCATCGACGACATCGGAGCACCTGCGCATCCTCAAGGAGGCCGGGCTCATCATCGGCGAAATCGCCCACCCGCGGATTTGCTATTCGCTCGATCCCCGGGCAATCGCTCCCCTCACATCCTTCCTCGAAGCCATCGAAGCCGGGCGACCTCCCGTGCTGCCGGAGTAGTAATATGTCGACATTCGAACGTTACCTGACCATCTGGGTCGCGCTTTGCATCGTCGCCGGCGTCGCGCTCGGCCACTTTTTTCCGACTTTTTTCCATGCGGTCGGCGCGGCCGAAGTCGCCAAAGTTAATCTGCCCGTCGCGGTGCTGATCTGGCTGATGATCATACCGATGCTGGTCAAGATCGACTTCGCGGCGCTCGGACAGGTGAAGGAGCACTGGCGCGGCATCGGCGTGACGCTGTTCATAAATTGGGGCGTCAAGCCGTTCTCGATGGCTCTCCTCGGCTGGCTGTTCATCGGCTGGCTGTTCATCGGCTGGCTGTTCAAGGCCTATCTCCCCGCCGACCAGATCAACAGCTACATCGCTGGCCTTATCTTGCTCGCCGCCGCGCCCTGCACCGCCATGGTGTTCGTCTGGAGCAATCTGTCGGATGGCGAGCCGCATTTTACGTTGAGCCAGGTCGCCCTCAACGACCTCATCATGGTCGTTGCCTTCGCACCGATCGTGGGGCTTCTGCTTGGCCTCTCCGCCATCACCGTGCCGTGGGAGACGCTGCTTCTGTCAGTCGTGCTTTACATCGTCGTGCCTGTCATCATCGCCCAAATCGTTCGCCGGTCGATCATGGCGGGCGGCGGCGAGCCTGCCTTGCTCCGACTTCTCAAGACCTTGCAGCCGCTCTCCCTCGTCGCACTGCTCATGACGCTCGTGCTGCTGTTCGGATTCCAGGGCGAGCAGATCCTGGCGCAGCCGCTGATCATCGTGATGCTGGCGGTGCCGATCCTGATTCAGGTCTATTTCAACGCCGGCCTTGCCTATCTGCTCAATCGCGCGACCGGCGAAGCCCATTGCGTTGCCGCGCCTTCCGCGCTTATCGGCGCCAGCAATTTCTTCGAGCTCGCGGTCGCTGCCGCCATCAGCCTCTTCGGCTTCAATTCCGGAGCGGCACTGGCCACTGTGGTGGGCGTCCTGATCGAGGTTCCAGTGATGCTGTCGGTCGTGAAGATCGTAAACAGCACGCGCGGCTGGTACGAGGCGGGTCCGGCGGTCAAGCGGCGTGCCACAACGGATCCGGTTGCGCGGGCAGAAATGCAGGAGGCTGCCCGTGGCTGAGTCCACGAATGTGGTGATCCATCACAATCCCGGGTGCGGCACCTCGCGCAACGTGCTCGCGATCATCGAGGCTGCGGGCTATCGCCCGACCGTGATCGAATACCTCAAGACCGGCTGGACCAGGCCACAGCTTCTGGGCCTGTTCGCGGCAGCGGGTCTCACTCCTCGAACTGCACTGCGCGAGACCAAGTCACCAGCGGCCGAGTTGGGATTGCTGAACCCTTCCGTCGATGATGAAACCTTGCTGGCCGCCATGGTCGAGCACCCGGTCCTGGTCAACCGGCCGATCGTCTGCGCGGCAAAAGGTGTGAAGCTGTGTCGGCCTAGCGAGACGGTACTGGATCTTCTCGACCGTCTTCCGCCAGGGCCGTTTCGCAAGGAAGACGGTTCTCTGCTGATCGACGCGGAAGGGCGGCGAGTCGGCTGATCCGCTCGGTCCTATGGCATCTTCTGCAGGCTCCCAGAAAAAGGCATTCGCCCTGAATCTGCTCGGACCGCTCGCCGGGTATCCCGCCGCGTAGGACGAAAAGCCCGGTGAGTTTATTCTGTTAATGCGCTTGACCGCATATGCGCATGAGCTTATATTTCACCCATGCAAACTGCGATAGACCTTCTCGCCGCTCTTGCGGAGCCCACGCGCCTCGCCGCTATCCGGCTTCTCTGGGATGGCCGCGAACATTGCGTCTGCGAGCTCATGCGCGACCTCGGTGCAACCCAGTCGCGCATGTCGAGGCATATGGCGATGCTGAAGCAGGCCGGTCTCGTCGTTGACCGTCGCGATGCGCAGTGGGTTCGGTATCGGCGCAACCCGGATCTCCCTGAGGCTTCTGCGGCCATCGTCGACGCGGTGCTCGCAAGCTTGCCAAAAGTACCAAAAAGGAAAGCAGCATGAGCGCCGACGCGTCATTGATCCTGCGCAAACAGCCGCACGAACGGGCCACTTCCTGGTGGATTGCCGGCGCCGCTATTGGTATGGCGCTGTGGTTCGCCATCTACGGCCTGCTGGTGCCCATCTCCGACTGGATCGTGTCGCTCTTGCCCCTGGAGCGCGGCAGCCATCTCGAAGAGGCGATCAACTTCTTCGTCTACGATACGCCCAAAGTGCTGATGCTGCTGACGCTCGTCGTCTTCGCGATGGGCGTGGTGCGCAGCTTCTTCTCGCCTGAAAGGACCCGCGCGATTCTTGCAGGGCGGCGCGAAGGGCTTGGGAATATTGCAGCTGCGGGCCTGGGCATCTTCACGCCGTTCTGCTCCTGCTCGGCCGTTCCGCTCTTCGTCGGCTTTGTCTCCGCCGGCGTGCCCCTCGGCGTGACCTTCTCGTTCCTGATCGCCGCGCCGATGGTCAATGAAGTTGCGCTTGGGCTCCTCTTTGCGATGCTTGGCTGGAAGGTCGCGCTCACCTATCTCGGCTTTGGACTCGGCGTGGCCATTGTCGCCGGCTGGGTGATCGGCCGGCTGCACCTCGAGGGCTGGCTGGAGGAGTGGGTGCGCAACGTGCGCGCCGGCGCCGTCGATCTTCCGGCCGATCGGATGATGATCGTCGACCGCATAGAGGCCGGCATTGAGGCCATGCGCGACATCGTCGGCAAGGTCTGGGTGTGGATCATCGCGGGCATCGCCGCCGGAGCCTTCATCCATGGCTATGTGCCATCGGAACTCCTGGCCTCAATCATGGGCAAGGGCGCGTGGTGGTCGGTGCCTGCGGCGGTCGTGATTGGAATTCCGATGTACTCGAACGCCGCCGGGATCATCCCCGTCGTCCAAGCCCTGCTTGGCAAGGGAGCCGCGCTCGGCACCGTGCTCGCCTTCATGATGTCGGTGATCGCGCTGTCGCTGCCCGAGATGATCATCTTGCGCAAGGTACTGAGCGTGAAGCTGATCGCCGTCTTCGTCGGCGTCGTTGGCCTGGGCATCCTGGGCGTGGGCTTTCTGTTCAACTTGATCTTCACCTGACGAGAGGAACGGCCATGAAAGACGTGAAAGTGCTCGGCCCCGGCTGCAAACGCTGCGAGGCGACCGAAGCGATGGTCAAGAGTGCCGCATCGAAGCTCGGCATCGACATCAAGGTCGAAAAGATCACCGACTATGCGGAAATCGCGAAGTTCGGCATTGCCTCGACGCCGGGCATCGTCATCGATGGCAAGGTCGTCCATGCGGGCGGGTTGCCGAAGGAAGACGCCCTCGAGAAATGGCTGCAAGCGTGATGCTGGAATATTCCGTAGAGGCCCACCGCACCGAGGTCGTCGGCACTTTTCCAATGAAGCGGCGATCACTCGCTTCGTCGGCGCCATCCTGATCGAGCAGAACGAACGAGTGGGCGGTGCAACGCGCCAGGTACATGACGCGGGAAATCATCGCCCCACTCCGCGATGATCCCATCGTCAAGCTGCCGGCCGTGGCGGCCTGATACTACCCCCGGCCAAGTTTGTCGGAGAGCACGACGGCGCCGCTGCTCTTACACCACGCACCGGAACACGATCGGAGCCCGCGTTTCTGATGCCCCAAGCCGGTCGGAATTGAGCACGTTCCAGCCGATACGCATCTAGCTTCAACATCTTTGCGCCGCCGCACCCCGCGAAATGATCCCGGCTAATCCGGGCATAGGATTGATGCGGATCAATGCTCTCGGGTTACTTTTGGAGTGCTTTGGCGATCGCGCAGATTGGCGGCATTGGCGCGATGTTCGCAACATCAATGGCTCGCGTCCGACGCGGTCCACCTATAGCCCGAGTGCGCAGGATCTTGTCGATGATGGGAATGAAGAAGCACAATGACTTGCCTGAGCCAGTGCCAGTGGTCACTACATAGCTGGCGCCCGAGGCGGCTCTCTGGATCGCTTCTACCTGGTGCTTATAGAGATCGAACGGCGGTTCAGGCTCTTCATGTGCAGGGCCTGGCTGTCGAAAGAATTTCGCCGTGTCGCTGTGCAGTAGGCCGCCTACGACGAGATCGCCGATCGACGCTCCGACCTGAAAGTGAGGGTTTAGTTGAAGGATAGGCTCCGGCCAGAACCGATCACTCGCGTACTGCTCATCGATACGCGCCCGAATATCCGGAGAACGCATTCTCGTAAATGATCGGGCGAAGTCACTGTACTCGCCGACAACGCGGCGATCTAGATCAAAGACATCCATCCGTCACCCACCCTCTTTCAACAAAGCGCCAAGCTCGGTAAACGGCCGCGATAAACCGGCCAATTTGCGCCTGATCCGCCTCTCCGCCCCGCATCATTTTTTGCCGCCGGAACCGACTGTCTTCGCCTGCTGCTCCGACTCTATTGTCTTCAACCGCTCGTATTCCTCGACTGCCAACACGACAACGACCGCCCGGCCGTGCTTTTCGACCGTCACGGGCTCAGCCCGAGCCATGTCAATAAGCCGACCGAAGTTGTACTTCGCATCTCTAGCCGATAGCGTTTGCATGTCCGCGCTCGAAGAGCCAATTTAGGCTATTATGGCCAAAGTGGCCAAAACTTCAAGGTCTGTTTCCGCGGCTCGGCACGCTCATGTGCAGGATGGAGCGCGGCTATCATCGGAACGGGGCGGCTTGCAGGAGATCGGCATTCTGCGCGACAATTGTGCACCAGCGTTGTGCGCGCGTGAGCGCATTGTAAAGCAGTCGCCGTTTGTGCTCGGCGTCTCCGCCAATCTGATAGGGCCATAGGACAAAGACGCCCTCGAACTCGCGATTCTTAGCCTGCTGTACGGTCATGGCCACGAAATCGTGGTTGTCCGCCCCGTAGCGCTGGCGATGAACCGCCACCTGCCGTGTGATGACTACCTCGATATCGGCACGGCTGAACTCCGTCCGACCCCGAGCCCGCGCCTGATGTCTCACCCACGTGCAAGCTTCACGGACAGGGCCTGACCGCGGAAGAGCTTCAAGCGCTGCTAGGGCGTTGGTCACTGACGCCACACCGTCGAGTTGAAACCCTTGGATTAGAGCAGCCGTCTCATCCTGCTCCGATCGCTCCCATCGGATCGCATAGGGTCCGTTTCGTTGGGCCCCGCACGGATTCTCACAAACACGGCGCACCACGCTGTGCGCGAAGCCGCCTTGAAGCGACGGGGTGATCACGGCGACCCGCCCGCCTTGACGCCAACGAATGGCGCTGGCCAGCATAGCGGCCGCGACTGGCACGCCCTGCGCCGCCAAGATTCGAAATCCGTTTCCCGCGACCGGCGCAGCCCCGCCGCGAATTGCTATTGCGGCAGCCAGCAGGGCCGGCACGCTGGTACGGCGAACCTGATTCAAGACCTCCGGCTCGCAGGCGCCACGCATCCACCCGATCAGCGGGTTCGGGCGCAGTGCGACGTCGAGACACTGAAATTCGTCCGCAGCAATAAGCGTGCGCGCTGATTGAGCCAGCGCACACAGCATCCTCAGTCGCTGAGGCTTAAGATCCTGCGCCTCGTCCACCAGGACGATGGGGAAACTCGCCGCGGCCCAGCCACGCACTTCCGACTGCTCGAGCAGAAGGCCGGCGGCATCGCATTGCGCATCATACTGGTCCTCGCGCAACAGCTGCACACCAAGCACCGCGGCGAGACCGCGCCAACGGCGCAGGAGCCGCCAAGCGAAACTGTCGACAGTCACGCATTCGAAGTGTCCCTTGAGTCCTGGAACGCTCCGAAGCTTTTCGTTTAACCGGCGTCGCGCGCCATGCATGAAGGTCAGCGCCAAGACGCGTTGTCCCTCTCTGAGGGGCGTCGCGCCGAGTGCTTCGCCCAAGGCCTCCATCAATCGAAAAGTCTTGCCGCATCCGGCCGCGCCCTCGACCGCAAAGAGCGTCATGGCTGAAAAATTCGGATGTGAGGATTTTGGCCTGCCGCGACCGTGAACCGCGCATTGTCGCCTCCAAGCAGGACGTCGGTCATGGCGTTCAGCAGCTCCCGGGCCCGCCGGCAGCAGGCGTCGGTAGAGCCGATAGCGTCGGCGACGGCCTCGTAAGCGATCTGGTCTTGCTTCAATCCATGCGCCGCGCGGTCCTCAGATTTCAGTCGAGCGACCAGCGCCGCGATCGTTGCGGGAGGCGGAGCCACCGACTGCGCCAGGGCGGCGATCACTGCGGCTTGGTCGGCCTCCAAGATCCAACCGACGACGTCCTCTAATGTCCAGCCGTCCGGCCACCGTATAATGGCGGCCGGTCTCGCAACCGCGGCGGCTAGCGCTTGAGCGTATGCCACGCCAGGCCCGTCGCCATCGACCACGGCCGTGATACGTGGATGCAAGCGTGACAGCGCCGCTGTCGTCGCCTCAACCGCTGCATCGTGGGTCGGCACCACTCCGATATAGGACCCAAAGCGGCTTTCGTCCGCCGCGGCCCAGCTCTGTCGGAGATCAACCGCACGCACGAGCAGCTTCAGCCAATCGTGATCCGTTCGCCCCTCCGGGACGAGCACGACGTCGTGCATAATCGCGGCGATCGTGTCCACCCGGTTGAGCTGGAAGAGCTTTCGCACCGCATTTGGCGTTGCCGCCGGAAGTGCGACGGCAAGCAGCGGCACGCAGGACAACGCCCCACCCTCGTTACGCAGCACGGCCACGGCTTGCGGGTCCGAAATGGCCGCGACCATCGGCGAGTGCGTCGAGACAAAAGTTTGGGTCGACAGTGCCTGGATGCGATGCACGAGCCGTCGCTGCAACGGCGGCGGCACGTGAAGCTCCGGCTCTTCCAACGCCATCCAAAAGCCCTCGTGCACCTCCGCCCGCTGTCGCCCGAATTGCAGCAAAAGAAGGAGATGCTGCAGCGAAATGAGGCCGCTGCCATGACGGCGCGCGGGCAAGGCTAGCGCGGCGCCCGCCTGTGCATAGTGCGGAACGACCGCTTCGAGCAAACCGTCGCTGTCGGTCGCGGTCACGCGAAGGTGCAGCCTCGGCTGTGTGCGGAAGAATCCGGCAAGTTCAACGTTGAGCCGCGCAATGATCGGTTCAAGGTGCGCATCGGCTTCAAGGGGCTGTTGTGGCGCGCGCAGACGGTCGCGTTCTCCGAGCACCGACTCCGCTGGTTGACCCGCGCCCGAGGCTACCACGCGCCTAAAGAGTTCCGAGCCGAAGGAAACAACCCGATCCCAAGTTCGACTAGCCGGGACCAGGAAAAAGCCGATGTCTCGGATCAACCTGGCCGGCACTGCCGTCCAGACCTCATCGACAAACACATCCGCCATCGCGTCGTCGTCGTGGAAGTATCGCGCCGTCTCTACTTCCAGCGAGGGACGATCAAACCGAGCGCTGAATCCGATCTGGCAGGCCAGCCGCCAAGCCGGATCGTCGCGCGTGGCGGCCGCCGAGCCAGTCGCTGGATTCCACCATTTGATGACGCCGCGGTCGTCTCTGAACCAATCGGTATGGTCAGCAGGCTCGTCGCCATCGAACCCGATGATTGTTGCGACGAGACGGATTCGGTCGGCGGGCTGGGGATCGCCCCCGAAGAAGTCGTGCTCGGTCAACGTCCGCACCATGCGGTCGCGACCAAAAAGCAGTGCCAGCGCCTCAACGACTGTTGTCTTGCCGCAGTTGTTGGGGCCAATGAATACGGTGTGCGGCCCGAACCGGATGTGTCCGGCTCTGATGCCACGAAAGTTCTCGATGCGCATATCGGCAATCTGCATCGCATTCATCTCCCTTGACCGCCGCCTTAGGGCATTGGCGGCCTATTCATCCGACGCTCGTTCCCGACGGGATTTGGCCTTCCCAACGGGCACTCATTGAAGCAGTCGCACCAGCGCGTCCGATTGTTCGGCGAATTTTCGGGCGTTGGTCTTCCGAAGCCGTTCCAGGTTTTGCAGCTTCCAGCGCGGCCCGGGGAGCTGTTCCAGATGCGGCATATCCAGCAGCGCCCATTGGGGCTCTGCGGTGACCAGCGACAGCAGAAACCGGCGCTCATCGGCGCTCAGACCTTGCTGAAGCTCACGCATCATTCGCTCGCGCGCGGCCAAGAGCGCATCAAGCTCCACAGGTTCGGCGGTCATGCCTGTGAAATTGTGCTCGAACTCCTGGCGGATGTCGCGCAGTGATGGAAACAGGACCTCATGCACCGGCCGGTTATGGCTCGCTAGGTAGACGACGAAGGCGCGGCGAATGCCGTTGGTGATTCCCTCATGTGCGAAGAGCTGCAGAACGTCGAACAGATCGCGGGGATGCTGACGGTCCATTGCCGCCACCAGCTTGCCGCCATACACGTCATCGAGCGACACGACGGGGATTTCGAGATCGGCCTGCAGCGTCTCGCGCGCATTCTGTTTCAGCGACGCCCTACGCACCGGAAGGACGGTGCCGCGCATGACGAAGTTGACCTCGATGTTGCCCCGCCGCACCAGCAGCTTGGTCTCGCCGGAATCCGCCGCAGCCGGCGCATGGGTCTGGAACCCTTGCTTCTGCAGACGAGCCGCGGACTGGCGAATGGCTTCGTTGATGCGCTTGAGCGCCTGCTCGCGCGGCAGCGTGTGGTCGGGAAACACCAGATCGAGATCGACCGAGAGCCGCGGCATGTCGCGCACGAAGAGATTGATCGCCGTGCCGCCCTTGAGCGCGAACGTGTCGTCAACGAGCACGAGCGGCGCGACGCGCGTCAGCAGCCGTGCGCTGTCGAGATAGACCTGGTTCATGGCTTCAGCACCAAGAGCCCGTCGCCAGAACGGGACACCCACGGCCGGTCGCTGCCTTTTGGCAACTGAGATGGATCGAGCTTGCCAGCCCAGGGCTGGGAGAGTTCACGGCCGAGCTGCAGGCACAGGCGCACGGTCTTGATGCTGGTGCAGCGCTTGAGCAGGTCGCGCAAGACGTCGGCGCGCAGGCTGTATGTGCTCTCGACCAGCTCGCGGGCTTCCTGTAGCGGCTGCCGGACGCCGACTTCGCTCAGCACCTCCAGCAACGCGCGTTCCGGCGCCGAGACGAGCGGCCCGCCCTTGCGGTTTTCGAAGGGCCGGACATGCAGCAGCGCGCCGGGCTCCTCCTTGAAGAGCCGCTTGCGGCGGTACTCTGCCGGGAAGCGCTGGGTGAACCACTCCGGAAGGCGGCCCGCTTTCCAGCCGTAAAGGTCCAGGACAGGCCGTTGCGACAGGTATTGGCGTATGCCATGCCAGTCGAGCGCGGATTTTCCGCCAACATGCAATCCGTCGAAGCTCCGCTGCAGCAGAGCGAGGCTCGGGTGCAAGGCGGGCGGATCGTTCGGTCGGCAATAGACGCCGCGCGCCAGCCGTTGCAGCCAGCCGGCACGGACGTAGTGGACGGCGAGATCGGCCGATATCCCAAGGGCGGCGAGGTCCTCGGAGGTCAGCGGCGTCCCCGGCGCCAGGCGGGTATAGAGCCGATTTAGCTTGTTCCTGTGAGTCGTAGGCATACTACGATTATAGCAACAATTCGAAGGCTTGGCCAAGTTTGGATTCAGCGTCACCGTCGTAGCCCTACTACGATAATTAATACTATCTCAAATGGACGGGGAAAGCCTTCCCCTACGGCCAAGCTCAGGGTCTCGGCCGACCCCTTCTGCGGGGGCACCCCGCAACGCCCCGAGAGGGAGAGTGCGGACGGGGTTTCCGTGACGGGTTGAAGACTGGGAGAGAGGCTCCCGGCGCCCGTCGCGGAGATCCGCGATGCCCAGACACACCGCACGCGCCCGTTCCGGCTTCGACCGGACGAGCCTCTACGTGCGTGTTTCGGTAATTCCCGGACACCGATTTCGGTAATTCGCGGACAGCGATTTCAGTAAATCCGGGACAAGGATTCCGCTAAATCGCGGACAGTTGCGGGGGTGGTTTTCGGGAGCGCCGTTCAGGCAATGTTCTCTCTCAAGCTGAATTTGAGAGGGGCAATGCCGAGACGGAAGCAAGCGAAACGAACCACTGTGAAGGACCTACGATCGATCCTGAGGCTGACGTACGAGCAGGGCCTGTCGGTTCGGGCGATCTCGGAACGGCTGCAGATCAGCAAGACCTCGGTTGCCACCTACCTGCTGCGGGCGCGTGAGGCGGGCTTGAGCTGGCCGCTGCCGCCGATTTACGAGAGCGAGGCGGCGTTACAGCGGGCCTTGTTCCGGCGGGTCGGGCGGCCGCCACAGGACTTGAGCGAACCCGAGTGGCCACGGGTGGCGCAGGAACTCAAGCGCAAGGGCGTGACGCTGACGCTGCTCTGGCAGGAATATCGGACGGCTCACCCCGACGGCTATGGCTACACCTGGTTCTGCGAGAAGTTTGACGCCTATCGGCGCCGGGCGAGCCCCACTTTCCGCCACCACCACGCGGCGGGTGCGGCGATGCAAACCGATTATGCCGGCCCGACGATGGAGGTAATCGATCCGCAAACCGGCGAGATCCGTCAGGCGCAGATATTTGTCGCGGTGCTCGGGGCCTCGTCGCTGACCTTCGCTATGGCGAGCTTCGGTCAGCGACTGCCAGATTGGATCGAAGGCCAGACCCGGGCCCTGTCGTACTTCGGCGGGGTTCCCAAAGCGATCGTCTGCGACAATCTGAAGGCCGGGGTCGTCAAGGCGTTGTGGTTCGAGCCGACGCTCAACCAGACCTTTGCCGCCATGGCCGAGCACTACGACACGACGATTTTGCCGACCCGCAGCCGCAAGCCGCGCGACAAGGGCAAGGTCGAAGGCGCGGTGCTGATTGTGGAGCGCTGGATTCTGGCCCGGCTGCGCCATCGGCGGTTCTTCAACCTGACCGATCTCAATGCCGCGATCGGCGGTTTGCTGGAGGAGCTGAACAATCGGCCGATGCGCCATATCGGCAAATCCCGCCGGCAGGTGTTCGAGGAGATCGAGCGCGCCGCGCTGGCGCCGCTGCCGAGCGAGCCATTCGAATACGCCGAGTGGAAAACGGCCAAGGTGCATCCCGATTATCACGTCGAAGTCGACAAGACCTTTTACTCCGTGCCGCACCGTCTGATCGGCCGCCAGGTGGACGTCCGGCTCACCTATCGGGCTGTCGAGATCTTCCAGGATCATACGCGTGTCGCCAGCCATGTACGCCGCTCCCAGCGTGGCGGCCATGTCACCGTGAACGAGCACATGCCCAAGGCCCATCAGCGTTACGCCAATATGACGCCGGCGAGCCTGATCAAGATGGCGGCCCGGATTGGCGCCAACGCCGCCACCCTGGTCGAGCGGATGATGCGTGAGCGCCCGCATCCCGAGCAGGGTTATCGCTCCGCCATGGGGATCATCGCCCTGGCGCGGCGCTACGAGCGCGATCGGCTGGAGGCGGCCTGTGAGAGGGCGCTCGCCATCAACGCGATCAATTACTCCTCCGTGAGCGCCATCCTCAAATCCGGGCTCGACCGCGCGAGCCCTGCCGCCGAACCCGTCAAAGCCACGCCCTCACACGCCAACATCCGTGGCGGTGCCTATTATCAATGAAGGAAAGGAAGATCCTGATGCTGACCCATCCGACCCTCGACCAGATGCAAGCCCTCGGCCTGCCCGGAATGGCGGCCGCCTATCGGCAATTGGCCGAACAGGACAATGCCGCCGATCTCAGCCGCGACGAGTGGCTCGGCCTGATGCTCGATCGCGAAGCCGCCATGCGCGCCGACCGGCGCCTGACCAATCGGCTGGCCGCAGCCAAGCTGCGCTTTGTAGAGGCCTGTATCGAAGACATCGACTTCGCGTCCCGCCGCGGGCTTGACCGGCGCAACGTCCTGCAGCTGGCGCAAGGCGCCTGGCTGAAAGCCCATGAGAACCTCATCATCACCGGCCTGACCGGAACCGGCAAAACCTGGCTGGCTTGTGCCTACGGACGCCAAGCCGCCAGGCTGGACCATTCCGTCCTTTATTTACGGATGCCGCGCCTGTTCGAAGACCTCGCCATGGCCCGCCTCGATGGTCGCTTCCCACGCCTGATCGACAAGCTTGCGCGAGTCCAGTTGCTCGTTTTAGACGATTGGGGCACCCACACGCTCAATGACCAGCAGCGCCTTGATCTTTTGGAGATCTTCGAGGAACGCTACAGGCGCAAATCCACCTTGATTACCGCCCAGCTGCCTGTTGCCCAATGGCACGACATGATCGGCGAGCCAACCATCGCAGATGCCATCCTCGACCGGATCATCCACAACTCCCACCGTATCGAGCTCGAAGGCGACAGCATGCGAAGGAAAAAAGCCGCGCGCCCCTTGACCGAAGCCGAAAACAGCGAAACGAATACCAACTGACTTCAACAACCAGGCAACCGAAAACCAGCGCCGCCACGCTGTCCGCGATTTAGCGAAACTGCTGTCCGTCAGTTAGCGAAACCACTGTCCCGTTTTTGCGAAATACGCACTCTACGACGAAATCACCAGCAAAATCATCACTGAGCTGGAGGCCGGCCGCGTGCCGTGGGTCCAGCCTTGGGGCACGGCGGCGGCGAAGGCGCCGCTCGCCATGCCGAAAAACGCTGCCACCAGCCGAAATTATTCGGGGATCAATGTGCTGATCCTCTGGGGGTCGGTGATCGAGCACGGTTTTCCGGTTCAGGGCTGGGTTACTTTCCGCCAGGCGCTGTCGCTCGGCGGCAATGTCCGCAAGGGCGAGCACGGGACCACCGTCGTCTACGCCGATCGCTTCATTCCAGATGACGAGAAGAAGCGGGCGCGGGAGACCGGTGAGGAAGCGCAGGCGATCCCGTTCCTGAAGCGCTTCACTGTCTTCAACCTGGCGCAGTGCGAAGGGCTGCCCGGAGATCTCGCCGTTGACCGTCACTGAACGGCGCAGGGCGGAAAGATCGGTGAAGTAGAGCTGTGGCAAGGGACCTCCAAGCGGCGCCGAATTTTTTGCCGGGACGGGCTCGAGCCCGCCCCGGCAAAAAATTCACACCGGCATCACACGACGAGTCTGCGTCTTTGAATGTTGGCGATACTAACCACCAACCCTGACACTGGTGAGACAGGTGCACAGAGTCTGGATAATGTGCAGGTGCCGCCGCCGCAAGCCTATTTCGAGCCGATCAACTGGCACCGCACCGCACTACACGAGCTCGGTCACGCCAGCGGCGCGCCGCATCGGCTGAACCGCGATCTCTCCGGCTCCTTCGGCTCCAAGAAGTATGCGTTCGAAGAGCTGGTCGCGGAAATGAATGCCGCCTTCTGCTGCGCCTCGCTCGGCATCGTGCCGACCGTGCGCCACGCCGACTATATCGGCTCGTGGCTCGACGTGCTCCGCGAGGATAACCGCGCCATCGTCCGCGCCGCCTCGCAGGCGAGCAAGGCCGCCGACTTTCTCCTCGGCTTTCTTACGGGCGAAGAGCTCACGTCGCCGGCGGCTGGGCAACAAGCCGCGTAATGCGGGCCTGCGCGGATCGTCGTGGGGTCTACGCGAGAACGAGACCCGTCTTCGCAGAGCAGTAGACCCGTTCGTAGCATTGCTCGATGACCCGCCTGTTGTACCGCGCCAGCATGTCCCGGTTGTTCCGAGTCATCGTTACATTGATCGTGGCCTGCGGGCGCTGCTTCCACGCATCCAGCGCGTTGGCCACGAAATCAGGCGACGCCCGTCCCTGAACGAGCGTGGCGGCGTCGGCAAAGATGTAATCGACAAACGCGGTCGAGCAGAGATTGAACGACATCGCCATGTGAACGCCATCGGGAATCGGCTGGCTGAAGCCGCGGTCCGACAGCAGACAGTGGTCGTCGTCATACGCCCATACAAAGGCAGCGGCCTGTGTCGTCCGGTTTTCCATCAGTCCCTTGATCAGCCCCTCGAACAGGTTCGGCCGATCGCTGCCGGTGTGCATCAGCAGGATGAACAGCAGACGCAGCCATTCAACGTATGTTTGGTCGGAGATGCCGAGCTGGGCGCAAAGATAGGCTTGATGCGGCTTCCGTCCGGTGACGATCTTACGGTACGTCGCCAAAAGCTCGGGATCGGTCGGCTCGTAGGACGCAACGCCCGGGAAGCTGTTCAGTACCTTTTCGATGCAGAAGGGGTTGCGGATGAAATTGAGGAGCTTCGCCGCAAACAGATCGATGATCTCGGCCTTTATGTCAGCATCGCGCACCGCGAGCTTTGCCAGGAGACCCCTGGTGTGGGATTCCACATTCACCTCGTACTTGTGAAACAGCTCCTCCAGATTCACACGGAGCCGGCTACCCCCTGGCACGTCGAAGCTGAACAGATCGAGCATAGAAAGCGTTGCGTCGATCGAATGGCCGCGTGGATTTTCGAGGGCGATCTCGTACGTCTGTCGATCGACCAGCCGAAACGAATAGATTCTGAATTTCCCGCTTGTGCTGCCGGGATTGAGCGCATTGAGCTTCTGCTCCACCCGCGGCAGGAAATGCTGGTTGCGTGTCGCGTTTCCTCGCATGCGCCGATCCGACCACCTTTCACGACGAGGATAGCATAGGCGAACGTGTCGGCGTGGCTGGCGCGGCGCCCGCTACGGGAAAGTCCGGGAGAGAGAGCAAGAGGGCTGCGCCGGTCTTCGTGACGGGTTGAAAGCCGAGAGAGAGCCTTTCGGCGCCCGTCGCGGAGACCATCCCGATGGCCACTACTGTTCAGAAGATCACCCTGTCGTCGTCGCGCGACATTCCCTTCAACAAGCTTGTTCTCTCCCAATCGAACGTCCGGCGCGTGAAGGCCGGCGTTTCGATCGAGGAGCTGGCCGAGGACATCGCCCGGCGCACGCTCCTGCAAAGCCTCAGCGTCCGGCCGGTCCTCGATGCCGAGGGCGCCGAGACCGGCATGTTCGAAGTTCCAGCCGGCGGGCGGCGCTACCGGGCGCTCCAGCTTCTCGTCAAACAGAAGCGTCTCGCCAAGACCGCGCTGGTGCCCTGCGTCGTGCGCGATCCCAGCATCGCCATTTCGGCGGAGGAAGATTCGTTGGCCGAAAATGTCCAGCGCGCCGCGCTTCATCCGCTCGATCAGTTCCGCGCTTTCCTGGCATTGCGCCAGAAGGGTCAGTCCGAGGAGGACATTGCCGCGGCATTCTTCGTCGGCGTGAACGTGGTGAAGCAGCGTCTGCGCCTCGCTGCCGTGTCGGAGAAATTGCTCGACATCTATGCCGAAGACGGCGTGTCGCTCGACCAGCTCATGGCGTTCACCGTGACGAACGATCACGCGCGCCAGGAGCAGGTCTGGGAAACGCTCCAGCGCTCCTACAGTCAGGAGCCCTATCAGATCCGCCGCATGCTGACGGAACGCACGGTGCGCGCGTCCGACAAGCGCGTCCTGTTCATCGGCCTCGACGCCTATGAGCAGGCGGGCGGCATTGTCATGCGCGACCTCTTCCAGCAGGACGACGGCGGCTGGCTGGAGAATGTCGGCCTGCTCGACAGCCTGGTCGCCGAGAAGCTGAAGGCCGAAGCGGTGCAAATCGCCGGCGAGGGCTGGAAGTGGATCGAGGTGAATGTCGATTTCCCGTTCGGTCACACCCATCATTTGCGCGAACTCGACGGCGCGCCGACGGACCTTACCGCCGAGGAACAGGCGACGATCGAGGCGCTGCAAGCGGATTACGCCAAGCTGGAGGCCGAATACGAAGGCGCAGACGAGTTGCCCGACGAGGTCGATGCACGCCTCGGCGAAATCGAGACCGCGCTCGCCACCTTCGAGAGTCGGCCCGTCATCTACGATCCCACCGAGATCGCCCGCGCTGGCGTCTTCGTCAGCATTGGCTCGGACGGCGGCCTGTCGGTCGATCGCGGCTATGTCCGGCCGGAGGACGAGGCGCCGGCCGCGACTGATACCGACGGCGAACCCGAGTGCGACGGAGACGCCGAAAATGGCGGTGAATTGTCCACGCCCGCCGTCCAGTGTGCCGTCATCACGATTGGCGGCCAGCCCGAAGCCGAGGAGGACGAGGACGATACCCTCAAGCCGCTTCCGGACCGACTGATGAGCGAGCTGACGGCCTATCGCACGCTCGCGCTGCGGGACGCCGTGGCGAACAATCCGCAGGTCGCGATGACGGCTTTGCTGCACAAGCTCTGCCTCGACACCTTCCAGCACGGCACGGCCGGCGGCTGTCTGGAAGCCTCGGTCCGCCACATCTTCTTCTCGATACAGCCGACGGACCTGAAAGACAGTCCGTCCGCCAAGGCGGTCGCGGAACGGCATGAGGCCTGGAAACTCGACCTACCGAAAGATGACGCCGCGCTCTGGGACTGGCTCGCAGCTCTTGACGAGACCAGCCGCCACGCGCTCCTCGCGCATTGCGTCTCGTTCGGCGTCAACGCGCTCTACGAGAAAGGAGACCGCTATGGCGGCCCTGGCGTCTCAGTTCATGGCGTCCAGCACCGTCTCATCCAGGCAGACCGTCTCGTGTGCGCGGTTGGACTCGACATGGTCGAAGCCGGCTGGCGGCCGACGGTCGACAACTATCTCGGCCGCGTTACCAAACCTCGCATCCTCGAGGCCGTGCGCGAGGCGAAGGGCGAGCAGTCCGCTCAGCTCATCGACCACCTGAAGAAGGCCGACATGGCGAAGGAGGCCGAACGGCTGCTCGACGGCACAGGATGGCTGCCCGAACCGCTGCGCACGCTGGATGCCGCGATAGCCGAGTCGACCGGTGGTGATCCCGCCGGAGACGATGACGCGCTGCCGGCCTTTCTCTCCGACGACGAAGAGGATGAGCCGGCCGTGATCGCGGCCGAGTGACAACCAGAAGCGGGGCGGCGTTAGTCGCCCCGCTCGACTCTTTCTCGACACGCCCGGCCATGCGCCGGGCTTTTCCATTTCTGGAGACCATCATGGCTGATTTCTTCACGCACTTCTCGTGCGTGCTCGATGTCGGCACGCCCGACAACGCAGCGCGCGCTCTCGAGCTCTACCAAGCCTTCATGGAGGACGCTGCTCATGAGGACGTCCCGCCCGACGGTTTCCTCCTTTCGATCGAGCCGGAGCACGGCGCGACCAGACTCTGGATTCGCGACAACGTCACCGGTGATCCCCAGCAGGTGATCCTCTTTGTCCAGCGCTGCGCGGAGTCTTTCAGTCTTACCGGTCGCTGGGGCTTCCAATGGGCGAACTCCTGCTCGCGGCCGCGCGTCAACGCCTTCGGCGGCGGCGCCCATGCGCTCGATCTGGAGACCGGCGAGATGATCGCCTGGATCGACACCAGCGGCTGGCTGACGCGCACCCTCGCAACTTCGCGCGCCGAGCGACGTCGCCGCTGAGCATCCAATACGGCGCGTGCGGGCGGCGGCGTGAAGAGAGCGAGAGGCCTGCCGGGACAGGTTTGAGCCGGTCGGGTCGAGAGAGAGCGCCCATTGGCTCGGCCCGTTCCTGCTCTCCCGAGGTCCTCTTCATGACGAATCCTTCCAGCTCCGCGGCCGCCCGCTCGGCTGTGCCATCGCTCGCGCCTGCGTCCGCCGCCATCGCTCAGGCCGCGTGGCTTCTTCTTCCCGATCTCGAACGCGGGCGCCGGATCGACGCCGGCATCTTGCGCGCCGCTATGGAGTCCGCCTTCGGCGCCTCCGATGCGGCTGGCGCCTGGGATTGGAAGACCGCTTATGACGCCTGCGAGGTGGCGACGGTCCTGCTCCTGCGCAAATACGGCAACGCGCTTTTCCGCAAAGCCGGGTCTCCGGTCGCAGCGCTACCGATGCTGGCGAAGATCGCGAGCCTTCTCCCCACCCATACGCGGCGCTCCGAGGAGAGCCAGGCGCTCCAACAATTCTCGACGCCCATCCCGCTCGGGGTCGCGGCGTGCGCCGCGGCGGCCATCACGCCCGCCGATCGGGTGCTCGAGCCTTCTGCCGGCACCGGGCTGCTCGCCATCCTCGCCGAACTAGCCGGCGGCTCGCTGATTCTGAACGAGCTGGCCGAGGCCCGCGCGGCGTTGCTCGATCGCCTCTTCCCGGGCATCGCCGTCACCCGCTTCAACGCGGCGCAGATCGACGATCATCTCGACGTCGCCATCGCGCCGAGCGTGGTTCTGATGAACCCGCCCTTCTCGGCAATGGCGAATGTCGATCGGCGCATGGCGGACGCGGCCCTTCGCCATGTCACCTCTGCCTTGGCGCGGCTGTGCGAAGGCGGGCGTCTCGTCGCGATCACCGGATCGAGCTTCGCGCCCGGCAATCCAGCTTGGACCGACGCCTTCGCTTGCCTGCAGGAGCGCGGTCAGCTCGTGTTCTCCGCCGCCATCGACGGCGTCGTCTATGCGAAGCATGGCACTACCATCGACACGCGACTGCTCGTCATCGACAAGCAACCCGCCGTCGATCCGGGCGTGTTCCCTGACTCTCCGGGTGTCGCGCCGGATGCAGCCACCCTGCTCGCCTGGGTGATCGAGCGCGTTCCACCGCGCTTGCCGATTGAAGCGTCCATCGCCGTCACCGGTGCGCGCCCGGCCATCCCGCGCACGGTGCGCGCCTCCGCAATGCGTCCGTCCTCCGTTCCGGCGCTCCCTGAACCGGACGCGGTGGAGCTCGCTTACGAGACCGTCGACTGGACGCCGCCGGAGGGCATGCGCCTCACGGATGCGCTTTATGAAGAATACGGATTGCAGTCGATCCGTATTCCCGGTTCTCCGGCGCATCCCACCAAGCTGGTCCAGTCGGCGGCGATGGCCTCGGTCGCGCCACCCAAACCTTCGTACCGGCCGCATCTCCCGGCGAACGTCATCACCGAAGGCTCACTGTCAGACGCCCAGCTTGAATCCGTCATCTATGCCGGCGAAGCCCACTCCGGCTTCCTCACCGACTATTGGTCGGTCGACGCGACCTTCGATGTCGTCACCGCGGCGCGGGACGATACCGAGAATCGCGTTCGCTTTCGTCGCGGGTGGTTTCTCGGCGACGGCACCGGCGCCGGCAAGGGCCGCCAGGTCGCCGGCATCCTGCTCGACAACTGGCTGAAGAGTCGCCGCCGCGCCGTTTGGATCAGCAAATCCGACAAGCTGATCGAGGACGCCCAGCGCGACTGGTCAGCGCTCGGCATGGAGCGGCTGCTCGTCACGCCGCTCTCCCGCTTTCGTCAGGGCACGCCGATCCGGCTGGCGCAAGGCATCCTATTTACGACCTACGCCACGCTGCGCACCGATGAACGCGGCGAGAAGCTTTCGCGCGTCCGGCAGATCGTCGAATGGTTGGGCTCCGACTTCGACGGAGTGATCATTTTCGACGAGAGTCACGCCATGCAAAACGCGGTTGGCGGCAAAGGCGAACGCGGCGACCAGGCCGCCTCGCAACAGGGCCGCGCGGGATTGCGACTTCAGCACGCCTTGCCGAACGCCCGCGTGGTCTACGTCTCCGCCACCGGCGCCACGACGGTCCATAACCTCGCCTATGCCCAGCGTCTCGGCCTCTGGGGCGGCGAGGACTTCCCATTCGCGACTCGCGCCGAGTTCGTGGAAGCGATGGAGGATGGCGGCGTCGCGGCGATGGAGGTGCTGGCGCGCGATCTCAAGGCGCTCGGTCTCTATGCGGCTCGCTCGCTTTCCTACGAAGGCGTCGAATACGAGCTGGTTGAGCACCAGCTCACGCCTGAGCAGGTCCGCATCTACGACGCCTATGCCGGCGCGTTCACGATCATTCACAACAACCTCGATGCGGCGATGCGGACCGCCAACATCACCGGCGAGACGGGCACGCTGAATGCGCAGGCCAAGTCCGCCGCCCGGTCCGCCTTCGAATCCGCCAAGCAGCGCTTCTTCGGGCATCTGCTGACGAGCATGAAAACGCCCTCGCTGATCCGCTCGATCGAGCACGATCTCGAGACAGGGCATGCCGCCGTCATCCAGATTGTCTCGACCGGTGAAGCGCTGATGGAACGTAGGCTGGCGGAGATTCCGACGGAAGACTGGAATGACGTCCAGGTCGACATCACGCCGAGGGAGTACGTTCTCGACTATCTCGCCCATTCCTTCCCGGTGCAGCTCTACGAGCCCTTCACCGATAGCGAGGGTAATCTCTGTTCCCGGCCTGTCTATCGCGACGGCCAGCCTGTCGAGAGCCGCGAGGCCGTCGCCCGCCGCGACCGCTTGATCGAGAAACTCGCCTCGCACCCGCCGGTCCCCGGCGCACTCGACCAGATCGTCCAGCGCTTCGGCGCCGACGTGGTGGCCGAAGTGACCGGACGCTCGCGCCGCATCGTCCGCAAGGGCGATCGGCTGATGGTCGAGAACCGTGCCGGCTCGGCCAACCTCGCGGAGACGGCCGCCTTCATGGATGACGCCAAGCACATCCTCGTTTTCTCGGAAGCGGGCGGCACGGGACGCAGCTACCACGCCGAGCTGTCAGCGCGGAATCGGCGCCTGCGCGTCCACTACCTGCTCGAACCCGGCTGGAAGGCCGATGCGGCGATCCAAGGTCTCGGCCGCACCAACCGCACCAACCAGGCACAACCGCCGCTCTTCCGTCCGATCGCCACCGACGTGAAGGCGGAGAAGCGTTTCTTGAGCACGATCGCGCGCCGCCTCGACACGCTCGGCGCGATCACCCGCGGCCAGCGCCAGACTGGCGGCCAGGGCTTGTTCCGGCCGGAGGACAATCTCGAAAGCCACTACGGGCGCGACGCGTTGCGGCAGCTCTACATGCTGCTGGTCCACGGCAAGGTGGACGGCTGCTCGCTTCAGACCTTCGAGGACGCCACCGGCCTGAAGCTGATGGACGCCAACGGCATCAAGGACGAGTTGCCGCCGATCACCACCTTCCTGAATCGCCTGCTGGCGCTGACCATCGATCTGCAGAACGTGCTGTTCACGGCGTTCGAGCAGTTGCTGACCGCACGCATCGAAGGCGCTGTCGCGTCCGGGACCTACGATGTCGGGCTGGAGACGCTGCACGCCGAAAGCTTCGCGGTCACTGACCGGCGCGCGATCTACACCCATCCCGGCACCGGCGCGGAGACGCGCCTGCTGACCATCATCCAGCGCGAGCGCAATCGTCCTGTGACACTGGACGATGCCCTGGATCGGCTTTCCGATCCGCGCGCCACGCTGCTGATCAACGAGCGCTCCAGCCGTGCGGCCGTGCAGGTCCCAGCGCCGAGTCTGATGCTCGACGACGGCGAGATCGAGCGGCGCGTGCGGCTGATCCGGCCGATGGAGCACCATCGCCTCCCCTTGAAGATGATGGCGGAGAGCCATTGGATGGAAGCCGATCGGGAGCGCTTCGCCGCCGCCTGGCAGGCCGAGCTCGCCGAGGTTCCCGCGTTCACCGACAGCACAATCCACATCGTCGCCGGCCTGCTCCTGCCGATCTGGAAGCGCCTGCCCAACGAGTCGACGCGCGTCTATCGGCTTCAGACCGATACAGGCGAACGCATCATCGGCCGAAAGGTCTCGCCCGCCTGGGTGGCGAGCGGGCTCGCAACCGACACACCGGCGCTGACACCGGATGCCGCCTTCGCCGCCCTCATGGACGGGCGGACGGTCCTCGACCTTGCCGAAGGCCTGCAGCTCCGCCGCGTCCGCGTCATGGGTGCGAACCGCATCGAGCTTACCGGATTCAACGACACGATGCGCGATCGGCTGAAGGCCTTTGGCCTCTTCCATGAGATCATCTCCTGGAAGCTGCGCATGTTCGTGCCGACCGACGCGAGCGGCATCGAGGCTCTGACGAAGGTGCTCGATCGCTATACGGTCGAACGCATCGGCGAGCGCGAGGCCGCGTGATGCCGCGCGACGCTTCCGTACTGGCGCACCGTCTCGCGCACGAGGCCGAGGCGGTATGCCGCCACTATCTCTCCAATGGCCGGCGCGAGGGCCGCTATTGGCTGGTCGGCGACGCGCGCAACACGCCGGGCCGTTCCATGTTCGTCCGGCTGAAAGAGTCACCCAAGGGACCAGCCGGCAAATGGACCGATTATGTTGCGCCGCGAGTTATGTTGCGGCCCCGCGCCGGGCGGCCGTTTTGCGAGGGATCGGCGGCTTCTGCGCAACATAATCTCATCACGTCGGGGAGGGTCGCGTGATGCCCCGCGACGCTTCCGAGCTGGCGCGGCGTCTCGCCCGCGAGGCCGAGGCGGTCTGCCGCCATTACCTGTCGAAGGGTCGACGCCAGGGCCGCTACTGGATGGTGGGCGACGTCCGCAACACGCCCGGCCGATCGATGTTCGTGCGGCTGAGCGGGCCGGACTCCGGCCCCGGCGCCGCCGGGCGCTGGACCGATGCCGCCTCGGCCGAGCATGGCGACCTGCTCGACGTGATCCGCGAGAGCTGCGGGCTCGTGGAGTTCCGCGAGATTGCCGAGGAGGCGCGACGCTTTCTCTCGCTGCCCCGCGCCGAACCGCCGGTCGCGCCAAGACCGCCAGGGCCGCAGGGCTCGGCCGAAGCGGCGCGCAAGCTCTGGGCCATGGCCAAGCCGCTCGCCGGCACCTTGGCCGAGACGTACCTCCGCGCCCGCGGGATCACGACCGTCCATCATGCGGGCGCATTGCGGTTTCATCCGCGGTGCTATTATCGCCCGGACGAGCATGCACCGACCGAGATCTGGCCGGCGATGATCGCTGCCGTCACCGATCTTTCCGGCGCGATCACCGGCGCGCATCGCACCTGGCTTGCCCCGGACGGCTTGGGCAAGGCGCCGATCGACACGCCGCGACGAGCCATGGGCGGCCTTCTTGGCCACGCCGTCCGGTTCGGCGTGGATGCTGACGTCCTCGCCGCCGGCGAAGGCATCGAGACGATGCTGTCGCTGCGATGTGCGCTACCCGCCATGCCCATGGCCGCAGCGCTGTCCGCGAGTCATCTTGCCGCCTTCCAGTTCCCCTCGACGCTCCGCCGTCTTTACATAGTCCGCGACGCCGACGTTGCGGGCGATACGGCGGTCGCGGTGCTCACCGAACGAGCCGAAGCCGCTGGAATCGAGGCATTGGTTCTCTCCCCGCGCCTCGGAGACCTCAACGAGGATCTGCAAGCGTTCGGCTCCGGCGCCATTCGCGCAACCGTGCGCAACCAACTCGCCCATGAAGACGCGGTTCGCTTCATGCGCCGGAGGATGGTCAGGACAGGGTGACCGAAGCCGGCACGCCGTCGCCGATTCACAAGGCCTTCAAGAAGGCCATGAGGTCCTTGTCCTCCTTCCATGAGCGAGCCGGCCGCGGCTGCCCCACCTCGCAGAGTGCGACGGCGTTGGCCTTCAGCGTAAGGTCGATCTCGGCGTAGATGTTGGTCGTGCTGATCGAGACGTGTCCGAGCCAAGCGCGGATGGTGTTGATGTCCACGCCGGCGAGGACCAGGTGGCAGGCCGTGGTGTGCCGGATCACGTGCGGAGTTATCGTCCGATTGGCCAGTTCCGGGACCTGGGCCGCACAACGCTCGATCAGTCGATAGACCCCGAAGCGGGTGAACGGCGTCCCGAGCCGGCTGACGAACACGGCGTCTTCGCCAGCGCGACCGGTGATCTCGTCCGCCAGAACGCGCTCGGTTTCCGGCCACAGTGGGCACTGGCGCGTCCTGCCGCCTTTGCCGAGTAAGGTGGCGAGATCGTGCCCGCCGTTCCGCGACCCGATCTGCAGATCGCGCACCCTCAGCTGGGTCGCTTCGGAGACCCTTGCGCCGGTGTTGTAGAGGAAGAGCAGAAGCGCGTACTCGCTCCGGCCGCGCCGCGTCTTGCGGTCGGGCGTCGCCAGCACCGCCTCCATCTCCGCCCTGGTCAGCCATCCGACCGGCGGCGGCATGGACCTCTTCGACGCGATGGCCCGGATGTGACCGCACCATTCAACATGGGTCGGATCCCGGCTGCCGACGAAGCGCGCGAACGCCCGGATGGCCGCCAGCCGCTGGTTGCGGGTCCGTGCGGTGCAACCTCGATCCGTCTCCAGATGGGTGAGGAACTCCAGTACGTGTCCAGACGTGAGGTCCCATACGGCCAGCCGGTCCACGGGCTTGCGCACCTTCCGGCTGACGAAGGGCAGCAACAGGCTGAAGGTGTCGCGGTAGCTCTTGCGTGTGTTCCGGGCGAGATTGCGTTCGGTAACGATGTGCTCGCACAGGAACCGGCGGAGCCACGGGCCGAGGGTTGCGAGGTCAGCCATGCCGACCTCCCGCCGCATAATGGGCGAACCGGAGCGACGCCTGTTCCAGCAGCTCCGGCGTCATCGACAGATAGACCTTCGTGCCCTCCAGATCGGCGTGACCGAGATAGGTGGAGAGCACCGGCAGCAGCCGTTGCACGTCGGCGCCCTGCCGATACCAGTTCGTCAGGCGATGGACGGCGAAGCTGTGCCGAAGGTCATGCATCCGCGGGATTGTCCTGCCGCCTGCCATGCGGTGGACCCCGGCGACACGCCTGAGCGTGTCGAACGCGGCCTGCACGGTACTGCTGGCGAGCTGCGTGCCGTCCTGATTCGCCAAGAGCAACGCGCTCTGTCCTTCCACAAGGCCGGCTTGCCGGCGCTGGGACACGTGGCGGTCCAGCACCGCGGCAAGCTGGGGGCCGACCGGGACCATCCGGCTCTTGTAGAACTTCGTGGCCCGGATGGTCAGGACGGCGTTCGCCAGATCGACGTCGGTCAGTGTGAGGCGGGTCGCTTCGCCGAAGCGTAATCCCGCCCCGTACAAGAGGAGAAGCAGCGTCCGGAACGTCACCGCATCCAGCTGGACCGCGCCGCGCCGGCTCGCCTCCACGGTCGCGGGATCGAAGAGGCGCGCAAGCTCATCGCGCGAGTAGATGTAGGGCGGCGCCCGGACGGGCGATCTCGGCGCATCGTGCGGTATCGGCGAGTGGGTAGTGTGGCCACGGCTGATCGCGTGACGCCAGAAGCCGGCAAGCACATAGTACCTATTCTCGCGATGACGCGTCGGCGGGCCGTCGCCCGCCAGGTAGGCCAGGACTTGCCCCGTGGTGACCGCATCGCAGGCAGCGTCGCCATCGGCATGGTCTAGGAAGCGGCGAAGTAAGTTCGCCCCGGTCGTGAACTTGGCGCCATGAGCTCGTTGCCAGAGCACATAGCGTTCGATCGCCTCGCGCAGGATCATGCCAGGCCCTCCAGGTCGAGAGCGGCCACCTCGCGAAGCGCGGCGAGGTCGACCTTGGCGTAGATCGTGGTGGAGGACGGATCGCTGTGGCCGAGGAAGTCCCCGATCACCTTCATCGGCGTGCCCTGATCCAGGAGGTGCTGGGCCGCGGCATGCCGCAGGGCGTGGGCGCCGCGTCGGCCGGTGACGACGCCGATGCTCGCCAGCCGGGCGCGGACCATCTTGCCCAAGGCTTTTCGGTCGAGCGGCCGGATGGGTGCGAGCGTCGTGAAGAAGAGACTGCGCCCGAAGCCGGACGGCCGCGCCTCCCTTATGTAGCGCAGGATGGCATGGCCCACGCCCTGTGACAGCGGCCACAGATGGGTCCGGCCCGGTTTCGGGCAGCGGACCCGAAGCATGGCGTTCTCCCAGTCCAGATCGTCTAGCCGCAGCCCGCCGACCTCTCCGGTCCGGAGCCCGTACCCGATGAACAGCATCAGGATCGCCCGATCGCGCTTGTCGACAGGGCGGTCGCCCTCAACCGACGCCAGCAGGCGCACGACATCCTCGCGCGGCAGCCCCTTGGGCACGGTCTCGTCGGCCATGAACCGGGGCGCCACGATGCCCGCGGCCAAGCCCGCTCGGCACCAGCCGCGCATCTCGGCGAACAGGAAGAACGGCCTCAGACGCTGTGCATAATCATGTCTCGTCCGGCGGCTCCAGGCGCCCCGCTTGTGCTCAGCCGCTACGGCATCGTCGATGTCGGTCATGCCGACGTCAACCAGCGGCGTGCCTCTTCCCTCCAGCCATAGGAAGAAGCGGTCGGCGGCACGGCAATAGTCTTGTATGGTCGCCGTGGAGAGACCGCGTTCCTCGCGCATCCATCGCTCGAAGGCGCTGACCTCGGCGCCATGCGGATGGCGATGGTCGTGGGGTTGATTGAGCCAACCCAGAAAGGCCAGCCATCGGAGACCGTGGTTGACGAAGTGGCTGATTGTATTGGGTGATGCGGCCCGGTCGCACCTACGCCCTTTCGGCTGCGACCAAGTTGCGGCCGCAGCCTCAACCTGTGACCGGTTCACCCGATCGCCAGCCTTCAGGTCCAAGAGGCGGACCAAGCTCAGTTGATCATTGGCGCATTTTCGCAAGGTCGATCGCCTCGCGCCGGTCTCTTTGAGATGAACGAGGTATCGTTCCCGCTGCTCCGGGAGCGGCGCTGCGCGGTACCTCTCGGCGGTGTGTGGGAAGAAGATGTCGTCGAACATTTTGGCCTCCATGTTGTTGGAGGCGCTAGCTTCCCGACGAAGCGGGGGCGACGGAAGCTATGTTGATCGAACGAGAGGCCTATCGTCCGGCGCGAGCTGAGCGCACAGCCCGTTCCGCAGCACCTCGGCGCCGAGCTGGCGCAGGTCCTCGTTGAAGTCGTCCAGCGCGGGCACGAGCGTCAGCGCCTCGACCCCGGCGGCCGCCGCGCGGGCAGCCAGGCTCTCCGCTGCACCGCGTCCTGCGGCATCGTCGTCTCGCGCGAGGTAGAGCCGTCGTAGGCCGGTGGGCAGTTCGAGCGCGGTGAGGTGGTTGGCCGAGAGCGCGGCCGCTGCCGGCATCGAGGGCATAATCTGTCGAAGCGAGAGGATCGTCTCCAGCCCTTCTCCTGCCATCATGACGTGGAACGCGTGGCCGAACCGGACGGCGTTGCCGAGAAGCAGGCCCATGGCGCGGCGCGGCGTCGAGACCGGCGCTTTGCAGGCCGATGCCGGATCGAGCCAGGTGCGGTGGACGCCCGTGATCGTGCCATCGAGCGCCGTGACCGCCGAGATCAGCGCGGGCCAAGCGTCCCGAGACCGATCGCGAGGGTCGTCATCGTCGCCGCGATACCAGCAGCGCGGGTGGAAGCGGAGCGCTTCGCAGCCCCTCAGATCCTCGATCCCGCGAGCGTGAAGATACGCCTCGGCCAATGTGCCGGCGAGAGGCTTGGCGATGGCCCAGAGTCTGCGCGCAGCTTCGGCCGAGCCCTGCGGGGCGGGCGGTCTTAGCGCAGACGGCGGTTCGGCGCGGGGCAGCGAGAGGAAGCGCCGCGCCTCCTCGGCAACCTCGCGGAACTCCACGAGCCCGCAGCTCTCGCGGATCACGTCGAGCAGGTCGCCGTGCTCGGCCGAGGCGGCATCGGTCCAGCGCCCGGCGGCGCCGGGGCCGGAGTCCGGCCCGCTCAGCCGCACGAACATCGATCGGCCGGGCGTGTTGCGGACGTCGCCCACCATCCAGTAGCGGCCCTGGCGTCGACCCTTCGACAGGTAATGGCGGCAGACCGCCTCGGCGTCCCGCGCGAGACGCCGCGCCAGCTCGGAAGCGTCGCGGGGCATCACGCGACCATCCCCGACGTGCGGAGATTATGTTGCACAGAAGCTGCCGATCCCGCGCAAAACGGCCGCCCAGCACGGGGCCGCAACATAATCTCCGGCGCAACATAATCGGTCTTATGTTCAACTGCACATAAGACGGACGCCGCCACGGGCGAGCACGGGGACTTGCTCGACATCATCCGGGAAAGCTGCGGCCTTCTCGACTTCCACGATGTCGCCGATGAGGCGCGACGCTTCCTAAGCTTGCCCCGCTCGGACCCGGAGCCAGCGCCGAAACCTGCACGTCTGCCGGCGCAGACAGGATCGTCGGAAGCCGCGCGGCGGCTGTTCGCTATGTCACAGCCAATCGCACGGACCCTCGTGGAAACGTATTTGCGCAATCGCGGCATTACGGCTTTGCACGAAGACGGCGCGCTGCGCTTTCACCCGCGCTGCTACTATCGCCCGGACGAGGACGCGCCGACCGAAACCTGGCCCGCGATGATCGCCCGCGTCACTGATCTCGACGGCCGGATGACCGGCGCACACCGGACTTGGCTCGATCCGTCAGGCCGTGGCAAGGCGCCGATCGACACGCCGCGACGGGCGATGGGCAACCTTCTCGGTAACGCAGTCCGCTATGGTGTGGCGAACGACGTGCTCGCGGCCGGCGAAGGCATCGAGACCATGCTGTCACTGCGACGCGTGCTGCCGACCTTGCCGATGGCCGCGGCGCTTTCCGCCAACCACCTCACCGCCATGCTGCTCCCGCCGACGTTGCACCGTCTCTATATCGCGCGAGACGACGATGCGGCCGGTGACGCGGCGGTGACGGCTCTGACCGAACGTGCCGAGGCGGCCGGCATCGAGGCGATTGCATGGTCCCCCAGGCTCGGCGACTTCAACGAGGATCTGCGCACATTCGACATCGATGGACTCCGGGCAGCCCTGCGCACCCAGCTCGCACCGCAGGACATCATCCGCTTCATGCTGTGCGCGACCGCCGAGACGGGATGAGCGTCGGCGGTTCGAGCATCTCCATGGCCGGTCAGGCGAGGACCACCCCGCCGGACAGAGTCGCGCCCTTGGCCTTCTAGAGGGCGATCGGACGGCAGGCGGCCCGGCCCGGCAATGGGGCTGCGCCCGGCTATTTTCCGCCGGCCCTGCGGGCCTTTGCAGCGCGAAACAAAATAGCCGGGCTTCGCCATCCTCCGCTGGCGCTCCGGCCCTGCGCTGCGCTCCGGGTTCTGGCCCGTTCCGCCCGCCGTCTGGTGATCGCCACGAAGGCCGCGATGGGCGCGGTCGATCCGGCAAAGGACCTCACCATGACGACCGACCACGACGACACCGAATTCGAACCGCCGCACACCTCCTCCCCGACCGATCACGTCCTCAACGAACTTCAGCTCTATGGCTACCGTCCCTTCCACGACGAGCCCGATCCGAGGCCACTTCCGGAAGGCGATGCTGTCTCGAGCGCCGTCTCCGACATCTTCGACGCCCTGGTCTCGACCCTGATCGACACGCGGCTCGAACCCGACCTCGAAGACCTGCTGTGGTCGACAGTCAACCTGTTCCACCGCGCCACCGGTCGCATCGAACGCGAGCTCGACGACAACGAGCAGGCGCAGCAGAGGAGTCAGCGGGAGCAGAACGGCTCGGAGGTGCGCTCGGTCGAACTCGAGCGTCTCACGGCCGAGGGCATCACGCTGATCGAACGCCGCAACAGCCTGGAGCTCTTCCGCGACCAGGCCGCCGAGCGCTTCGAGGTCCACACCGGCTCCCCCTGGCGTCCCCGCTCCGGATCGACGGTCAACCACCGCACTCTGACTTCGGCAATGATCGACAGTCGCGATTTCCTCGCCGCCAAGCGCCGCGCGGAGACCGAGGTGTTGCTGCCCGCAGGACCGAAAATCGCTTTCACCGGTGGGCTCGACTTAAACGACCACCGGCTGATCTGGGATCGGCTCGACAAGGTCCACGCGAAGCATCCCGACATGGTGCTGCTGCACGGCGGCTCGCCGAAAGGCGCCGAACTGATCGCCGCCAAATGGGCAACCAACCGCAAGGTGCCGCAGGTCGCGTTCAAACCCGACTGGACGAAGCACGCCAAAGCCGCACCGTTCAAGCGCAACGACGCGATGCTGGAGGTGCTGCCGATCGGCGTCATGGTATTCCCCGGCACCGGCATCCAGGGCAACCTCGCCGACAAGGCGAAGAAGTTCGGCATCCCGGTGTGGAGGTTCGGCGAGGGCGGCGCGTAAGCGCCGCTACTTGCTTACTCACGTATCGAGCAGCTCCGGCCGGAACAGCCTTCGCCGGCTGATGATCTTGCCGGAGACCATGAACACGCCGTCGCCCGTGTAGTGCAGCGTCTCGGGACGCTTCGGCGACTTGGCGACGTGTGCCTTCACCACCTCGAAGATGAAAAAGTTGTACTTGTCGACCAGGGCATCATCGACAAGACGACATTCGAAGCTGGCGTGACATTCCGCGATTAGCGGCGCCGTCACGCGCGTCGCCGGCTGCGCCGTCAGACCGAATTTCTCGAACTTGTCGATTTCCGCGCCCGTCGTGTTGCCGACTCCGACCACGATGTCAGTCAGCGACGTCGTCGGCAGATTAATCACGCACACGCGGCTCTTGCGAATCAGCTCGAAACTGTAATTGCCGCCAGCGATCACGCAGCCGACCAGTGACGGCGTAAACTCCATCACCGTGTGCCAGCCCATCGTCATGATGTTGCGCCTGTCATCAAGCGCCGACGAGACGAGAACTATCGGGCCAGGTTCAAGATAGCGCCGGATCTGCGATACCGGGAAGTCAGCCTTTTCCGCACGCTTTGCCATCGTCTCGTCCTCTACTTTCGGCGTCGTTCATCGGACACCCGCGGTCGCCGTGGCGCGTGGCGAGGATGGATTTCCCCTCCCATCCCCACCGGCTTTTGGCTATACTTTGGATCGCGCCGCGGTGGTGGTGGAAGGCGCGACCGTCACAGCTTATGTCACGGAGGCTACCACCATGCTTGTCATCGGACTCATCCTCAGCATGTTCGGGATCGGCCTGTTCTGCTGGCTGATCTTCACGCTAGCTGTCTACGCTTTGCCGTTCTTCGTTGGACTGACGGCTGGCATGGCGGCGTTTCATGGCGGTGCAGGCGTCATCGGCGCGCTGCTTGTCGGCATTATCGCCGGCGCTCTCACCCTCGGCATCGGTCAGATCGCGTTCGCGGCCGTTCGCCCGCAGCCTCTGCGCGCCGCCATCGCCGCCGCCTTCGCAATTCCGGCGGCGATCGCCGGCTATCATGCGGTTCTCGGACTCTCGCAGATCGGCGTTCCGTCGCTCGTCTGGCGCGAAGTGTTCGCTTGGATTGGCGCGCTCTTCATCGGCGGCACGGCTTGGGCGCGGATGACAGTCTTCGTGGAACCCCTTCCGTTGCGGTCGGGCGGAGCGCCGCAGAACGAGCCCCAGCCACTTTTGACCTCCGCGACACAAAAGTGGTGAGCCCTAGTGGATCGGGTCTGACGGTTGAATCCCCTTCAGGATTTCCGGCGGACTCGCGGCGTGCGAGTCTGCGGCATGGAAACGCCACCGTGATCGAAAGGATGTGAGACCATGCCGAAGATCGACGTCACCGCTCTACCGTTCGTCGCGCGCGGCGGCTATCCGCCGCCGCACGACAAACTGGTCGCCGGTCGTTCGCGCAAGCGTCTCGGCGATGAAGCCGGCCTGACTCAGTTCGGCGTCAACCTGACGATGCTCACGCCCGGCGCTTTCTCGTCGCTGCGCCATTGGCACGAGAACCAGGACGAGTTCGTCTTTCTCATTGAAGGCGAGCTGACGCTGATCGAGGACGAAGGCGAGACCGTGCTGCGGCCGGGCGACGCAGCCGGCTTCAAGGCGGGCGTTGCCAACGGCCACCATCTGGTCAACCGCTCCAACAGCGATGCAGTCTATCTCGAGATCGGAACGCGCACGCTGCCCGAACGCGCACACTTTTCCGACGTTGATCTCGCCGTCGTCGCCGACGAGGCCGGCGTCCACTACAGCCGCAAGGATAGAGGGCGGCTGTGAACGCCGTCGTCGCGCCCAGCCGTGGATCGAGCCGACGCCCGCTTCGCGCCGGTCCGTCACGATCAAGCGCCTCCGCTTCGCGTCAAAAGGCCTTCGAAGCAGCGATCCCACCGGGTACCAAACGAAAGATTCAGTCCACTAGCCTCTTCGATCAAGGTTTCACTGACGATCGTGTGTTGACGGATCTCGCGATGAAGTCGCGAAGCAAACGGCCCTTTTTGGAAATGCCCTTTGTCAGCCGCCCTCCGATCACTTGCCGGCCCGCAGCCCGCAAAGAAGAGCGTTGTGTCGTGGCTATTTCCCAGCAGACGATCCCGCCTTTTCCTACGCTACGGTTTCTTTCTCTACGCCCGGACTGGCCGACATCTTGCCCGGCACAACCAACATCCGCCACGTCTTCTCCCGAGGATGCTGTTCAAGCACGGACGCACCTGGCCTCGTGATGGCCTGATCTGGCCGAAGACCGGCTGCGCCTCGATCGCCTGAGCCGCAACACCGTCGGTTCGACTTTCTTCCCCTGGGCTAAAGCCCATTCCTCGCGAGGCAAGAAAGTCTCACCGCCGTCATCCTCCGCTGCGCTCCGGCCCGCGAGCGGGTGCGTCGTCGATCGTCCCCGGCCTGTCGATCGCCATCGAGGCCGCGGTGGTCGCGGGCTCGAAAACAGCAAGGAGAAGTGACATGGCTAACATCGGTTCTTTCAAGAAGGTCGGCAGCGACTTCCAGGGCGAGATCGTCACCCTCAGCCTCCAGACCAAGGGCGTGCGCATCGTGCCTGAGACCAACCGCTCCAACGACAACGCTCCCAGCCACCGGGTTTACGTGGGCCGGGCCGAGATCGGGGCCGCCTGGTCGAAGCGCTCCAACGAAGGCCGCGACTACCTCTCGCTCAAGCTCGACGATCCGAGCTTCAACGCGCCGATCTTCGCCAACCTTTTCGACGACGAGGACGGCGAGGGCTACACCCTCATCTGGTCGCGCCCCAGCAAGCGCAGCGGCGATTGAGCCTGCCCGTTCGCAACGCCCCGCCCGGTCTCTCCCGGGCGGGGCTTTTGCGCCAAACCCTTCGGACCGCCCAGGGCAATTTGCGGGCCGCCGACTCTGTTTCTTGCATCCGCTAAACCGTCGTGGACACGCGAACAGCCAGTCCGCGAATCACTCGACTCGCTGAGCGCCGCCGACCCTCGCGGATCGGCTTTTCCGCTCTCACAGGGCGGTTGCAGCGCCACAAAGCGACTATTATAGTCGTATTTCTGGTGCGCGCAGATCGTCTGTCGGAGGTGATCATGAATGATCACCGGCCGACAAGTTCGGGCCGCGCGAGCCTTGCTGAATTGGAAGCAGGAGATGCTCGCCGAGAAAGCCCTGGTGGCGCTGACCGCCCTGAAGCGTCTGGAGTCCGAAAGGCAGCTCCAGGTGCACGAGGGCACGCGCGACCAGGTGCGCCGTGTTCTGGAAGCCGCTGGGATCCTGTTCGTCGAATCCGACCGTGGCCGCGGCGTCATGCTCCTCCATGAGGCAGAGCCGGCAACGCGACCAGCGAGAAAACCGGCGACCTTGAAACGATGAAGCCGGTTCGTGTTAACGTTTAGGAAACCGTATCGCTGAGGAGCCTTGATGCAGTCGCCACCCTTGGATCCGCCGGTGGACGATGTCGCCCCAACCGCCGCAGTCCTGACCGGTTACGACGAGCGACATGCCATCACCTATATCCGTCTGCTCGACGCGGAAGCTGACGGCGCCGATTGGCAGGAAGTTGCAAAGATCGTCCTGCATATCGACCCCGCGCGGGAACATGATCGCGCTCGGCGGGCTTGGGAGAGCCATCTCGCGCGCGCCCGGTGGATGACCGAGAAGGGATATCGGCATCTTTTGCAAGGCGGCGCTCCTCATTGAAAATAGTTCCCTGCTGATTCGGCAACGCACGTTGCTCTTTCTCTCTGTTTCGGGGCGCTACCCCAGCGTGCATCCTCTAGCGAGCCGACCTCTTGCTTTTGACACGAGGAGACGTTGCCCATGGCTCGCGCCGATTGGCGATCGGCGGGCGCGTATGAGGGTCTGCGAACGCTCGACGCGCCTGCCTTCGCCTATGAGTTCCTCTGCCGCAATCCTGACTTTCTGAGCGACCACGCGCGCCTGGCGCGCAGCAGCCGAAAGCGAACACTTGATGCCGTCGAGGCCGAGGCGTTCGCCCGGCGCTGGGGGGTGCGATTTCAAGCGAGATTTAGATCCCGCGCGGCACGGCGCCGTTCTCTGGACGCCACGGACGCTTCCGAGCGTGGTGACCCTGACGAAACTCCCGGACGGCCTCGCTGATACTAGACTTGGCCTCGACGCGCGAAGCCTCCAATCCATTCTCACGGTCGAAGACGAAGATCAGGTCGTCACGTTGCGCGGCGCGCGCCTACGGCTTCACCGCGAGGATAAGGTCGAGGCACCCGTCGCTGTTCTCCTTCCGCTCGACCAACTTTTCGACATCCGCATCGCAGCCGCGCTCAGGATGTGGCGCGGACTGACCGGTCGCACGCCGGGCCCCGACCTCGGTATGCTCACACCCGAGCGGCGCAACCGGCTCATCCACGCATTGCGCGCGCTGGACGGTCGGCTTGAGCGCGCGACCTATCCCGAGATCGCCGCCATTTTGTTCGACACCGAACCAATCTCCAAGCGTGACTGGATTTCGCACGAGCTGCGGGATCGGACCGGCCGCATCATCCGGCTCGGATTCTTCATGATGCGTGGCGGCTACCGCCGCCTTCTCCTGCATCCCTATCGCCGCCGCGTGTAGCGCTCAGCCCGTCTGGATGCGCTTTCGCCACCCTCCGAGATCGCGCTATTTCGGACGGGGTCCCGTCCGCCACCGTGATCGCTGACAGCCGCCGTCATCCGACGGCCTTCCACGCGATCACGGAGGTATCCCATGTCCACCAATCTCGCAGGTTTGCCGCCGCGCTACCTGCGCACGCCAGAGGCGTCGCGCTTCGTCGGCCTCTCCATCCGCACGCTCGAAAAGCACCGCATCTACGGCACCGGCCCACGCTATTCGAAGCTCGGCGGGCGCGTCGTGTACCGCATCGAGGACCTGCAGGCCTGGGTCGACGCCGCCGCCAAGGCGTCGACATCCGACCCCGGCAAGGTCGTCGTGCTGCCAGCGCGGCGCCATACGGCTGCCGAACTTGAACAAGCCCGCCAGCCGCGCCGCTGACGTCGCTCATGTCGGCGCGTCACCGCACCCGTTCCGAACGCGAGCAGCTCGAATTGTTTCGGGCGCTGCCAGGCGATCTCGCGCCGCGCGACGCGCAGGATCTCATGGCCTACCCGTTCTTCTCGCTCGCTAAGACGCACCGCACGACGCCGATCGACTACCGGATGAACGACATCGCCATCCGCGTCGAAGCGGTTCCCGAGCACGGCATGGCCACCATCTGGGACGCCGACGTGTTGATCTGGGCCGCCAGCCAAATCGTCCAGGCGCGTGACGCCGGCCTGCGCACCTCGCGTTTGATGGCCGCCACACCCTACGAGATTCTCACCTTCATCGGGCGCGGTGTGAGCGTGCGCGACTACCACCGGCTGAAGGCCGCGCTCGACCGGCTGCAATCGACCACCGTCGCCACCTCGCTGCGCCAGACCGCCGAGCGGCGCATGCACCGTTTCTCCTGGATCAACGAATGGACCGAGCGCGCCGACGTTCATGGACACGCCGACGGCATCGATCTCATCGTGCCGGACTGGTTCTATCGTGCCGTCCTCGACGACGCGCTCGTGCTGACGATCGACCGTGAATATTTCGCGCTGACGGGTGGTCTCGAGCGCTGGCTTTACCGCCTCGTGCGCAAGCACGCTGGCAAACAGCCGGCAGGCTGGCGGTTCGATTTCCGACATCTCTACATGAAATCGGCGAGCCTCTCGCCGTTCAAGCGCTTCGCCTTCGAGCTGCGCGATATCGCACGGCGCCAGCCTTTGCCCGGTTATCGCCTCGGTGTCGATCGCGGGAGCGGCGGCCGCGAGTTGCTTGCCTTCGTCAATGAGACGTCCCCGTCCACGACGGCCTGTGGACAAGCTGTAGAAGCGGTCGTGCTATCGGGAACCGCGAGGCACGTGCCATCAGGAACCGCATCCTCGTGCTATCAGGAACCGAAAGCGGCCTTTTCTCCAAGCACATCAAATGCTTCGGAGCCGCCTAACTTAGACTCTAACGAAGAGTCTAACTCTTCTGTTGTTGGCGGCGCGCTCGACCGGGGGAAACCCGGGAGGGAAGAGCGATGATCGTCGCCCTCCTCAACCAGAAGGGCGGCGTCGGCAAGACCACGCTCGCCCTGCACCTAGCGGGCGCTTGGGCAGACCAGGGAAAGCGCGTCACAGTTATCGACGCCGATCCCCAAGGCTCGGCTCTCGACTGGTCCGCGCAGCGCGCCAAGGAGGCCGTGCCCCGCCTCTTCGGCGTCATAGGCCTCGCCCGCGACACGCTGCATCGTGAAGCGCCCGAGCTCGCCCGTGACGCCGACCATGTCGTCATCGACGGTCCGCCGCGTGTCGCGGGCCTGCTGCGCTCGGCCCTGCTCGCCGCCGATCTCGTCCTGATCCCCGCGCAACCATCTCCCTTCGATGGCTGGGCTTCGGCCGAGATGCTGAGGCTGCTGGAGGAAGCACGCATCTTTCGCCCGGAGCTCGTGGCGCGCTTCGTGCTCAATCGCTGCGCTGCGCGCACTGTGATCGCACGCGAGACCGCAGACGGCCTCGCCGATCACGATCCGCCGGTCCTCTCGTCCCGCATCGGCCAGCGTGTCGCCTTCGCCGATACCGCGCGCACCGGTCGTCTCGTCTTCGACATCGACACCGCACGTCACGCGGTGCGCGAGATCGTCGCGTTGGCGGCCGAAGTCGATCGGGTGACGCGATGAGCCCGCGCCCATCCAACCGCCGCTTCGCAGCGCGCCCGCGCGATCCAGAGTCCTGGGTCCGCGCGCCCGAGCCTTCGGCCACGGCGCAGAGCGCCGGCGACCTCTTCTCCGCGCGGCTGACCGTCGATGTGACGCCCGAGTTGCGCGCCCGGATCAAGATTACGGCCTTCCAGCGTGGCCAGACCGTCGCCGACATGCTGCGCGACCTCCTCGCCCGCGAATTCCCCGCAACCGATGGAGGACAGACATGATGGCAAACCCCGCCTTCGCGCAGGCGCCGCCGTGTTCGCCCGACGCGCTGACAGCCGTCGAGCTCACCTGGCTCGAGAAGCGCGTCGAGCATTGGATCAGGTTCGGCCGCGATGTCGACGAGACGATCATCGATCGCCGCCGCCGTGTGCTGAGCTTCGCACCGAACACCATCTTCGCCTTCGTCCGCTGGGCCTCGAATGACTTCGGCACCGTCGTCTCACGCATCGACATCGTGCGCACGGTCATGCCAGGCGAAGCCTATCAGACGCTGCCCTTCGTCCGTCCCGGCGGCGAGATCCTGCTGCGCATCAGCGGCTGGCCGAAGGTCGAGCGCGTGCTGCTGGCGATCGACGCCATCGAGGCGCTCGGCCTCGATCCAGCCGACGCCGCACCCGATCACTGGCGGCACATCCACAATCGCCTCGGCGCCGGATACGAGCCGCGTCCTTATGGCCCCGACCAGCATCGCGCCTGGCTCCTGCGGCGGCGGGTGCTGTCATGACGCGCTTCGGCTACGTCATGACGACATATTTCGCGCTGCTGGGTTTCGTCTGGGCGGCCATCTTTCCCGTCTCGCCGAGATTCATCTGGAACGCCAGCGCCAGTGTGCCGACCGGACTCTACGCCATTCATTCGGCTGGCACGCTTCACGTCACCGAACTGGTGGTGGTCCGGCCACCCACGGCGCTCGCGGCCTTCCTCGACGAGCGCCACTACCTGCCTAAAGGCGTGCCGATGCTGAAGCGCATCCTCGCCCTGCCTGGACAAACAGTTTGCCGCACAGACCGCACGATCACCGTCGATGGCGTCGCCATGGGCGAGGCGCTCGACCGCGACAGAATTGGCCGGCTGCTACCGACCTGGACGGGCTGCCATGTCGTTGCCGGCAACGAAGTCTTCCTCATGAATTGGCAGTCCGGGGATTCCCTCGATGGCCGCTACTTCGGCCCGCTTCCCGCCAGCGCCATCGTCGGTCGGGCCGATCCCCTCTGGACGCGCGAGGAGGATTGACCGTGCCCAACCGTCACCCGCCGATCGCCATCCTCCCGCGCTCGCCCCGCGAACACCCTTCCTCCTTTCCGGCCATGTCCGTTCCGATCGTCGGCAGGCCACAGAAAAGATACCGTCGCTGCCACCGCGTTTCGGCGTGCATCGGACTGGCAATCCTCACGATGATCGGCTGTCGTGCGGCCGACGCCGAGCCTGCAACGGTTCGTCCCATGACGTTGCGATCGGCTTATGCGCCATTGGCAGCTTTCGTTGCCGAAGCCTCGCACCGCTTCGGCATTCCGGCGACGTGGATACGCGCCGTTATGCGCGCCGAGAGCTTTGGCGATGTGCGAGCCGTCTCACCGAAAGGCGCCATCGGCCTTATGCAGATCATGCCCGAAACCTGGGCCGGCCTGCGTCAGCGCTACCGGCTGGGCGCCAATCCGTTCGATGCGCATGACAACATCATCGCCGGCGCGGCGTATCTCCGTGAGCTTCACGACCGCTACGGCATCCCCGGTTTCCTCGCGGCCTACAACGCCGGTCCCGCGCGCTGGGAAGACCATCTCGCGACCGGCCGGCCGCTGCCTGCGGAGACGCGCGCCTACCTCACTCGTCTCGCGCCGATCATCGGCGGAAGTTCAGCCGACGATACGGCCATACTCGCCGCCGTGGTGAAGTCCTGGAGCGAAGCGTCGCTGTTCCCAGCGCGCCCGGCACGTCCGCCAAGCGACATGCCATCAGCATCGCCGCAGCCATCGACCGACCGTTCGGCGCAGGATTGGACGGGTCTCGCGCCGCAGTCCGATGGACTGTTCGTCGCTCTGTCGAACCGGGAGCGGTCGCAATGAGTGCGATCGGTGGCCATCGTGCTGTGGAGGGCTGTGGCGGCGGTTTGTGTGTGAGGGACAGTCAGCACAGGAACCCAGCCCACGGACGGCAAGGGAAAAGGCCGGCCCTCGGCGCGGCTTATGTGGTTGGGGAGATTGAGGAATTCACCAATTTCCCCGACACCCCCTGCTGGCGCTTTCCGCAAATAGTCAAACGATTTCAAGCATTCGAGCGCCGTCGGCTTACTTTGCGTCAGGGCCTCGCGCCGTGACAACCCGCGACGACGACCTGCGCATCCGGCCTGGGCGCATCCAGCACGGCAACCGCGGCGGCAAGCGTCCCCAGACCTTCGTTGGCGAAGTCATGCGGGCCGCGAAGAAGGCCGGGCATGTCGGCAGCAGCTTCCGGTCGAGCCAGGGCCGCAGCCGCTCGCGGTTCGGCCGCGGGCGCCGGGCAGCAGTCTCGATCCGGTTGCGCTCGAACGCTCGCCGGGTAGTGATGAAGGCGCGCGTCGTCCGCCATCAGGGCACGCGCTTCCGTTCGGCCCCGCTGCCGAAGCATATGGCCTATCTGAAGCGCGAGGGCGTAACGCGCGACGGCGAGAATGCCCGCATGTTCGACGCCGCTTCCGATACGGCGGATGAACGCGCCTTCGCCGAGCGGTGCGAAGATGACCGCCATCACTTCCGCTTCATCATCTCGCCCGAAGACGGGGCAGAGCTTGGTGACCTCAAGACTTTCACCCGCGAGTTGATGCAGGACGTCGAGAAGGACCTCGGCACCAAGCTCGACTGGGTCGCCGTCGACCATTGGAACACCGACAATCCCCATGTCCACGTCCTCATCCGCGGCCGCGCCGATGACGGTCAGGACCTGGTCATCAGCCGTGAATACATCAGCCGGGGTTTTCGCGATCGCGCGGCCGAGCGTGTGACGTTGGAGCTCGGTCCGCGCAGCGAGCGGGAGATCCGCACCTCCCTGGAGCGGGAGGTGAGCGCGGAACGCTGGACCAGCCTTGATGGCGCGTTGCGCGACATCTCCGATGAATGCGGCGGGGTCGCCGATCTGAGACCCGGCCCGAATGCCGAGGACCCGGAGCTGCGGCATCTGTTGATCGGCCGGGCCACGAAGCTGGAACGCCTCGGCCTTGCCGACCCGGTTGGCTCTGCATGTTGGACGCTGAAGCCGGGCCTTGACCAGACCCTGCGCCAACTCGGGATCCGGGGCGACATCATCAAGACCATGCACCAGGCAATGAGCACCGGCGGAACGGAACCCGACGTCAGTACCTTTGCTCTGCATGGCGACGAACCGTCCGATCCGGTGCTCGGCCGGCTGGTGAAGCGGGGCCTCGACGATGAGCTGAAGGGGACGGCCTACGCTATCGTCGCCGGCGTCGACGGACGCACCCATCACCTCAGGTTTTCCGATCTCGAGATGACCGGCGACGCGCCAGCGGGGGCCATCGTCGAGGCGCGGGCCTATGACGATGCCAAAGGTCACCGCCGCCTATCTCTCGCTACGCGCTCCGATCTCTCGATCGAGGCGCAGGTGACGGCGTCGGGCGCGACCTGGCTTGACCGCCAGCTTCTCGCCAAGGACCCGCCGCTCAGCGGCGGCGGCTTCGGCGCCGAAGTGCGCGATGCCATGGACGCGCGCGTCGACCATCTCGCCGCGGAAGGGCTTGCCCACCGGCAAGGGCAACGCATGGTCTTTGCCCGGGATCTTCTCGCCACCCTGCGGCGGCGGGAATTGGATGACGCGACGTCGAAGCTGTCGACCGAGACTGGGCTGGCCTACCAGCCATCCGCTGAAGGAGAGCACGTCGCCGGGGTCTATCGCCAGCGCGTGAATCTCGCCACCGGCCGCTTCGCCATGATCGACAACGGGCTCGGCTTCCAACTCGTGCCGTGGCGCCCGGCGCTGGAGAAGGATCTCGGCCGCGAAGTGCGTGGCGTCATGGCACCGGGCGGCAATGTCGAGTGGAGCCTCGGCCGGAAACGTGGGCTCGGCCTATGAAGGTCGCGGCGCCGTCCATCCGATTGCTGCGCCAGCGTGTCCGGGTTCCCGACGCCTCGCAGTCAGAGCTTGCGTCCCCCTCGCGAGACGCTGCTGATTTGGTGTCACCATGAACGCGACCAAGATTCTCTGGGGCCAAATCCTCCTCGTCTGCACCGTTGTCCTCGCCTTCATATGGAGCGCAACGGAATGGACAGCCTGGCAGCTCGCCTTTCAGCCGCAGCTCGGTCACCCCTGGTTCGTGCTGTTCGGCTGGCCGATGTACCAGCCGCCCGCCTTCTTCTGGTGGTGGTTTGCCTACGACGCTTACGCCCACGACATCTTTGTCACCGGCGGGTTCATCGCGGGAGCTGGCGGCGTCGCCGCAGTAGTCGTGGCGGTCGCCATGTCGGTGTGGCGCGCGCGCGAAGTGAAGAAGGTCACGACCTATGGATCCGCGCGCTGGGCCGAGGCGCGCGAGATTCGGAAGGCTGGGCTTCTTCATCCCGATGGCGTTCTGCTGGGCCGATGGAAGGATGCCTATCTTCGCCACCACGGCCCGGAGCACGTGCTGTGCTTCGCACCAACGCGGTCCGGCAAGGGTGTCGGCCTGGTGGTTCCGACGCTACTCACCTGGCCAGGCTCGGCCATTGTCCATGACATTAAGGGAGAGAACTGGGGACTGACCGCCGGCTGGCGTGCCCGCTTCGGTCGGGTGCTGCTGTTCGATCCGACCAACACAAAGAGTTCGGCTTACAACCCGCTGCTCGAGGTCCGTCGCGGCGAGTGGGAAGTCAGGGATGTTCAGAACATCGCCGACGTGCTGGTCGATCCCGAAGGCGCGCTGGAGAAAAGGAACCATTGGGAGAAGACGAGCCACGCGCTCCTTGTCGGCACGATCCTGCACGTCCTCTACGCCGAGAGGGACAAGACCCTCGCCGGCGTCGCCAACTTCCTCTCCGACCCCAAGCGGCCGATCGAGACGACGCTGCGAGCGATGATGACGACGCCCCATCTGGGGAAGAACGGCGTTCACCCCGTCGTGGCCAGCGCCGCGCGCGAGCTGCTCAACAAGAGTGAAAACGAACGCTCCGGCGTGCTGTCGACAGCCATGTCGTTCCTTGGGCTCTATCGAGATCCAGTCGTCGCCGCCGTTACGCAGCGTTGCGACTGGCGCATCCGCGATCTCGTCGAGGCCGAGCATCCCGTGACCCTCTACCTCGTCGTGCCGCCGTCGGACATCAGCAGGACCAAGCCTCTGATCCGCCTGATCCTCAACCAGATCGGTCGGCGCCTCACCGAGGAGTTGGGATCGAAGCGCCGCCGGCATCGGCTGCTGCTCATGCTCGACGAATTTCCCGCACTCGGCCGTCTCGACTTCTTCGAGAGCGCATTGGCCTTCATGGCGGGCTACGGGCTGAAGAGCTTTCTCATCGCCCAAAGCCTGAACCAGATCGAAAAAGCTTACGGGCAGAACAATTCCATTCTCGACAACTGCCATGTGCGCGTGAGCTTCGCCACGAACGATGAGCGCACCGCCAAACGCGTCTCCGACGCGCTCGGCACCGCGACCGAAATGCGCGCCATGAAGAACTACGCTGGCAGCCGCCTAAGTCCATGGCTCGGTCATTTGATGGTCTCGCGCCAGGAGACGGCGCGGCCACTCCTCACGCCCGGCGAGGTCATGCAGCTCCCAGCGGATGACGAGCTGGTTTTGATGTCCGGCTGCGCGCCCATTCGGGCAAAGAAAGCGCGCTACTACGAAGACCCTGAGATGAAGGCGCGGATCCTTCCGCCACCAGCGCTTACCGATCCGAAATCGCTCCCGGCCGACAAACGTCCTCCCGTTCCGCCCGGTGGCGACTGGGCTGGCGCCGTCGTTGCCCCAGCGGCATCCGAGACCGAAGACCCCGCCAACGCCGGTATCCGGCGCGAACCGGAATTGCCGGAACACGAGGAGATCGTGCCCCAGCCGCCAAAGCCTGTTCATGAGTTCGAGCCCGCGGACGAGGAGCCGGACGATGACGTTCGGCGCCAGCGCATCATGCAGCGAACCTTCGGGACGGTCGCCCGCCAAGTCTCGCTCGATCCCGGCGATGATATGCAGATGTGACGCGCATGAGGACCAAACACACCTTTCGCCTCCCGCCCGATTTGGCGGGGAAGCTCGCCGATTATGCCGCCCGCAAGCGCGTGCCACAGGCTCTGGTCGTAGAAGCGGCGCTCGCCTCGCATCTGTCTCCCGATGGCGCCGATCGATTGGAGGCCGCGCTGGCGCGGCGGCTCGATCGCATGACGCGGCAGATGGAACGGATCGAGAGGCACGTCACAATCTCGAATGAGGCGTTGGCCGTGTTCGTGCGCTTCTGGCTGACCAGTACGCCGGCTTTACCTGACACCGCTCTCGCCGCCGCGCAGACCAAAGGGCGCGAGCGCTACGATGGATTCGTCGAAGCCCTCGGACGCCGTCTGGCGCGTGGACGAAAGCTCGCAGACGAGGTGAGCCAGGACGTCGCTTTCGAGTCGGAACAGGACGCGACGGCGAAGAGCTCCTGATAGCCGACCATCCCGGCGACCTGTCTTTCTATCCCAGAGCCCTCCCGCCTCATCGCCGTTGTTGCAGAGACCCATTTCCGGCTCTTTCTAATCAACCCCGCTGACACATGCGCCTCCGAGTGAGGCGAACTTGCGGGGTTCGCAGTGACGACGATCTCTCTTCGGTCTGAAGCTTTCGCCCGCGGCGCGCGCATGCTGCGCACCGCGCTCGGGCCGGCGATCTCCGCCTATCTGGAAGATCCCAGCATCGTCGAGGTGATGCTCAATCCCGACGGTCGCTTGTGGATCGACCGGTTGTCTGGCGGCCTCGAAGACACCGGCTGCCGCGTTACGCCCGCAGACGCCGAACGCATCGTGCGCCTCGTCGCGCACCATGTCGGCGTTGAGGTGCATGCGGGCAGTCCGCGGGTCTCGGCGGAGCTGCCGGAAAGCGGGGAACGGTTCGAGGGCCTGGTTCCCCCGGTGGCCGCTGCGCCGTGCTTCGCGATCCGGCGTCCTGCTGTCGCCGTCTTCACCCTCGGCGATTATGTGGACGCCGGGATCATGTCGGACGCGCAGGCCGAGCTGCTGCGCGCGGCAGTCCGCGAACGCAAGAACATCCTCGTCGCCGGCGGCACCTCGACCGGCAAGACCACGCTCGTCAATGCTCTGCTCGCGGAGGTCGCCAAGACCGGCGACCGCGTGGTGCTGATCGAGGATACGCGCGAGCTGCAATGCGCCGCACCGAATCTTGTGGCGCTTCGCACCAAGGACGGCGCCGCCTCGCTGTCCGATCTTGTGCGCTCGGCCCTTAGGCTGCGGCCAGATCGCATTCCCATCGGTGAGGTCCGTGGGGCCGAAGCGCTCGACCTGTTGAAGGCCTGGGGCACGGGGCATCCGGGCGGCGTCGGCACCCTTCACGCAGGCTCCGCCATCGGCGCACTACGACGCCTCGAGCAGCTCATCCAGGAAGCCGTCGTCACCGTCCCGCGCGCGCTCATCGCCGAGACTATCGACCTCATCGCGGTCCTCGCCGGCCGCGGCTCCGCGCGACGGCTCGCCGAGCTCGCCACGGTCAAGGGCCTCGGCCCGACCGGCGATTACGTCCTCACCCCCGCAGGAGAACCATGATGATGATGCTTTCTCGCATTCGCGATCGCATGACCGCGGCGACGGCCTTTGCCGTCGTCGCGTTGATGACGGCGCCGGCCTATGCCGCCGGCTCCAACATGCCGTGGGAACAACCGCTCAATCAGATCCTGGAGTCGATCCAGGGTCCGGTCGCCAAGGTGGTTTCGGTGATCGTCATCATCGTGACCGGCCTCACGCTGGCCTTCGGCGAGACCTCCGGTGGCTTTCGCAGACTGATCCAAATCGTCTTCGGTCTGTCGATCGCCTTCGCCGCATCGAGCTTCTTCCTGACCTTCTTCCAGTTCGGCGGCGGGGTGCTGGTCTGATGGAGCACGATGAGCCCATCGGCGGCTTCTACGCGCCCGTTCATCGCGCGTTGACCGACCCGATCCTGCTCGGCGGCGCGCCGCGTGCGGTGGCGATCGTCAACGGTACGCTCGCCGCCGCCGTCGGGCTTGGACTGCGCCTCTGGATCGTTGGCGGCTTGATCTGGCTGATCGGGCACGTCGCCGCCGTTTGGGCCGCCAAGCGCGATCCCGCGTTCGTCGACGTCGTTCGGCGCCACCTGCGGTATCCGCAGCATCTGGTCTCGTGAGGTTCGACCGATGATGAACCTCGCCGAATATCGCCATCGCACGCAGAGCCTCGCCGACTTTCTGCCTTGGGCGGCGTTGGTCGAGAAGGGCGTAATCCTCAACAAGGACGGTTCGTTTCAACGAACCGCAAAGTTCAGGGGGCCCGATCTCGATTCCGCGACGCCAGCCGAGCTAGTCGCGATCACGTCGCGTCTCAACAACGCGCTGCGGCGCCTGGGCACCGGCTGGGCGGTCTTCATCGAGGCGCAGCGCGTGCCCGCCCATCGCTATCCGGTAGGGCTGTTTCCCGATGCCACGTCCGGCCTGGTCGACGCCGAGCGGCGTGCGCAGTTCGAGGAGGAAGGCGCGCATTTCGAGAGCCGCTATTTCCTGACGCTGCTGTGGCTGCCGCCCGCCGATGACGCCGCGCGCGCGGAGAGCTGGCTCTATGAGGGCCGCTCGCATGCCGGCGCGGATTGGCGCGCCGCACTGGAAGGCTACATTGATCGCACCGGCCGCGTGCTCGCGCTGATCGAGGGCTTCATGCCCGAAGTCGATTGGCTGAATGACGGCGAGACGCTGACCTACCTGCATTCCTGTGTCTCGACCCGTCGCCAACGCGTGCGCGTGCCCGAGACGCCGATGTATCTCGATGCCATCCTGGTCGACGAGGACCTCACGGGCGGGCTCGAACCACAGCTCGGCCGCGCGCATCTGCGCACGCTGACGATCATGGGTTTCCCGTCGCAGACCTGGCCGGGCCTGCTCGACGACCTCAATCGTCTCGCCTTTCCCTATCGCTGGGCGACGCGCGCCGTCTGCCTCGACAAGACCGACGCCACCAAGCTCCTCGCGAAAATCCGCCGCCAGTGGTTCGCCAAACGCAAGTCGATCATGGCGATCCTGAAGGAGGTGATGACCAACGAGTCATCGGTCCTGATGGACTCCGATGCCGCCAACAAGGCGCTCGATGCCGACCAGGCTTTGCAGGAACTCGGCACCGACCTCGTGGGCGAGGCTTACGTCACGGCGACCGTCACTGTCTGGGATGAAGATCCCCGCGTCGCGGACGAGCGCCTGCGCCTGGTCGAGAAGGCCATCCAGGGCCGCGACTTCACCTGCATGCGCGAAGGCGTCAACGCCATCGAGGCGTGGCTCGGATCGCTCCCCGGCCATGTCTATGCCAATGTCCGCCAGCCGCCCGTCTCGACGCTCAATCTCGCCCACATGATGCCGTTCTCGGCCGTGTGGGCCGGGCCGGAACGGGATGAGCATTTCAAGGCGCCGCCGCTGTTCTTCGCGCGGACCGAGGGGTCGACGCCGTTCCGGTTCAGCCTTCATGTCGGCGATGTCGGCCACACTCTGATCGTCGGCCCGACCGGCGCCGGCAAGAGCGTGCTGCTGGCCCTGATGGCCCTGCAGTTTCGGCGCTATGCGGGCGCGCAGGTCTTCGCCTTCGACTTCGGCGGATCGATCCGCGCCGCCGCGCTCGCCATGGGCGGCGACTGGCACGATCTGGGCGGCGCACTGGCCGACGACGCCAGCGCTCCCGTCGCCTTGCAGCCGCTGGCTCGCGTTGATGACGCCGGCGAGCGCGCCTGGGCCGCCGAATGGGTCGCGACGCTCCTCGCCCGGGAGTCCGTCACGGTCACGCCTGAACTGAAGGAGCATCTATGGTCAGCCCTGACCTCGCTCGCCTCCGCGCCGGTTGCGGAGCGGACGATCACCGGCCTTTCGGTGCTCTTGCAGTCCAACGCGCTCAAGCAAGCGCTACAGCCCTACACGGTGGCCGGACCTTGGGGCCGTTTGCTCGACGCGGAAACGGAGCGCCTTGGCGAAGCGGAGGTGCAGGCTTTCGAGACCGAGGGCCTGATCGGCGCAGGCGCGGCGCCAGCCGTGCTGTCCTACCTTTTCCACCGCATCGAAGATCGCTTCGACGGCCGGCCGACCTTGCTCATCGTCGACGAGGGCTGGCTTGCGCTCGACGATCCCGGCTTCGCCGGCCAGCTTCGCGAATGGCTGAAGACGCTGCGGAAGAAGAACGCCTCCGTCATCTTCGCCACGCAGTCGCTCGCCGATATCGATGGCAGCGCCATCGCGCCCGCGATCATCGAGAGCTGCCCGACACGGATTCTTCTGCCGAATGAACGCGCGCTGGAGCCGCAGATCGCGACGATCTACCGGCGCTTCGGTCTCAACGATCGGCAGATCGAGATCCTGAGCCGGGCGACGCCGAAGCGCGAATACTACTGCCAGTCTCGGCGCGGCAATCGCGTGTTCGAGCTCGGCCTCTCCGAAGTCGCGCTCGCCTTCACCGCCGCATCGTCGAAGACGGACCAGACCGCCATCGACGAGATCCTCACCATCCACGGCCGCGACGGCTTCGCCGCCGCATGGCTGCGCAGCAAGGACCTTGATTGGGCGGCCGACATGCTCACCCGCAATCAGGAGGTTTCGTCATGATCACGCGTCGCCTACGCGCCGGTCTCATCGCCGGCGTCGCCGCCTTGTCCTTTGTCGTCGCCGGCGCGCCCGCACACGCGCAATGGATCGTGTTCGATCCGACCAACTACGCGCAGAACATCCTGACCGCCGCGCGCGAGCTTCAGCAGGTCAACAACGAAATCCAGATGCTGGAGAACCAGGCCACGTCCCTGATCAATCAGGCGCGAAACCTGGCGAGCCTGCCCTATTCCTCGCTCGCCCAGCTCCAGCAGCAGATCACGCAGACCCAGCAGCTTCTCGCGCAGGCGCAGCGCATCGCCTACAGCGTGAGCACGATCGATCAGGCCTTCACGCAGACCTACCCGCAGGCCTATTCCGGTTCGACCTCCTCGCAGCAGCTTCTCACCGATGCCCAGACCCGCTGGCAGAACGCGCTTGTGGGCTTTCAGGACACGATGCGAGTGCAGGCCGGCGTGGTCACGAACCTCAACAACACCCGCACGCAGATCAACGCCCTTGTGTCATCGAGCCAGTCAGCGACCGGGGCGCTTCAGGCCGCGCAATCCGGCAACCAGCTCGTCGCGCTTCAGACCACGCAGCTTGCGGATCTCACCGCCCTGACGGCGTCGATCGCGCGGGCGCAGAGCCTTGAGGCCGCGCGCGCGCTCGAAACCCAGGCGCAGGCGCAAGCGCAGACCAGCAATTTCCTCAACTACGGATCTGGATATCAGCCCGGCTCCGCGCAGATGTTCCACTGATGCGCGGCCGTCTCTTCAACATGCCGGCGATCGGCCGTGCCGTCGGCTTCGCCCTGGTCGCCGTCGCGATCGTCGCCGCGGCGCTGCACTTTCGGACAAGCGAGCCGCACGTCCAGGGCCTGCATGTGAGCCCGGCGGCAGCCTCCGATCCGCTCACGGAGGAATTGCAGCGGTGTCAGGCGCTCGCCACGCAAGCGAAGGACGACGCGGCGTGCGAAGCGGCCTGGACCGAGAGCCGCCGCCGCTTCTTCACCTATCAGCCTGCGCTGAGCGCCACGACCACGCCCGCCGCATCACCGAAATCCTCCGACAGGTAAGCGCAATGGGCGGCACCGGCGTCATCGACAATTTCCTGGGGACGTTCACCCAATACATCGATTCCGGCTTCGGCCTCGTTCAGGGCGACGTGCGCTGGCTGGCCGGCGTGCTGATCGCCATCGACATCACGCTCGCCGGTCTGTTCTGGGCGATGGCTCCCGACGAGGACGTACTCGCGCGGCTGATCAAGAAGACGCTCTACATCGGCGTCTTCGCCTTCATCATCGGCAACTACAACAACCTCGCACAGATCATCTACAACTCCTTCGCCGGTCTCGGCATCGAGGCCGGCGGGGGCACAATGACCGCCGCCCAACTTCTGCAGCCAGGCAAGATCGCCGAAGTCGGTATCGACGCCGGCAAGCCCATCCTGACGGCGATCTCCGGCATGATGGGCTTCACCAGCGTCTTTGCAAACCTGGTGCAGATCGTCATCCTGTTGGTGGCCTGGCTGATCGTCGTCATCAGCTTCTTCGTGATGGCCATCCAGCTGTTCGTCAGCCTGATCGAATTCAAGCTGACCACGCTAGCTGGCTTTGTCCTCGTGCCCTTCGGACTCTTCGGCCGGACGGCGTTCCTGGCCGAGCGCGTGCTCGGCAACGTGGTGTCGTCCGGCATCAAGATTCTGGTGCTCGCCGTCATCATCGGAATCGGCTCGACGATCTTCAATCAGTTCACCAGCGGCTTCAACAATCCGCCCACCATCTCCGACGCGTTGACGCTCATTCTCGCGGCTCTGTCTCTGCTCGGCCTCACCATCTTCGGCCCCGGCATCGCCAACGGCCTGATCGCCGGCGGTCCGCAATTGGGTGCGGGCGCCGCAGTCGGCACAGGACTCGCGGCCGCCGGCATCGGCGCCGCCGGAATTGCGGCGACAGCTGGTGGCCTTGCCGCGGCGGGTGGCGCCATCGCCGGAACAGCTCGCGCGGGTGCTTCCGTAGTCGGCGGCGCAACTGCCGCCTATCGGGCCGGCGGCGCGGCCGGTGTTGCCCAGGCGGCGGGATCGGCGGCGATGAGTCCGCTTCGCCGCGCCGCGGCCGGCCTGAAAGAGAGCTTCGCCTCCGGGGAGCGCGCCGTGATGAGGGGTGGTGCGCCCCAAGGCTCCGCCGGCGGCACGAGCCCTTCCGCTGCGTCCGGCGGCGGCTCCGACGGGCCGCCGGCTTGGGCCCAGCGCATAAAGCGCAGCCAGACCGTCAACCGCGGCGTGACCGCCGCCGACCATGCCATCCGCTCCGGCGACCGGCCGAGCGGCGGCAGCCAGGTCGATCTTTCCGAGGGGGAGTAACCCATGTTTCGACGATCCGCCGTGCGCTACGGGAAGACGCCTGAGCCTGAGACGCCCTACCAAAGAGCCGGCCAGGTCTGGGATGAGCGCATCGGCTCGGCGCGCGTGCAGGCGAAGAACTGGCGCCTTGCCTTCTTCGGCATGCTCGTTCTCAGCGGCGGCCTTGCTGGCGGGCTCGTCTGGCAGTCAGCGCGCAGCACAATCACGCCGTGGGTGGTGCAGGTCGACAAGCTCGGCCAAGCCCAGGCGGTCGCGCCGGCCGCCGCCGACTATCGCCCTACCGATCCGCAGATCGCATGGCATCTCGCGCGCTTCATGGACGAGGTCCGAAGCATCCCGGCCGACCCCGTCGTGCTGCGACAGAACTGGCTCGACGCCTACAACTACGTCACGGATAAAGGCGCGCTCGCGCTCAACGACTACGCACGCACCAACGATCCGTTCTCGAGAGTCGGCAAAACCCAGGTCTCGATCGACGTGTCGAGCGTGATCCGCGCCTCCGACGACAGCTTCCGCGTTGCCTGGACCGAGCGCCGATACGTCGACGGTTCGCTCGCCGCGACCGAACGGTGGAGCGCCATTCTCACCGTCATCGTGCAGACGCCGAGCGACGCCGATCGGCTGAAGAAGAATCCGCTTGGCGTCTACGTCCACGCCCTCAACTGGTCCAAGGAGCTCGGCTGATGCGCCATTTTGCTTTCGCAACTCTTCTGCTCATTTCAGTCTCGCTCGGCGCCTGCTCGACCTGGAAGCCACCCGAGATCAGCTATGACGACACGCCAAAGCAAGCAGTGCTTCAGCCCGATCCGCCCAAGCCCGTGCAGATCGTCGAGCTACCGAAGCTGTTGCCCCTCCCAGGACAGCTCAAGCCGCTACCTGCGGGACGGACGGCGCCGCCCGAACCAGTCGATCCGCACGCCCGTGTTGATCAGGCCAATGGGGCGGCACGGATCCAGCCGACGCGGGCGGGCTATCTCAACGCCATCCAAGTCTATCCATTCTCCGATGGCGCGCTCTATCAGGTCTACGCAGCGCCGGGCGAAATCACCGACATCGCGCTCGAGCCGGGCGAACAGCTTGTCGGCTCGGGCCCCGTCGCCGCCGGTGACACCGTGCGCTGGATCATCGGCGACACCGAGAGCGGGACAGGTCCGACCAAGCGTGCCCACATCCTGGTCAAGCCGACGCGGCCGGACCTCATCACCAATCTCATCATCAACACCGATCGACGCACCTATCACCTCGAGCTGCGCTCGACCGAGAAGACCTACATGGCCTCGGTGTCCTGGGCCTATCCCGGCGACCAGCTCATCGCGTTGCGCCGTCAGAATGCCGCCGCCGATGCGGCAGCCCCGGTGGCCGCCGGCGTCGACATCAACGCGCTCAACTTTCGCTACCGGATCGAAGGAGACGATCCCGCCTGGCGGCCGCTGCGCGCCTTTGACGACGGCAGACAGGTCTTCATCGTGTTTCCACGTGGCATCGGCCAGGGCGAGATGCCGCCGCTCTGGGTCATTGGCGCCGAAGGCGGCGCGGAACTGGTCAACTATCGCGTCCAAGGCAATCACATGATCGTTGACCGCCTGTTCGCGGCGGCCGAGCTGCGGCTCGGCGGCGAGCATCAGAAGAAGGTGCGCATCGTCCGCACCGACGGGAGGCCCCAGTGACCGACGCGCCGCGAGAAGGACCCATAGAGTCCGGAGCGGGCAGGCGGATCGAACACGAAATGCGGCTGCGGCCCAGCCGATCCCCTGTGACCCGGCTGTCGCGCAAAGTGCTGACGGGGCTCGCGGTGATCGTCGCTCTTGGCATCGCCGCCGCTTTATTTTTCGCGCTGCAGACCCGTCGCCAGACGGCCGGGTCCGAGCTCTACAACACCAACAACCGTTCGACGCCAGATGGTCTCGCCAACTTGCCGCGCGACTATACGGGTTTGCCGCGCAACGCCCCTCAGCTCGGCCCACCGCTGCCCGGAGATCTCGGCCGCCCCATCCTCAACGCAGGTGCGCCGGCACCGGGCATGCCGACACCAGCGGCGCCAGTCGATCCCGAACAGCAGCGCATCGCACAGGAACTTGAGGCGGCGCGCGTCAGCCATCTCTTTGCAACAACGAATGTCCGGCAAACATCCGGCACGCTCGTTCCCGCATCTCCTACGTCCCCCGCCGCGCCGACGTTTCCCGCCGCAGCCGCAGGCTCGACAGACTTGGCGTCGCAAGACCACAAGCTCGCTTTCCTGAATGGCGCGGTAGACCGGCGAACGGTCAGCCCCGATCGCGTCCAAGCGCCGGCAAGCCCCTATGTATTGCAGGCGGGCGCTGTGATTCCGGCCGCGCTGCTCACCGGCCTACGCTCAGATCTGCCCGGCCAGGTCACCGCCCAGGTGACGGAGGATGTCTATGACAGTCCGAGCGGCAAATTCCTCTTGATCCCGCAAGGCGCGCGGCTGGTCGGCCAATACGATGCCCAGGTCACGTTCGGCCAGTCGCGCGCGCTCCTCGTCTGGAACCGCCTGATCATGCCAAACGGTCGGTCGATCGTGCTGGAGCGCCAACCCGGCGCCGATCCCGAGGGCTACGCTGGCCTTGAAGATGAGGTCGACAACCACTGGGGCATGCTGTTCAAGGCAGCGGTTCTGTCGACGCTGTTGAGCGTGGGATCCGAGGCCGGCACCAGCAACAACGAGAACTCCCTCGTGCAGGCCATTCGTCAAGGCGCCTCGCAAAGCTTCAACCAGACCGGCCAGCAGGTCGTCGGGCGCTCACTGAATATCCAGCCAACGATCACCATTCGACCCGGGTTTCCGGTGCGGGTGCTGGTTACGCACGATCTCGTCCTCGAACCGTACCGAAGCTGAGGAGAAGACCATGGCAAAACTGAAGCTGCCCGCGATCGAAGACGACAAGCCGGTGAAGGTGACAGTCGAACTGCCTGCGACCCTTCATCGCGATCTCGTCGCCTACGGCAGTGCGCTTGGACGCGAAACCGGCCAAGGAGTCGTCGATCCCGCGAAGCTAATCGGTCCCATGCTGGCGCGGTTCATGGCGACCGACCGCGTCTTCGCGAAATTGCGGCGGACGGAGTCAACTTCGAAAATAGCTCACCCTGAGAAGTCCAGATCAGAACAAACGGCGTGAGCGTGCCTCGTCGCGCATGAAGGCAACGAACCGGCCGACGACTGAATCTTCGGCGTCTGGACACCATACAAGCTCAATCTGCAGCCAGGCGTTCTCCTCACGGATCGGCCGGTACACGACGCCCGGGAACACGACCTCGGACTGGCTCCTCGTGGCGAGTGTGATCCCGAACCCAGCTCCGACTAGTGCGAACACACACTGCTTGCTTGCGGCGTGCGTGTGAAACCTGACGCCGCTGCCCATGAACGAGGCATAGAACTCGCGGGCGGACTGACTGTTGTCCCAGCCCTGAACGAGGAAGGTTTCATTCCGCAAGCCTTTCCAATCGAGCGCCTCTTGCTCCGCGAGCGGGTGTTCGCAGGGAAGCGCCGCGATCAGCCTCTCGCGGTACAGCGGCACCGTCACGGCGTCGGGCCACAGCGTATGGCTCGTCATCAGGGCAACATCGATGCGACGCTCCTGTATGGCTGTCTGGATCTCCCACTCGTTCAATTCATAGACGGTGAGCCCGACCTCCGCATGCCTTTCTCGCCATTCGAATAGAAGGTTGCGCAGGGGTTCGCCGATTGGCGGCATTCGCACTGCAAGACGGACTTCACCCACTATACCGTTGCCGTTTTGGTCCCCAGCATGTCTGATCGCATCGAGTTCGGCGAGAGCGCGCCGGATATGCGGCAGTACCGCTTTGCCGCCGTTGGTCAACCGAACCCCGGCATGACCGCGTTCGAACAGGGCGAGACCCAGCTCGTCTTCAAATCGTCCTATGCGCCGGCTGATCGTGGACGCATCGATTCGAAGGGTTTTGGCGGCCCGCGTGAAGTTGCCTGCGGCCGCCGAAGCCTCCAGATACATGAGATCACGGATATCCATATTCCGACAGGCCTTGCAAATTTTACTCTGCGCCTCACACGCTGGAATCGGCAGCCGCGGTGCGGTCGATCGGCGACGCGGCGGGCCGAGCGATTAAGTCGCGTGCGCTTGCGGCGATCGCCGGGCTGGCGAGACCGCCGGCCTCCCGGACACACCGAAGCACCTCATCAGAAACTTCGAGGTAGCCGGCGACAGCGATCGTTTTTCCAATCGGCCGCGGCGCGCCGAGACGTTTCAGAGGCCAGCGAGCGCGGCAAAGAATCCGCTCCATACGGGCGTCCGTCACGGTGACGATATCGGTAAGTTGCCGCATCAAGCCGAACTCGATCATGCCGGCGAAAAGTTCGTACGTCGCTCTCGCGATGCTGCCGGCGGCCTTCGCGTGGCTCGTGCAGAGATCCACGCCAAAGCGGCTGCTTTCCCAAATGGAATCGGACGCCGGCGCAGCCTGTCCGTCCAAGAGCGCAGGGAACGTCTCTCCGAGCATGGTGGTGCCCGTCGTCGGCAAGAGCCGCACGCAGCCCTGAACCCGGCCGTCGTCGTCCTTCTGCAGGAGATACACAGGCCGGCACGCATCGAATTCGTCGACTTCCATGTCGCCGCTGACCTGAACGTCCCAGCCGAGCCGTTCTTTGAAAATCCGGTAACGAAGCCGATGCATCTCGGCGAGGTCGTCGACGAACGCACCGTAGCGATCAGGGTTGATGAGTTGGATCATGTTCGCCTCCTGGCAGGATTGGTCCTGCGCGATAGAAGGCGATTAGCCGGGGTGTTCTCATCCTGTGCAGTTGCACAGGGGTCGAGAGGCGGAACCTATTTGCTGGTGGATTTAGAGGCAGCCAACTTTGCGACTGCCTGACAGATCGTGCGGACACCGAATTTCATCTTTGCATTGTCGAGATGAAACGCTGCCGTCCGGCGCGAGATATTCAGAAGGCGTCCGATTTCCCAAGCGGACTTTCCCCGCGCCGACCATTCGAGGCACTCAAATTCGCGCGGAGACAACGCAACACCATCGACGACGCGATCCGGTACGAGTCTCCGCCGCGCATGTGCATGAAAGTACATCGCCATGAGCTGGAGGACGTGCCTGTTGTGCTCCACGCAGCGCTGGAAGGTCGCGCGCCGTTCGTCTGCCGCGAACGTGATCGCCGCGATCGGACCGCGCGGATCATGGACCGGCACGGTGAAGCCACAGCGGATTCCGAATTGTGCCGCCTCGTCAAGCAATGCGCGCTGAGACTTTGACAGGGGCTTCGAAGAAAATTCGTGTCCCCATTCGAAAGGCTCGGGGGTTGCTAGCGCCTCAACGATTACCGGGTCGACCCGTTCATAGCGTTGGTGGAGGTAGTGGTCGGTCCACTTCATCGGATACGTCGAAATAAGCTGGGGTCTGTCCAATCGACGAGATGGCAGGGACAGATAGGCAAAGCAGCTCAGATCGAGTGCAGCGCTGGCCTCGGAGAGAACGGTTCGGAGATTTTCAGCATCACCGCTCGCGGCGAGACCGTCGATAAAGGATTGGAACACACGATGCATGCGGCATCTCCGCGTTACCCCCTCGTTATCGAAATCGGCTCAACCGGGCGCGGGATCTTGTGACCCGGCAAGATGGGGCATGACTTTCGGTAAGGGGAACCGCATCGAAACCCATCCAGGGAAAGCGTGGGATCATTTGTGACGCCAGACTTTGACTGCCGAGGCGAGCAGGAGAACCACGAGCAGCGGAATCAAAATGCCGGTTGGCACGATGCCTAGCAATTGCCCGCCGAGGAACGTCCCGACAACCGAGCCCGCCGCCATGACCACGACAAACGCGCGGTTGCGCCCAAGCGTCGCGAAGCTCGGATCGCGGCTGTAGCGGGCGAAGCCGACGATCATCGTCGGCAGGCTCACCGCCAGCGACAGACTGCCCGCAAGCTTTATGTCAGCGCCGAACAGCAGGATCAGCGTCGGAATTAGCAACTCACCTCCGGCGACGCCAAGCAGCGCGGCCACGACACCGATCACGAACCCGGCGAGCACGCCGCCCACCGCCTGCGTCACGCCGGTGAATGGCGGCGCGCTGGCCGTCACGTGATGGTCGAGCACGAGCACCATCGCGATCACGGCAAGCATCACGGCGATGACGCGATAGAGTGTGCCTGAGCGAAGCCGGACGACCCATCCCGCGCCTAGCCACGCTCCCAGCAAGCTTCCGGCCAACAGATTGACGATGACGGACCAATGCGCCGCGACTTCGCTCCACGGCACCGCACCGGTTCGAAACGGCAGCGCCGTCGCCACCACGACGAGGCTCATGGCCTTGTTTAAGATCACCGCTTCCAGCGCGCCGAAACGGAAGACGCTGATGAGCAGCGGTAAGCGAAATTCCGCGCCACCTAGTCCGATCAATCCGCCGAGCGCGCCGATGAGCGCCCCGCCGGCGAAAGCCGCCGGCGCGCTACGCGGCGCCGTGCTGCCCGATACCGCGGGAGTTGTCATGGCGGCGCGGCCAGCAAGCTCGCACCGCCGCTTCCGACAACCCCCGCCGAAAGCGAGCTCCGCGTTCCTGCTGCCGAAGAAAGCTCGCTAGTCATTGCGGCCACCGCGCAGTACGCTGAACGCCTTTGCTCCCCACCAGATCAGCAGCCCGCCGACCAGCGCAATCGCGAGGTTGCTGAGGAAACCTGTCACGCCGACGGCAATGGCCAGCGCCCAGTGGGAGGGACGGTCCAAATCCTTGAGCAGCGCGATGTGCAGCAGGCCCGCGACGGTGAGCAAGCCAGCCAAAATCGGCAAGGGAAATCCGGCCAACACTCCGGCCAGACTGGCGCCAATTGCAACCCCGAGGACCAGCAGGACACTGCCCAGCATGACAGGGGCGCCGCCTGTGCGAGCGCCGAAGCTGCGGTGGGCGGTCATGCCACCGGCCCCATGGCAGACTGGCATCCCGCTGATCCCACCCGCCACAAGATTGGCCACGCCCAGGGTCAGTGCCAGCCGGCCCGGCCGCACCCGGCTGGCGGCCGCACCGAAGTACGTCCGAGCTGCGTCCGCGGTTGCGAGGCAGGAATTGGCGAAAGTCAACGGCAACTGAGGCAGCACGAGCGCGACCATGGCGGTGGCGAATGCTTGAATGCTCAGTTGCGGCACATGGAGCGAGGAGGGCCCCAGCGTCACCGCCCCGTGATAGGACAGCGCCATACCGATGACCGCGAGCGCCACGAAAATCAGGCTCACGTTGCGGCGGCGCAGCAGCAAAGCCGCCACAGCCACGACCACCCCGCCACCCAGCAGCCACCACGTAGGATAAGTATGATCTGTAAAAGCCGCGGGTGGTGCGGTGGCCAGATTCCACGCGAGTTGGCAAAATAACAGCCCGACCGATAGCTGCACCCCACGAATGATCGGATGCGGGAATACCTTCGCGACCCGGTCCAGCAATCCGGAGGCGCCTAGCACCACAAACACGCCACCCATCAGCAGCGACCCCGCCGCGATTTCGGAGGAGCCCAGTCCTTGGGCAATCGCAATCGCGCCGAAGGCCTTGAGCGGCTGTACCGGCACCGGCACCCGGTACAGAAGACCGGCCATCACATACAGGAGCCCAGCGGGCAGGAGGACGGCGGTCGGAGACAAGCCGTTCTTGACGATCAACGCGACCGCTATCGGCACTAGAACGCCTAGGTCGGCGACTGCCCCGGCCAATTCAGCGCGGTCAAACCGCAACCGCACCGAATCGCGCTGCAAATCCGATGCTGGGGAAAATACGCTGGTTCGCGGTAACGTCTGCGGCAGTGGGCCTGTCATCGGGAACTCGGAGCGGTATCGACTTCCATGAGCGAGGCCTCCGGTGAATACGCTATGGTATATTGACCATAGCGACAGGCAAGAATCAACCACTTCGCCGGAGCCTTAACTTGGGCCGAGAATCAGACTTTGGGACCAGCATCGGGCACCGCGTGCCCGTCTAGCGCCTTAAGGTCGCCCTCTCCAAGCTGTGTCGCCGCCGCCTCAATCCGGCGATAGCGAGCCAGAACATCGGCGCCAAACGGTGTCAGCGTCGCGCCGCCACCGCCCGAACCGCCCGTGGCCCGCTCGACCACGGGCGTGTCAAAGGCACGGTTCAAGCTGTCGATCAAAGTCCAGGCACGCTTGTAGTCCATGCCCATGGCGCGAGCGGCGGCCGAGATCGATCCAGTATCGCGCACGCTCTCGAGCAGCGCGGCCTTCCCCGGCCCGAGGCGGGCGCCCGACGCGAGTATTAGGGAAATCTTGAGACGCGCCATGGTCCATAACGGTTACCACAAACGAGTTTCACGCTCGACGGTGTCGTAGGTGAGCGCGACTCAAGTCGGGACGCTGAGCGAATGTCCGTCTCGGCCAACGCATGCCCTCGATGCCTACGGCAAGCCCCCTGAAGCCGCACAGGTGGCAGCGGCCCCGGCAATCCGATGGCGCCGACGCGAGGTGCCAAAAATCCGGATGCCCGATATCGAAGCGGAAGAGAGTACGGCGCGGCCTTCACGCCGGATCAATGAGAATCGTTACGCCTTCTGCGTCGGCGAGGCGCCTATCAACGTAAGCGGCGCGCGGCGGACCGCACATTTTTTGAGGGAGGCGCGTCTACGACTTCTCCTGCGATTTACCGGTCGAATCGAGCAGTTCCGCGCGCCCGTGCTGCTCCTGAAATCGGCGGGCTGCAGTTCCCGCTGCTGGAGCATTCGTAGCAGTGGCCGCATCACTCCGATTTGCATCCTGTAACCCGCCACAGCCCGACGAGAAGCAGCAGGGTCTTCCAACCGACGGCCACTATCGATTTCTATTGGACCATGAACATCCGAGGAGATTGAGATGGTCCGGGAACGAGAATTCGCGATCAAGAAAACCATCCGGAGACAACAGCTTCGAGAGATGGTGCCGCTTGCCGACAGCACCATTTACGAGATGGAGCAGCGCGGGGAATTTCCGCGGCGCTTTGCCCTCTCGCCCCGCTGCGTCGTCTGGGACCTGGCGGAGGTCGAAGCCTGGCTGGCTTCGCGCCGATCAGCTCCAATTGTCCGCGCGCAATCTCCTGACGTCAGGCAACGGCGGTCGCGCCCTGTTCGAGAGCCGGGTCGGGTTCAAGCAGCGGCATCGAAGGCGGGATGAGCACCGGGACGCGCTTCTTGCCGGAGACCCAGGCGTCGATGATATCCGACCACTCTTGCATCATATGGCGACGCTGCACTTCGTACTCCGCTTTGTTGTAGACCCCGCGCGAGGAACGGCCGTCCTCATGCGCAAGGCACTTCTCGATCCAATCGCTGTTGAAGCCAAGTTCATTGAGCAGCGTTGAGCCGGTCCTTCGCAGATCGTGAACCGTAAATGGCTCAAGGGGCAAACCTTCCTTCTTCGCCAGCTCGACGACCGAGTAAGTGACACGATTGAACGTCGCGCGAGACATCGGGGCATCCGCGTCGTACCGCGATGGCAACAGGTATCTCGAATTTCCGGCGCAGGTCTTCAGCGCGATCATGATGTCGAGGGTCTGGCGCGACAGATAAACATTGTGCGCCTTCGAACGCTTCATCCGCTCCTTCGGGATCGTCCAGACCGCGTTCTCGAAATCGACCTCGTCCCAGATCGCATCCTGCAGTTCGCTCTTGCGCACCATCGTCTGCAGGTAGAGACGCATGCCGAGCCGGATGGTCGGCAGCGTCGCCACCTTCTCGAGCAGCTTGAGCATGATCCTGATCTCGGTGGGTGAAAGTGACCGGTCCTTCGGCACGAAAGTTGCGATCGAAGCTGGCCCCACATCGTCAGCGGGGTTGGCGACCTTTTCGCCGTGCAAGATCGCGAAGCCGTAGATCTGCTTGACGATGTCGCGGACGTGGATCGCCGTCGCTGGCGCACCGCGCTCGACGATCGCACCGCAATGAGCCCGCAGGTCATCCGGTGTGATTTCGGTCAGCAGCCTGTTGCGCCACCCGGGCAGCAGCTCGCGCTCGAAAATTGATCGGCGCATCGCCCGCGTGCTGTCCGCCATCGGCGCCGCGGCCAGCCACTTTTCGCCGAACTCGCCAAAACTCTTTGCTTCCAGAAGACGGCGCTTGTCGCGCTGCTTTTCAATCGCCGGGGATCGCCCTTCGCTGATGGCTCGCCGGGCGTCAATGCACAGCTCTCGAGCCCGAGCAAGCGACAGGCCGGCCGGGCCGTACTTGCCGAAGGTGACGGTCTCACGCCGCCCGTTCATCCGATAATCGAGCTGGAAAGTGAGTATCCCCGATGGTCTTACGAGCACATACATGCCGTCCCGGTCGGTGACCTTATATAATTTATCTTTCGGTTTCAGGTGCTTAAGGGCTGCATCGGTCAGCATTTGGCCGCCTCCACGAAAAAAGACCGTCAGGCCGTTTTTGGGCACCAATTAGACAGAAATCCTTTTTCTTTCAGTATGTTACGAAGAATAAAAGACCGTCAAAGGTGCTCAGACCCTGACGGTATCGGACGAAATCCGCTTTTGCAATGGGGAAGCATACCGTCAGGAAGTACGTCACGCGCGATCTCTGCCGCCCGATAGTCACCGAACGTCTCTTACTGGTTTTATTTTATTTATCAGTGTCTTATGGAGGTTTCCGGGACGTTCTCGGATACCCTCGGATAGGCTAAAATCATTCCCACTCGATCGTGCCGGGTGGCTTGCTGGTCACGTCATAGACCACCCGGTTGACGCCCTTGACCTCGTTGATGATCCGGGTCGCGGCGCGGCCGAGGAAAGTCATGTCGAAGGGGAAGAAGTCGGCGGTCATGCCGTCCACCGAGGTCACGGCGCGCAACGCGCAGACGTGGTCATAGGTGCGGCCGTCGCCCATCACGCCGACGGTTCGCACCGGCAGCAGCACGGCGAAGGCTTGCCAGATGGCGTCGTAGAGCCCGGCTTTGCGGATCTCATCGAGATAGATGGCGTCAGCCTTGCGCAGGATGTCGAGCTTTTCGCGGGTGACGCCGCCGGGGCAGCGAATGGCGAGGCCGGGTCCCGGGAAAGGATGGCGGCCGACGAAGGCTTCGGGGAGGCCGAGCTCGCGACCGAGCGCGCGCACCTCGTCCTTGAAAAGTTCGCGCAGCGGCTCGACGAGCTTCATGTTCATGCGCTCGGGCAGTCCGCCGACGTTATGGTGGCTTTTGATCGTCACCGAAGGGCCGCCGGTGAAGGAGACGCTTTCGATCACGTCGGGATAGAGCGTGCCCTGCGCCAAAAATTCCGGCGCGCCCTTGCCGTCGGCGGCGATCTTCTTGGCCTCGGCCTCGAAGGTCTCGATGAAGAGGCGGCCGATGGTCTTGCGCTTCGTTTCCGGATCGGCCTCGCCTTCGAGCGCGCCGATGAACAGGTCCTGCGCCTGAACATGGACGAGTGGAATATTGTAATGGTCGCGGAACAGGGTCACGACTTCCTCGGCCTCGCCCATGCGCAGCAGGCCATGGTCGACGAAGACGCAGGTGAGCTTTTCGCCGATCGCCTCGTGGATCAGCACGGCGGCGACGGCGGAATCGACGCCGCCGGAGAGGCCGCAGAGCACCCGCCCCTGCCCCACCTGTTCGCGGACCGCGTTGATCGCCTCGCCGCGGAAGGCGGCCATGGTCCAGTCGGATTTGAGGCCCGCGACCTTGTGGACGAAATTGGCGAGCAGCCTCGCGCCTTCGGGGGTGTGGGCGACCTCGGGATGGAACTGGGTCGTGAAGATCCGGCGCTTTTCGTCTGAGGCCACGGCGAATGGCGCGTTCTCGCTGCGCGCCTTGACGGTGAAGCCTTCGGGCAGCCGGGTCACGCGGTCGCCGTGGCTCATCCAGACCTGATAGGCGCCGCCGGCCTCCCAGACGCCGTCGAACAGAGCGCTCGGCTCGATGATCTCGACATTGGCGCGGCCGAATTCGGCATGGTGTCCGCCCTCGACGGAGCCGCCCATCTGCGCGGCGATGGTCTGCTGGCCATAGCAGATGGCGAGGATCGGCAAGCCGGAGTCTAGAATGTTGCGCGGCGCGCGCGGCGAGCCTTCGTCGGTGACCGAGGCCGGGCCGCCCGACAGGATGACCGCCTTCGGCGCAATCTGTTCAAAAGCCTTTTCGGCGGACTGGAAGGGCGCGATCTCGCAATAGACGCCCGCCTCGCGGACGCGGCGCGCGATGAGTTGCGTCACCTGCGAGCCGAAATCGACAATGAGAACCTTGTCGTGATGCTGGCGGATTTCGTCGTGAAGCGATGTCATGGAAAATGTCCCGTCGAGGGGTTCCGATTAAGCCATGCGCCCCGACGAAGCAAGGCGCTCGCGGGCGGCGCCGTTATCCGTATTTGCGGCCCATTCTGGGCCAAATTTTTTCGAAAAATCACAAAATCGTCTAATGACAATGAGAAAAGCTTCGACTAACGTACACACGCCCTCCAGAAGGAGGAGCGGCCGAAAAACGGCCCAAGCTTGCTGTCCAAGTCGTGGGAGGACGTTTCGCATCGAAAATTGCGTTTGAAACAGCGCTGGGGAGAAGCCTTCAGGACTTCTTCGATGTGAAACAGGACAAGGTAAGGCGGAGCGGAAAGACTTGATTGTCTTTCCGCTCATTTATTTGTAGACCCCGCGACGTCTCATTTCTCAGGCCGCAACGGCGCGCCTTCCGACGGAGGCGCGGCGTGAAGTCCCTGCAATCGCTCATTGGCGCAGCCCTTCGGCGTTCGGCGCTCGCCGGTCCTCCCCGTTCTCCCTGGCTTGCCTGGTTCGAGCCGCTGCCCGTCCTCAACGAGGAGGGCGAAACGCCGATGCTCGGCGTCATGGCGGCGCTGTGGATGCTGTCGCCGGAACTCCAGAAGGAATTCGCCCTCGAATCGCGCAAGGAGCGCGCGCGCTTCATCGGTTGGTGCTGCACGCTTGCGGGCAAGGAATTCCAGTTGATGCGCGAGGCGGCGGTGTTCGGACCTGCGCGCGACCTCTATTTCCGGCCCTCGCGCTATTCGGTGGAATTTTCGGGCGGTCCGGTCGCGGTTCCTTACGCGGTTGTCGCCGTGTTCGGGCTCGGCGTCGAGCAGCCGTCGCCCGATGATCCCGACACGAAGAAGGTCGCCCGCGCCCTGCTGAAATGGACTTTCGACAAGGCCGGGGAATTGTTCGGCGGCGCGGACGCCCTCCCCGGCTGGTTCATCGAGGCGGCGCGCAAGGCGGGCCCCGATTTCGTCACGGAGTTCGGTCGCCCCGAAAATGTGTCTCAGGCGCCGCGCTTGCCGGCGCCGCGCGGCGGGTTCGACAGGGGCGGCGTCAACGCCTATGGACCGATCACAGGGGCGGCGGGCGACGATGACCTCCGTTGCGGCGCGGCGGCGCTGGCCGCCGTCGGGATCGCGACCGCGAGCGACCTCGATGCGCCGGTTTTTGGCGTGAACATCTTCTTTATGACGCCGTTGGAAACGCTGCGCCTGTTCTGCACGCGCGGCGCCAGCCTGTTCCTCAATCGCCGCAGCATCGGCGCCTGGCGTTGGGACCTGCCGGAATGGCCGCGCGAACTTGCTTTCTGCGCGTTTCTCGTGGACGAGATCTGGGCGCCGAGCGCCTTTGTGCGCCGCGCGTTCGAAATGTCCTCCCCCGTCCCGGTCGTCGAAGCGCCGCCCGCCGTGCTTGCGCCGCCCCTCGCGGCGGATCGGGCGAAATTCGGCTTGCCGGCGAAGGGTTTCATCTTCCTGGTCAGCGCCGACGAGGGCGACTCGTTCAACCGGAGCAATCCCCTCGCCGCGATCCGCGCCTTCAAGGCCGCCTTCCCGGCGCCGGAGGTCGGCGTGGGCCTCGTGGTGCGAACGCCGTCGGAAACGATCGGCGCCGACGATCGCGATGAACTGGTTCAGGCGGCGTCCGACGACGCGCGAATCGTCCTCGTCGACGAGGCCCTCACCCAAGACGAACGGCTCGCCCTCATGGCCTCCTGCGATTGTCTGGTTTCGCTGCACCGGGCCACGGCCTTCGGCCGCACGATCGCCGAAGCCCTCATCCTCGGCCTGCCGGTCGTCGCGACCCATTGGTCGGGCAATGTCGATTACGCCGAGGTCGGCGAGCAATATCTGGTCGAGGCGAAAAAGGTTGCTCTGGGGCCGGACCACGAGCCCTTCGCCGATGGACAACTCTGGGCGGAGCCAGACATCGGGGCGGCGGCCGAGGCCCTGCGCGCCGCACGGACCGACCAGAGCCGCGGCGAGCCGGCTATCCCCGCGCGCTTCAGCGCCGAAGCGGCCGGCGCGCGCTACGCCCGCCGGCTGGAGCTTTACGGGGTCACGGGCGCTCGTTAGCTAAAGCCGGCAAGGGATCAGATCCGAGGCAGGTCATTCGGAGGCGCCCCGCTCTTGAGGAAGCCGGTCTACCCGAATGCGCCATTGCAAGCACTTACGGCATCGATGGCTTCTGGCGGAAAGCGGAATGGCGGCTGCGTCGCCAACAAGGGAAAGGATTGGTGGGAAGCCGACCCTCGTGTTCCTGATTTGTGGCTAATCCCCCGAACATCGGCCTAGGTCGACGTCCTTGTGCTGAACGCAATCTTGACTGTCGTACGCAAGCGCGGCAACGGCGCCGATTAGCAGAAAAGAAGAAACCGTCAGAAGCTTGAACATTCTTTCCTGCTTACCCATCGGAATCTCGACAGCCTGCAACCGTAAAAACTCAAGGCTGGTCGCAGCAGTCCGTCATTATTGCCCATGGCTTCGGTTCAGGAAAAGGCGCGGTGTCGGGAAAGTCTCCTTCGAGCCGACAGCGGTTCGCCCACCGATGACCGCTCTCCGTCCGCTAAAGAAAACCATCCTTCATGAGCGACAGGCTGGATTTCTACCGCGAAGATCGAGGCGGCGTCGCATTCGTGTGAGCGATCGGCCGAAGGGGAAACGTGGTCGTCGGCCCCAAATCAAATCAATGGCTCGCCGCCGCGCTCCCAATCCCCCTTGACCTGGCGCCGGTAGTCGTCGAAGCGTCCTTCGGCGATCGCGGCGCGGGCGCCGGCCATCAGCTCCTGATAATAGGCGAGATTGACCCAGGTCAGCAGCATCATGCCCAAAATTTCCTGGCAGCGGACCAAGTGGTGCAGATAGGCGCGGGAATAGTCGCGCGCCGCCGGGCAGGACGAATGCGGGTCGAGGGGGCGCGAATCCTCGGCGTTGCGGGCGTTGCGCAGGTTGATCTTGCCCCAGCGCGTATAGGCCAGCCCATGACGCCCGGCGCGGGTCGGCATGACGCAGTCGAACATGTCGATGCCGCGCGCGACCGATTCAATCAGGTCGTCCGGCGAGCCCACCCCCATCAGGTAATGAGGCTTGCCCTCGGGCAGATGCGGCATGACCGTCTCGATCATCGCCAGCATCACCGCCTGCGGCTCGCCAACCGCGAGGCCGCCGACTGCGAGCCCGTGGAAATCCATGTCGGCCAGCGCCCGCGCGCTCTCGATGCGCAGGGCCGGCTCGGCCCCGCCCTGCACGATGCCGAAACAGGCGCGGCCAGGCTGTTCGCCAAAAGCCTTTCGCGAGCGTTCGGCCCAGCGCAGCGACAGCCGCATGGCGCGCTCTGCCTCCTGTGCTGTGCATGGCAGTTTGACGCATTCGTCGAACTGCATCTGGATGTCCGAGCCGAGCAGGCGCTGGATCTCCATCGAACGCTCGGGCGTCAGCACATGTTTCGCGCCGTCGATATGGGACTGGAAGGTGACGCCGTTCTCGTCGAGTTTACGCAGCTTGGCGAGCGACATGACCTGGAAGCCGCCGCTGTCGGTCAGGATTGGATGCGGCCAGTTCATGAATTTATGCAGGCCGCCGAGCGCGGCGACGCGCTCCGCGCCGGGACGCAACATCAGGTGGTAGGTGTTGCCGAGCACGATGTCGGCGCCGAGCGCGCGCACCTGTTCGGGATACATGGCCTTGACGGTCGCCGCCGTGCCCACCGGCATGAAGGCGGGGGTGCGGATTTTTCCGCGCGGGGTCGAGATTTCGCCGAGCCGCGCGCCGCCGTCGCGGGCGATGAGCCGGTAGCTGAAGCCCTGATGGTCGAAGTTTTGGGTCATCGACGTCTCACGCCGCCGCCCGGGCGGCGCGTTCGGCTTCGATGAGGCGGGAGAAGACGATGATCACGAAAGCCCTTCTGTCCAGATTGTAGATTTCCAGATCGCGGGCTTCGCGCTCCAGAAATTCCCAAGCCTCCGCATAAGGCGCCAAGGCGCGCGGGCCAAGGGGCGTCGAGAGCGCGGGATGGCGGCGCAGGGCCTCGCCCAGCCAGGCGAAGACGGCGCGCAGGAAGGCGTCGAATTCGCTTTCGGCCTCGCGCGTCGCCACGCTGTCCGCGATCCGGTGCGGAATGCGCCAGTCGAGGTCGGGAAGCTGGGCCAGCGCCCGCGCCGTCAACTCGTCGACGCCCCCTTCGCCCGCCTCGATCAGGCGCAAGGCTTCTCGCGCCGAGCCTTCGGCGCGGGCGCAGGCGCGTTCGATGTCGCGCTCGGGGACCTTTTCGTCGGTTGCGTCGAGGGCGGCGCGCACGGCGGCCTTCAGCGCCGGCTCGTCGAGGCGCGGCAAGGTCAGCAGGCGGCAACGCGAGCGGATTGTCGGCAGGATACGCCCGGGATGATGCGCCACGAGGAAGAACAGGCTCCGCGGCGGCGGCTCCTCGATCAGCTTGAGCAAGGCGTTGGCGCTGCTCACGTTGAGGTCGTCGGCGCTGTCGATGATCGCCATGCGCCAGCCGCCCTCGCCCGCGGCCTGTTCAAACATGTGGATCGCCCGGCGCACGTCCTCCACATTGATGCGCGTGCCGTGTTTTTTCGTTTTTTCGTTCCATTCGCGCCGCAGGAGCGCCAGATCGCTGAAGGACAGAGCCGAAATGCGGCGGGCGGCCGGCGAATCCGGGCTGACCGAAAGATCCCTCGCCTGCCGGACGCGCGGCGATTCCGCGTCAGGATGGGTCGCGACGAAACGGGCCATGCGCCAAGCCAGCGTCGCCTTGCCAACGCCCTGCGGGCCGCCGATGATCCAGGCCTGTGGCATGCGGCCCGCGCGATAGGCTTCGAGCAGCTCCTGCTCGGCCTTGTACTGGCCGAACAGCGCGAAAGTGCCGCGGGGATGCGGCGCCGGCGCGAAGCGATCGCTTTCCGGGGGCGCGTCGTCCGGCTCCCTCACGCCCATTTCTTCTCTTCCGCTTCGGGAAGCGGCCATTTTTCGAGACAGGCTGCGAGAATCGCCCGCGCGACTTCGGCCTCAGGCCGGCTGGCGTCGATCACGCGGCAGCGTTCGGGCTCTTCGCGCGCGATGTCGAGGAATTTTGCGCGCAGTTCGGCGTGGAAGGCGAGACCTTCGGCCTCAAAACGATCGGCTCCCGCGGCGCCGCGGCGCGCATGCGCGCGCGCCATGCCGGTTTCGGGCGCGATGTCGAGGATGAAGGTCAGGTCGGGACGCAGGCCGGCGAGCGTCACCCGCTCCATCGCCAGGAGCATGCCGGCGTCCATGCCGCCGCGCGCGCCCTGGTAGGCGCGCGTCGAATCGGCGAAACGGTCGCACAGCACAAAGGCGCCGCGCGCGAGCGCAGGCCGGATGATGCGGTCGATATGGTCGATCCGCGCCGCCGAGAACAGCAGGGCTTCGCCGAAGGGGCCGAAATCGCGGGCCTTGCCGGCGAGGATGAAGCCGCGCAATTTCTCGGCGAGCGGCGTGCCGCCGGGCTCGCGCGTGACGACGATCTCCCGCGCATGGCCGCGCAGGGCGCTGGCAAGCCGGCGAATCTGGGTCGATTTGCCCGCTCCCTCGCCGCCTTCGAAAGTGATGAACCGACCGTTGTGCAAAAGACCCTCGCCCGGCAAGACACCCTCGCCCGGGAAGCGATGCGTGGACGCGCCGCCAGCGATTCGCAGTCTTAACCCGAATGGGCGCGCGTTCAAGGCTCCGACGCGGTCGCCGCGGGCGCTGGCTCCGTCTTCGTCGAGGCTGTTTTGCCCGAGGCTCTCTTTTCGAGCGAATGCATCGCCATGCCAAGGCCCTTGTGGAAGAGCTGGACGCCGAGTTCCATCGCCGCGTCCTTGGCGCGCTGCGTGAGCGGGCCCTGCTCGACCGCCTCGGCGGTCATCAGCGGCAGGTCGAGGGCGAGGCTCGCGCCGGAATAAATCTTGAGCCGGGCGACGGTCTGGCCGGCGGCGACCGGCGCGATCAGCGGGCCGACATAGGTGATCTTGCCGCTCAGCTTGTCGGGGGAGGCGCGCGGGATCAGGACCCGGACCGGCGTCGCGGAGGTCAGCGCGACCTCGTCCTGCGTCCCGCCATAGACCTTGGCCGTCCCGACTGTCTGGTTCGCGTCGAACAGCGTGCGGGCGTCAAAGCCATGGAAGCCCCAGTTGAACAGCCTGCGGGCTTCCTCGGCGCGCTCCTTGGCGGTCTTGGCGCCGAGGACGATGACGATCAGCCTTTGCCCGGAATAAACCGCCGAGCCCACGAGGTTGAAGTCGCCGTCCTTCTCGTTGCCGACTTTGAGGCCGTCGCCATTTACGTCCATGAACAGGATCGGATTGCGGTTCAGCTGGCGGATCTTGCTCCAGGTGAACTCCTTCTCGCCGAAATAATGATAATAGTCTGGATAGGTCTTGATGAGGTGCTCGGCGAGAATCGCCATGTCGCGCGCGGTGGTCACCTGTGCGGGGTCGGCGCCGCCCCAGGCGTCGGTGAAATGGGATTTGGTCATCCCGAGTTCGACGGCGCGGGCGTTCATCATCGCCGCGAAATTCTGCTCCGATCCGCCGAGCCCCTCGGCCAGCGCCACCGCCGCGTCATTGCCCGACTGCACGATCAGGCCGCGCAACAGGTCCTCGACGCGGACATTGGTGTTGACCCGCGCGAACATCGAGCCGCCGCTCGATCCGGTCTTCCAGGCGTGTTCCGAAATGTAGAAGGGCGTGTCGAGGGTGATCGAGCCCTTTTTCAGGTCGCGGAAGACCAGTTCGGCGGTCATCAGCTTGACGAGCGACGCCGGGGGGACTGCCTCGTCGGCCGCCTTTTCGAACAAGACGGTCTGGGTGGCGGCGTCCATGACCAGGGCATGCGGCGCGGTCGTCGCTATGTTCTGCGCGCGCGCCATCGGAACGGCGGAGAAAACGACAGCCAGAAAAAGCCAGAGCGGGCGAAGCCGGGGCGAAAGAGAGAGGAAACGAGACTGCACGAACGCCTCTTCGCTGCGCGAGCCCGGCCGACCGCACCCATTGCGGCGCCGAGCGAAAGTTTTCACCCGGCGCGAGACCGCGTCAGTCCCAGAGATAAGCCCTTCGGCGGCGCAAGGCCAGTGCCCCGGCGACGGAAAGGCTTAGCGACGAGCGACCGAGATCGGCGTGTCCGCGCCCGGAATGGTCCCGAGGTCAAAAGGCCGCTGCGGCGGCAAGGGCGGGTTCTTGGGAAGCGGCGCCGCAGGCGTCGAGAGTTCGGCAAGTTCCGGGCGCTGCGGCGGCTCGGGCGGCAGCGGCCTGCCGGCCACGTGAACAGGCGCCGTCGCGGCTTCCCTGACCGGCGGCGGCGTGTAAGAGACGGGCTCATCACGCATGGCCATGCGCTGTTCCTCGCGGTTCGGCGCGGCGGCGGGCGGCAGTTCGCGCTGATCGGCGATCTGGGTCGGCGAATACGCGAAATCGCCGAGCTCTGCGGGACGGCCGTCCACGCGCAGGGTCGCGAGCAGCTTGCGGTCGTCGGAGCCGGCGAGCGAAGCGCGGCCGACATATTCGACCTTCACCCTCGCCGTGCCGATCGACTTGTAGTCGAGCGCTTCGGCGGCGCGGGCTGAGAGGTCCATCATGCGGCCGCTGTGGAAGGGGCCGCGGTCGTTGACGCGAACGATGATCGAGCGCTGGTTGCGCAGATTGGTGACGCGGGCGTAGCACGGCAACGGCATGGTGGGATGCGCGGCGGTGATCGCCTCCCGGTCATAGACCTCGCCATTGGCGGTGCGGCGGCCATGGAAGGCGTCGCCGTACCAGGACGCGAGGCCGACGGCCGCATATTTCTTCTCGCTCGGCACGTAGGTTCGGCCGGCGACCGTATAGGCGTCGCCGACGAGATAGCGGCCGCCGCCCTTCGGCACGGGCTGTCCGTCGGCGACAACCCTCGGGCTGGCTTGGCCATAGACGGTCTCAGGGAAATATTCCTTGCCGTGGCGGGCGAAATGCTGCGGCGACTGCGCGCATCCGGCCATGGCGACGACCCCGGCGAAGGCGAGGAATGTGCTGGCTTTCGCGCGAATGGCCTTTGCGCTGAAATTTTGCCGCGCCGCGGCCAGAGGCGCGAGCGGGCGGGCGGGCGTTTTGTTCACTGGCCAGGGTTCCTTTTTTCCACGACGCCGGGGCGGCCCCACAGGGCGAGCCCGCTGACGCGCGTCGAAGCGGAATCTGTCTTGGCGAAAGACGACGTCATTCGCCACATTGCGCCGGGAAGGTTGCGAAAAGATTGATCCAAATAGTTAACCCTTCGCTAGGAGCCGCATTCCCGGAAGCTTGACCGCGGCGCCGAATGCGATCCAGGGGAAGGCCGCGCGGCCCCGCCAGATCACGCTTTCGTGAACTCCCGCCTTAGATTGGCCTCGACATTTTGGCGGAAATGGGGCGTGGATCCGGCAAGGTCTTGCGCTCTGGCCGTCAGGCCTGCTTGCGCCAGCCGCCTTCTTCCGTTTCCTGCCAGTAGGAGAGAGCCGCGTCACGCTGTTTGAGGCGCCGCCATTGTTCGCGGGCGGCGGCGAGCGACAGATCGTCGCGGCCGTCGAAGATCAGGATCAGCCGCTCGTAATCGTCGTCGGCGAAGGGCTCGGCCTCCGCCCCTTCGACGAGGAAGCGAATTCTCGCGTTATTGGGATTGTCGTCGCCGCAGGTCAACCAGACGGATTGCAATTGGGGGTCGCCGTCGGCCTGGGCGCCGTGGGGAAGAAACGAATCGTCGGCATAGGTCCACAACAGGTCGTCGATCGCCGCGAGCCGCTCCTGCGTCCGGCTCTGGACGACGGCCCGCCAGCCCCGCTGGAGCGCGCGCTCGACCAGATTCGGCAAAGTCTGGTCGAGGGTCCGCTTTTGGAGCTGGTAAAACCAGAACTCGGGCATCATTCCGCCGATTCGTAATAGTCCTTCACCAGCCGGTCGAGGAGGCGGACGCCCCAGCCCGAGCCCCAGCTCTGGTTGAGGTCGGCCGTCGGCGCGGACATGCCCGTCCCCGCGATGTCGAGATGGGCCCAAGGTACGTCATTGACGAAGCGCTGCAGGAATTGCGCGGCGGTGATCGAGCCGGCGTTGCGCCCGCCAGTGTTCTTGATGTCGGCGAATTTGGACTCGATCAGCTTGTCGTAGCTCGGGCCGATCGGCATCCGCCAGACCTTTTCGCCGGTTTTCGTTCCGGCCTCGCTCAGGCGCTGGGCCAGTTCGTCGTTGTTGCTGAACAGGCCGGCGTATTCCTGGCCGAGCGCGATGATGATCGCTCCGGTGAGCGTGGCGAGATCGATCATGAAGGCCGGCTTGTACGCGTTCTGCACGTGCCAGAGCACGTCGGCGAGAACCAGCCGCCCTTCGGCGTCGGTGTTGATGATCTCGATGGTCGTTCCCGACATGGCCGTGACGATGTCGCCGGGTCGCTGGGCGCCGCCGCCGGGCATGTTCTCGACCAGGCCGATGGCGCCGATCGCGTTGACCGCCGCCTTGCGCGAGGCGAGCGCGTGCATCAGGCCGGTAACGCAGGCCGCGCCCGCCATGTCGCCCTTCATGTCCTCCATGCCGGCGCCCGGCTTGAGCGAAATGCCGCCCGAATCGAAACAGACGCCCTTGCCGATGAAGGCGACCGGCTGCGCGTCCTTCCGGCCGCCGCTCCAGCGCATGACGACGACCCGGCTCGGCCTTTTCGACCCCTGCCCCACGCCGAGAAGCGCCCGCATGCCGAGCGCCTCCATGGCGGGAACGTCGAGGATCTCCACGGCGACGCCGAGCTTTTCCAGCTCTTTCGCCCTGTCGGCGAAGCTCTCCGGATAGATCAGGTTCGGCGGCATATTGACCAGTGTGCGCGCGAGATCGACCCCGTCGGCGAGGCCCTGGACCTTGGCGATCGATGTGGTCAAGGCGGCGGAATCGGCCGCGGCGAGGCGGAGATCGACCGGTCCGCCGTTCTCGGGCTCGTCCTTCTTGGCCTTTTTCGTCTTGAACTGGTCGAATTTATAGGCGCGCAGACGCAGGCCGAGCGCGAAGTCCGCGGCGGCGGCGGAAAAATCCTCGGGAGCGGCGGCGAAATCGAACAGGATCCGCGCCTTGGCCGCCTTGCCGAGCTTCGCCACGGTCAGGCCGCCCAAGCGCAGATAATCGACCTTGTCGCCCTCCTTCTCCGGCGCGGTTCCGAGCACGAGCAGCCGCTGCGCGGCGAGGCCGGCGGGCGCGACAATGTCGAGGCAGGAGCCGATCTTGCCCTTGAAGGCGGCGGCTTCGGCGGCGCGGGGAATCACGCCGGCGGCTTCTCCGAGTCCCGCCGCCGCGCCCGAACCGAGCGCGAGGGCGCCGTCGGCGAAAACCACCAGGACATAGCCGCCGGCTTCCGGCGCCGCCGCAAAAGCGTCGGCTATTGTGGTTGCGCCCAGAGTGACGGTGCCGGACATGAAGACCTCGCAGCATGAGCCCGCGCCGTCGCGGGGGCTTTCGGATCGAAAAAAGGCCGCGGCGTCATCGAAAACGGCGGCCGAGGGATTCGCGCCACTATGCGCCGTCGCGACGAAAGGGGTCAATGCGCGCCCGCGCCAAAAAGTTCGACTGTTCCAGATGGCGGCCTTGCTCCCGCGCAAGGGACCTTTTGCCGTGGGCGGCGGCCTTGGAAACGCCAAACTGCCGCGTCTATGTGGCCTCGTCCGGATCCGCCCGCGGCGGGGTCCACTTTGCGCCGCAAAATTTTTGATCTATGTCGGGGGCGCCCACCGCGATCGAAAGTGAAACATGCTCCTGATCGACCGTTACATTTTCAAGATCGCCGCTTCGGCCTTCCTGGTCGCGCTCGGCGTTCTCACGGCGGTCATCTGGCTGACCCAGGCGATGCGCGACTTCGACCTCATGACCACCAAAGGCCAGTCGCTGATCGTCTTCTTTCACGTGACCGGGCTGATCATTCCCTCCCTGCTCATGGTGATTTCGCCGATCGCGCTCTTCATCGCGACGCTCTTCGCGCTCAACAAGCTCAACGGCGACAGCGAGCTCGTGGTCGCGGCCTCCGCCGGTTTTTCGCCTTTTCAGCTGTTCCGGCCCTTCGCCGCGCTGATTCTGGCGGCCTCGATCTTTTCCGGATTCATGTCGCTCTGGGCGATGCCCTGGAGCTTTCGCCAGCTCCGCACCGCCATTTCAGAGGTTCAGTCGGATTTCCTGACGCGAATCGTGCGGCCGGGCGCCTTCAACATGCTCGATTATGGCCTCTATTTTCACTACCGCGAGCGCGCGCCGGGCGGCGCCATGCTTGGCATCTTCATGCTTGACCGGCGCGACGCCTCCCAGACCAATGTCTATATCGCCGAAAAGGGCGTCGCGACCAAGGTTGACGACCAGAACCTGCTGGTTTTGCAGACCGGCACGATCCAGCGCCAGGACAAGGGCGCCGAGGCCCCGGCGATGATCGTGTTCGATTCCTACGCCCTCGACCTCAGCCGCTTCGGTCCGGGCGCCGATGGGACACCCTTGCGTCCGCGCGAGCGCACGACCTCGGAATTGCTCCATTACGACGTGTCCGATCCCTATGTAAAACTGGACGAGGGTCATTTCCGGTCCGAGCTGCATGAAAGATTCGTCGCTCCCCTGTATGCCCTGGCGATGGGAATGATCGCCTTCGCGGCGCTGGGCGCGCCCCGGACGACGCGGCAGAATCGCGGCATGGCCATCGCCGGCGCGGTGGTCGCGGCGCTCGTTCTCCGGGTCGGCGGCTTCGGCGCGTCGGCTTTGATGGCGCGCGAGGCTTCCGCCGTGCCGCTCGCCTACGCCCTGCCCCTGGGCGGCTGCGTCCTGGCGGCGCTTTACGCTTTCCGTTTCGTCTTCAATCGTCCCTTCAAGCGCGCCCGCGCGGTTTTCGCGGCGGCCTGAATGATCGGCAGGACCCTCGCCCTCTATTTTGGTTCGCGCTTCCTCAAAAGCGTCGCCGTTGTCTTTTTCACGATCTTTGCCCTGATCTATATGGTCGATTTCGTGGAGCTGCTGCGCCGCACCAGCGACAGCCCGAATGCGAACACCGCGCTCGTCGCCTGGCTCGCCCTTCTCGACACGCCGACGGTCGCCGAGCAGATCCTGCCCTTCGCCGTGCTGTTCGGGGCGATGGCCACCTTCATCAACCTGACCCGCAAGCTCGAACTCGTCGTGGCGCGCGCGGCGGGCGTGTCGGTTTGGCAATTTCTCACGCCGCCGTTGATCGCCGCGCTGGGCGTCGGACTGTTCGCCATCGGGCTCTATAATCCCATGTCCGCGACCATGAAGCAGCAAGGCGAGGAGATCGAAACCCGCATTTTCAAGAATCGCTTCCTGGCCAATGACACGAGCATGTGGATTCGCCAAAAAAGCGCGGTCGGCCAATCGATCCTGCGGGCGGAGGCTTCGTCGGAGGGCGGTCTGCACCTGGCCAATGTCTCGGCTTTCGTCTTCGACCAGGACGGCCGTTTCCTCGAACGGGTCGACGCCGACGAAGCGCGGATGAGCGACGGCGAATGGAATTTGTCGAATGTGGTGATTTCGGCGCCCGGGGTTGAGCCGCGGAGAGCGGATGTTTACCATCTCGCGACTAATCTGCGCGCAAGTCAGGTCGTACAGAGTTTCGTGTCGCCTGAATCGGTGCCATTCTGGTCTCTGCCACGCTTCGTGGAAGACACCGAGGAAGCCGGTCTCGACGCAGTGGGGTATCGTTTGCGTTTTCAGTCCCTTCTGGCCCTGCCCGCGCTACTCGCGGCCATGGTGCTGATCGCCGCCTCATTTTCGCTGAAGCTGTCGCGCATGGGGGGTGTCGGCATTCTTGTTTTGGGTGGCGTCGGAGCGGGCTTCGTGCTTTATGTCGCGACGAAACTCGTTTCCGACCTCGGCAATGCGGGGGTGCTCAGCACGCCCGTCGCGGCCTGGTCGCCTGCGATCGTGGCGAATATGTTGGGCGCGCTGACCCTTTTGAATCGTGAGGACGGCTGATGGCGGCGGGCGTTCCCAACCGCCGGATTCGTCGCGCGGCGCGCCGCCGCGGCCTTCCGCGCGCCTTGCGCCTCGGCGCCGTCAGCCTGGCGCTGTCGGGGCTGGTGGTCCTCGTCGGCGCGCCCGCCCATCTGCGGCAGGCGCTGGCCGAAACCATGAGCGACAAGATTTCCGGCTCGACCGCGGGCAAGAAGGGTCCGATGGTGGTCGAGGCCAACAGCGTCGTCTATGACGACAAGGCCCATTCGGTCACCGCCGAGGGCGACGCCCAGATCTATTATGAAGGCAAGATCCTGGAGGCGGACCGCGTCACCTATTATCGCGAGACGGGCCGCGTCATGGCCGAAGGGTCTGTCAAGCTCACCGATACCGATGGCTCGGTGACCCATGCCGACAAGATGGAGCTGACCGGCGATTTCAAGGAAGGCTTCGTCGATACGGTGCGCGCCGATTCCAAGGAGCGAACCCATGTCAGCGCGACGCGCTCGGAAAAGGTCGACGCCGACACCACCGTTTTTCACAAGGGCACTTACACGGCCTGCCCGAGCTGCGCCGACCATCCGGAGCGCGCGCCGCTCTGGCGCCTGCGCGCCAACAAGATCATCCACAAGAATAACGAGCAAATGCTCTATTTCGAGGATGCGACCTTCGACCTTTACGGCTGGCCGATCGCCTATTTCCCGGTCTTCTCGACCGCCGACCCGAGCGTGAAGCGGGAATCGGGCTTCCTGCTCCCTCGCCCTGCTTTCCGTTCGACGACGGGCAACGGTGTCGGCATACCCTATTTCTGGGCGATCGCGCCGAACATGGACCTGACGGTCACGCCCATGTACCTCACGCGCCAGGGGCTGTGGGGCGACGCCGAATTCCGCCAGCGCCTCGATAACGGCTATTATTACATCGACATCAACGGCATCCACCAGCAGGCCGACAGCGCCTTCGCGCCGCAGCCCTGGGGTGCGGGCGACCAGACCAACCGCGGTTCGATCACCAGCCAGGGCACGATCTGGCTGAGCCAGTTCTGGAAATTCGGCTGGGATGTCGAGCGGGTGTCGGACAAGTGGTATCTGAATGACTACGGCCTGCCAAACCCGATCCTGAACGGCAATTTCTTCAGCGAGACGTCCTCCTCCGTCTATCTGAACGGCCAGGGCGACCGCGGCTATTTCGATCTGCGCGGCTATTCGTTCCAGGGCTTGGCCAATAACGACTTCCAGCCGCAGCTCGCCGCGGTCTGGCCGATGATGGACTATAACAAGTCGATCGACCTCGACCCCGCCAAAACCTATGGCGTCGGCGGCGAGATCACCATCGACGCCAATCTGACCAGCTCCTCGGCGGCGCTCGCCTCCTATCAGCAGGTGGGCGCGCTCCAGCTCGACAACCTTTACGGCCTTTACCCGGTCTGCAACAATCCGGTGACCGGCAGGCCGGACTATTATCCGGGCTCCTGCCTCCTGCGCGGCATCGGCGGCAGCTATACGAGCGGCACGATCGAGGTGTCCTGGCAGCGCAAATATATCGACCCGCTGGGCGACGTTTTCACGCCCTTCGCCTTCCTGCGCGCCAACGGCAATTATCTGAGCTATTCGAATTCTGGTTACGCGACCTTCGGCTCCGACACGATCGCCAACGCCTATCAGAGCAATTATCTCTCGGATAACAATCAGTTCCAAGGCTCGCTCATGCCGGGCGTAGGCCTCGAATGGCGCTATCCGCTTCTGGCGCGCACGCCCCTGGGCTCCCTCGTGATCGAACCGATCGGCCAGATCATCGCCCGCCCCAACACCCAGGTTGCCAACACGATCGTCAATCTCGACGCACAGAGCCTGGTGTTCGACGATTCGAACCTGTTCGAATGGAACAAATATTCTGGCTATGATCGGTTTGAGACTGGCGTGCGCGCCAATTACGGCGCGCAGTTCACGCTCGACATGGACAAGAACGGCTATGTCAACGCCCTGTTCGGCCAGTCGGCCCAGGTTGCGGGCGTGAATTCCTACAATACGCCGGACGCCGCCAATGTCGGCCTGGAATCGGGCCTGAACACACCCCTCTCCGATTATGTGGCGCGCATCAGCTATTCGCCCAACAGCAATTATTCCATCATCGCCAAGGCGCGTTTCAACGAGCAGACCTGGGGCCTGGACCATCTGGACGTGACCGCTCACGCCAAATACGGGCCTGTGGATTTCACGGCGCAATTCGCCAATTACGAGCAGCAGCCGCTGATCGGCTATATCTTTCGGCGGGAAGGACTCCAGTTCACCACGCGCTATGACCTGATCGAACATTATTTCGTTTCGGGCAGCATCAATTTCGATCTGAGCCGCCACTTCTATTATCCGGATTACCTGCCGACGCCGCAGCCGACCTTCTCGATCGCGACCTGGGGTCTGGGCGCCGGATATTTTGACGACTGCACCAAGGTTTCGCTGAACTACACCAACGCGATCTCGGATGTTTTCGGCAATCCGCCCGCCTATTACCGCAACCAGACCTTGCTGCTGACGATCGACCTGCGGACCCTCGGCGACATCAAGGCGCCCTTCCTGCTGTCGCCCGGTCAGATTCAGGACGGCGTCCGCTACAACTGATCGCCTCCTCCTCGTCGGACAATCTGGCGATTCCCTGCGAAACCCTGTATGGCTCGCAATCGGGCGACCGGATTGCCGCCGCAATTTTCGGGAATGGAAGCGCGGCGGCGCGACGGGTCTTGGAGCCGTCGCGATTCAATCCTCGTCAAGGAACTGGCGACAATGGATCATGGGCATGGCATTCTGGTTTGAAGTTTCCGGCGGACGGCAAAATCCCTTCGCGCTCTTGTCCCTTTTGGCTTACACGGCATTCGGCGTCCTGGCGATGGCCCCTCTTTCGCAGGCCCAGGCGCAGTCAATCGTCGCCAGCATCAATGGCGATCCGGTGACCTCCTATGATGTGGCCGAGCGCGCGAAGCTGCTGCGCGCCATCGGCGAGCCGTCGTCGCCTTCGGCGGCGCTCGACAGCCTGATCGAATCGCGCGTCAAGGCCACCGAGATCAACAAGTACGGCATCAAGGTCTCGGCCAGCGATCTCGGTCCGGCGCTGCATTATTATGCCGAAAAGGGCCATATGACGGTCGAACAGCTCTCGCAGCGGGTCTCGGCGGCCCATGTCGATCAGAAACACGCCGAGAATTTCTTTTCCATCCATCAGGCCTTCCTCCTCTACGCGCGCGCTCGCAATCGGGCCGTGGAAGTCAGCAAGGAAGATCTCGACGCTGAACTTGCGCGCGACAAGTCGCTCGCGCAGGAACGGACCTACACCCTGCGCCAAGTGGTCTATATCGTGCCTCCCTCGGCCGGACAGGCCGGCATCGAGGAAGCCGCCAAGAAGATGGAGGCGCTCAAGAGCCGCTTCAATGATTGCGACGGAGGCGTGAAGATCGCCCGGGAGACGGCGCAATTCGTGGTGCGCGATCCGATCACGCGCACTTCCTCGCAGCTTGGGCCGCAGTTGAGCGCGGTGCTCGACAAGGTTCCTCTCGGACATTTGACGCCGGCCAGCCGCGATTCCAGTGGAATTGCCGCCGTCGCCGTCTGCGAGCGCAAGGAAGCCGACGCCGACGCCCGAAAGGATCTCGCCCAGCAGAAGCTTCTGCAGAACATCGTCGAAAAGCAGGCCGCCGAGCTTTACAAGGACCTTCGCGCCAGCGCCGTGATCGTCAAGACGGGGAAATGACCGAGTCGCGCCCGCCGCTCTGCCTGACTCAGGGCGATCCATCCGGCGTCGGGCCCGACATCACACTTGCGCTCCATCGCGAGCGGCGCGATGGGGACGCTCCCTTTTTCGTTCTGGGCGACCCGGATCTGCTCCGCTGCCGCGCGCGGCGGCTGGGGCTCGATGTCGCAATCGTGGAGACGGAGCCGGAACAGGCCGCGGAGGTCTTTCCCGCCGCCCTGCCGGTCGTCGCGCTGCATGTGCGCGTGAAGGGCGAGCCCGGCCAGCCCGATCCGGCGGACGCGCCGGCGACGATCGAATCCATTTTTCGCGCGGTCGAACTGGTCCATGCCGGCCGCGCCAGCGCGGTCGTGACCAATCCGATCGCGAAATCCGTGCTTTATCGCGCCGGCTTCGCCCATCCGGGGCACACGGAATATCTCGGCGAACTGGCGCGCAGGCTTTATGGCGGCGCGCCGCGCCCGGTCATGCTGCTATGGTCGCGTGAACTCGCGGTGGTCCCGGCGACGATCCACGTGCCGCTCGCTCAGGTCCCCTCCCTGCTCACGACCGAAGACCTTGTCGAAATCGGCGAGATCGTGATCGAGGCTTTCCAGCGTGATTTCGGTCTGACGCGTCCCCGCCTGGTCTTTTCGGGGCTCAATCCTCATGCCGGCGAAGATGGCGCTATCGGGCGCGAGGATATTGACGTCATCGCCCCGGCGGTCGCCCGCCTTGCCGCGCAGGGGCATGACATTCGCGGTCCCCTGCCAGCGGACACCATGTTCCACGCCGCCGCGCGGTCGACCTATGACGTGGCGATCTGCGCTTATCACGATCAGGCGCTGATCCCGATCAAGACCCTCGCCTTCGACCGCGGCGTCAATGTCACGCTCGGCCTGCCCTTCATCCGCACCTCGCCAGATCACGGCACGGCCTTTTCCATCGCCGGAACGGGGCAAGCCTCGCCGACGAGCCTTGCCGAAGCCGTCGCCCTTGCGGCGCGAATGGCCGAACGGCGCGCCGCCGCCGTGGCTGCATGAGCGACGCTCTTCCGCCGCTGCGCGACGTCGTCGCCCGCCATGGCCTGAGCGCGAAAAAGTCGCTCGGCCAGAATTTCCTGTTCGACCTCAACCTCACCGGCAGGATCGCCCGCGCCGCCGGCCCGCTCGACGAGGCGACCATTCTCGAAATTGGTCCTGGTCCGGGCGGCCTGACCCGCGCCCTGCTCGCCCATGGCGCGAAAAAGGTGATCGCGGTCGAGCGTGACGAACGCTGCCTCGCCGCCCTGGAGGAGATTGCGGAGGTCTTCCCCGGCCGGCTCGAAATCTTCCCGGGCGACGCGCTGGCGCTGGATTATCCGGCCTTCATGGCGGCGCGCGGCGCGTCCTCGCCAATCCGCATCTGCGCCAACCTGCCATACAACATCGGAACGCAATTGCTGACCGGATGGCTGACGCTCGAAAGCTGGCCTCCGTTCTATGACCGGCTGGTCCTCATGTTCCAGCGCGAGGTCGCGGAACGGATCGTGGCGACGCCCCGGCAAAGGGCCGACTATGGCCGGCTTGGCGTGCTGGCCAACTGGCGTTGCGAAACCCGCATCCTGTTCGACGTGCCGCCTTCGGCCTTCACCCCGCCGCCGAAGGTGACCTCCAGCGTGGTCGAACTGCGGCCGCGCGCCCAGCCCCTCGATTGCCGGACAACAGCGCTGGAGGCTGTCACCCTCGCCGCCTTCGGCCAGCGGCGCAAGATGTTGCGCCAGTCGCTCAAGAGCCTGCCGGGAGTCGGCGATCCCTCAGCGCTGCTGGAAACTGCGGGGATCGAGCCGACGCGGCGGGCGGAGGAAATCGAGGTCGCGGGCTTCTGCGCCTTGGCGCGCGCCTATGCCGGCGGCTGAGGCTCGGGCTTGGGCCGCGGTCGTTCGCCGAACGTACGAATCAAGGCGACGACGGCCGCGAGAGCGGCGGCGAGCGCGGCAATGAGGCGCGGGCTGCGGACCGCGAGCCGCGCCGCGATGGGCGCCGCCCGCACCAGCGCATTGGTCTTGACCGCGACCTGGAACTGATCGACCGCACGGCCGAGCGACCGCGCCGCCACGAAAAGCAGGATCGCGCCGAGCAGCAGCGCCGCCCCGCCCACGCAAAGGGCGGCCTGCCACGGCGCGAGCCAGGCCAGCAAGGCCAGATAAGCTGCAAACGCCGCGAAAGCGACCGCCAGAACGACGAGCGCCGCGCCGACGACCGCGCCGAGCGCGAAAAGCCGGACACGGCGGGAAAGGACGGCCCCCTCAAGACCCACGGCCGCGAAAAGATTGCTCATGACCTTGAGCCCCGGTTGCGCCAGAGGCCGATGACGAGGCCGAGGCCGACCGCCGCCGCGAGCCAGGCGAGCGGATTGCGCCGCACCGATTCCGAAATCTCATCGAGGCCGGCGCGGCCCAGGTCGCGCGCATCGTCGGTCAGGCCCGCGAGATTTTCGGAGGCGGCCTGCCCCGCCTGTTTCAACGCGCTGATCGTCGCCGTGGAATCGGCGCCCAGCACAGCAGCCAATTCCTCCATCGCCTTCTGGACGGCCGCCAAGGCCTGCGTGATCGACGAATCCGCCGGTTGCGCGTCATTCTCGACAGTTTCGGACTCGCGGTCGTTCTTGGCGCTCATGGCGTGCCTCCAGTTGAAGTCTAACGCGTTCCCTCGGCGCCTTGAAGCGGAAGGCGCTGAAAATCCGCCGATTGCGAACGGGATGCAAAATTTTTTCGTCCCGCCGGCATGAAAATTTTCAACCGGACGCGGGCATGGCACAGTGCGGATGGAACGAATGCGCGTCCTTTTCCGGCGTTCTCGCGGTCGATGGGCGCGACATCGGGGAGCGCGTGCGCCTTTTCTTCGCGTCCGATGCGCGCGAAGGCTGGCGCAAGGCCGCATGCTACAACTTGCGACGGGAAAATATCAAAGATTATCAACACATTGGCGCTACGGCGCCATTTGCGGCCCGTTTGCGTCTCCGCTAGGCTGGAAGCACTTGAACGGAACGTCCAACCAGCGTGACTGTCATGGCCGACGCAGCATTGCGAGACGCGTCCATCTTTGCCGACCCGATCCGAAGGGCTTGGGCGCCGCCGTCCGGCAAGCGGATTTCTCTGGAAAATTCGGTCGCCCTCCTCATGGCGCTCGACCTGCTCGCCCTTGTCGCCAGCGGTTTCGCCTCGGCGGCCCTGTTCGCGCGGTTCGACAGGCTCTGGAGCGATCTTGTCAACGATCTCGCCGCGATCGTCGGCCTCAGCGCGGCGCTTTATCTGCTTCTGTCGCATGGGATCGGCGCTTATCGGATCAGGAAGATCCTTGAACTCGGGCCGTCGCTTCGCCGCCTTCTCGCCGCGCTTTCCGCAACCTTTCTGGTTCTGCTGGTGATTGGCGCGGCCACGAAGACGACGCAGAATTTTTCCCGTGGCTGGTTTTTCCTCTGGATTGCGCTCGCCTGTTCGGCAGCTCCCGCGATCCGCCTCGCCTTGATCCGGGACAGGAGCCGCCGCCTGGCCACGGGCGATTTCGTGTACCGCGCACTGTCCGTGGGCATTTTCGCCAAGCCGCTCGCAAGCGGCGAGATCGCCGCCGCGAGCCGCGGGCTCGCGCAGACCGCCCAGGAAATCGAGCTGTCCGGCCCCGACGAGCTTGCGGGCCTTGCGGACTGGATCGCGCGCGCCGAGATCGACCAGATCTATATCGTCACGCCATGGGCCAAGGCGCCCGACGTGCTGCAACAGCTTCTGCTGCTGCGCCGGTTTTCGGCGGAAATCTTCGTCCTGCCGGAGGACGCCAGCATCCGGGCGCATCAGCTGGGCGTCGGCATGATCCGCGACCGGGTCGCTCTGCGCGCCGCCGACCGCCCGATCGACGGCTGGAGCCTGTTCGCGAAGCGCGCGCAGGACGTTGTCGTTTCGGCCCTCGCGCTTGTTGTCTTCGCGCCCGTCATCCTGCTTGTCGCGCTGGCGGTCCGGCTCGACAGCCCCGGCCCCGTCCTGTTTCGCCAGATGCGCGTCGGTTTTAACGGCCGCGCCTTCCAGGTGTTGAAATTTCGCTCCATGCGCCCCCAGGCGACCGATCTCCACGCCTGCCGGCAGACGGTGCGCGGCGACGACCGGGTCACGCGCGTCGGGCGCTTCATCCGCCGCACAAGCCTCGACGAATTGCCGCAATTGATCAATGTGCTGCGCGGCGAGATGTCGATCGTCGGGCCGCGGCCGCATGCCTTGCGCACACGAGCCGCCGGCCGGGACCTGACCGAAATCGCGGACCAATATGCGGCGCGCCATCGCGTGAAGCCGGGCATGACCGGGCTCGCCCAGGTCAGCGGCTATCGTGGCGAACTCGACAGCAGCGCAAAGGTCGTCAAGCGGGTTGAGTTCGACATTCATTACATCGAGACCTGGTCGACCTGGCTGGATCTGCGCATCATCCTGCGCACCGCCGCTTTGGTGTTGTTCGACCGCGCCGCCTATTGAGCTTCCCCTTCCGGCTCCGCGTCCTCTAAACTCAAACCGCCACAAATTCGCGAGGGTTCCCGAACGCCTGACCCAGATCAAGGACGCGCGAGGACTGTTGCTTTTGTCTCGACAAAAGAGAAATTGAGGGAAGCGCCATGTCGGACCAGGTCAAATACACGCTCGAGGAAAGCCAGATCCCCAAGTTCTGGTACAATATCGTTGCGGATCTGCCCAAACCGCCGCACGCGGTTCTCCATCCCGGCACCAAACAGCCCGTCGGCCCCTCCGACCTTGAACCGCTCTTTCCGATGGAGCTGATTCTCCAGGAGGTCTCGGCGGAACGTGAGATCGAGATTCCGCAGCCCGTGCGCGACATCTTCCGCATGTGGCGCCCCTCGCCGCTCATCCGCGCGCGCCGGCTCGAACAGGCGCTCGGCACGCCGGCGAAGATCTATTTCAAATATGAGGGCGTCTCGCCGGCAGGCTCGCACAAGCCCAACACGGCCGTGCCGCAGGCGTGGTACAACAAGCAGGCGGGCGTGACGAAGCTCACGACCGAGACGGGCGCCGGACAATGGGGCTCCTCGCTCGCCTTCGCCGGTTCGCTCTTCGACATCGACGTCACCGTGTTCCAGGTGCGCGTTTCCTATGACCAGAAGCCCTATCGACGCGCCTTGATGGAGACCTATGGCGCGCGCTGCATACCTTCTCCGTCGAATGAAACCGATTCGGGCCGCGCGGTTCTCAAGGAGCATCCGGACAGCCCGGGTTCGCTTGGTATCGCCATTTCGGAGGCGGTCGAGGTCGCCGCGAAAAATCCGGACGTGAAATACGCCCTCGGGTCGGTGCTCAACCATGTCATGCTGCACCAGACCATCATCGGCGAGGAAGCGATCAAGCAGTTCGAACTAGCGGGCGACGATCCTGACGTCATCATCGCCTGCGCCGGCGGCGGCTCGAATTTCGCGGGCCTCGCCTTCCCCTTCCTCGGCCTGAATTTGCGCGGCGGTCGCAGGCGCCGGATCATCGCGGTAGAGCCGGCGGCCTGCCCTACGCTGACACGCGGCAAATACGCCTATGATTTCGGCGACACCTCGCATCTCACGCCGCTCGTAAAGATGCACACGCTCGGCTCGACCTTCATCCCGCCCGGCTTCCACGCCGGCGGCCTGCGCTATCACGGCATGGGGCCGTTGGTGTCCCATGTCTACGACCTCGGCCTGATCGAGGCCCGGGCCTATCAGCAGACCGCCTGTTTCGACGCCGGTGTGAAATTCGCCCGCGCGGAAGGGATCATTCCGGCGCCGGAATCCACGCACGCCGTGCGCTGCGCCATCGACGAGGCCCTGCGTTGCAAGGCCGAGGGCAAGGCGGAGACCATCGTCTTCAACCTCTCGGGCCACGGCCATTTCGACATGGGCGCCTATATCAATTATTTCAGCGGCAAGCTGGTCGATCAGGACTATGACGAGGCCGAACTCGCCATGGCCCTCGCCGGCCTGCCCTCCGTGGCGGCGCAATAGGCGATCGTCGATCGAACAAAGAAGGGATGGGTCCCGCGCCGGACTGGCCGGCCCCCATTGGGTGGTCCGGGTTGGATGTTAGTGCATGACGAACCGCGGCGCCAATGCCGGAGTGGCCGGTGAAGCCGGTCCGGATTGCGCAGCCTGCCATAGAACGGCTTCTGGAGCGGGCGGTTTATAGCCCATGGCCGAATGCGGCCTGACCTCGTTGTAGTGACGCCGCCAGTTTTCGATCACCGTTCGCGCCTCCTTGAGTGTTTAGAAAATCTCGCCGTTGAGCTGTTCGTCGCGCAGCTTGGAGTTGAAGCTCTCGCAATAGCTGTTCTCCCAAGGACTGCCCGGCGTGATATAGGCGGTCTGAGCCCCGACGGCGGCAATCCATTTGCGAACGGCCTTAGCAGTGAACTCGGGGCCATTACCGGAGCGGATATGAGTCGGATCGCCGCGCTTGGCGACATGGGCATGATACCTTGATGGGGTGATCGGCGGGATTTTGCAGATCGGCTCGACCCCATGGGCTTTCCGGTGCTCGTCGATAAAGGCGACCATCACTTCGACCGGCGGCCGAGCTCGGCAAAAGCAAAATAAGCCGACGCCTTGCGCAAGATCTCGTTGGCTTGCCTGAGTTCGCGGTTCTCTCGCTCCAGCGCCTTCAGCTTCTTGGCAACCTCCGTCGGCGCGCCGGCGCGTTTGCCGCCATCGACTTCAGCCTTGTTGACCCATTCACGCAGTGTGTGCGGCGAATAGCCAATCTTCGACGCCACAGACGACACCGCCGCCCAGCGCGTGGCGTGATCTCCCTCGTGATCCAAAACCATCCGCACCGCGCGGGCGTGAACCTCAGGTGAAAATTTGTTGGTCGTTTTGCCCGTCATGGCTCCATCCTTTTTGGGGCTCGGAGCCTCCAGAAAACCCGGCGCGGTTCAGTCCATCGTCCGCCTGGCTAACAATGCAACTGCTAAAATATTTACGATGGCCTTCGCATCCTGAATTTTTCAGGTTCGTTTCAGGTTTCTTTCAGGTGAGTTTTAATTTGCCGTCGTACAAGCGGATCACTATCCGCGACGATTTCCTTGAACCACGTTCGGGGGACTGCGCCAAAAAACTAAAAACAAAAGGGCGCGGTCACAATTCAACACCAATGCTAAGTGCAGGGAAGGAGAGTTGCGCCATGCCGAATGCCAGCATGTCCGATAACGATGCGTTGGAGGGCCCTTACGCAAATTACTGGGCCGCGTCGACGCAGCGCGAAAATCTTGTCAACCGCATCGAGCGGGCGAAGTCGGCGTATAGCGTCAGGCGCGTCGATCTTTCGGACGTGTCGGCTTTGGTGACCGATGACCGCCCTTCGGCGGGCGATCTTGTGCTGGCGCGGGTCACCCGCCTCGGCCAGCATCAGCATCTGGAGCTGGGCAACGGTCGACGCTGCAGATTGTGGAAGGGCGACGAAATCATAGTGGCCTATGGGGCGCGCTACGCACCCGATCAGTTTGAAGGCGTGGTGCCTGAGGACCTTTCCGCATGTCACCTTGTCGCCGGGGGCGGAATTGCGGCGCGCGCGATCAGCCGTCATGGAAGCGTCAAGCCAGCGACCGATATCGAACCCGTTGGGCTGCTGGCGAATTCCAAGGGCGTGATCAACGTCAGGTCCGGTTCGCTCGGCCCGGCGCCGAAACTGCGGCCGCATCTGACCTTTGCTGTCGTCGGCTCCAGCATGAACGCCGGCAAGACGACCACGGCCGCGAACCTGATCGTCGGCCTGCGCCGCCTCGGCCATCGGGTCGGCGCGGCGAAGATCACCGGCACCGGCGCTGGAGGAGACCGGTGGCTTCTGACCGACGCAGGCGCCTCCCCCGTACTGGATTTTACCGACGCCGGCTATGCAACGACTGCGGGGCTTTCGGCTGAAAAGCTCGAGCACATACTGACGCTCCTGACCGCTCATGCGGCATCGAGGGGCGTTCATTGCCTGGTGCTGGAGATAGCCGACGGTTTGCTGCAGAGGGAGACGGCCATGCTTGTCGAGTCGCATCGATTCGCCAAGATCGTTGACGCTGTGCTGTTCGCCGCTTCGAGCCCGATGGGCGCTATCGCGGGCGTCGACTGGCTGCAGCGGCGCAAGCTGACAGTCGCCGCCGTCAGCGGCGTGCTGACCGCATCGCCGCTGGCGATGCGGGAAGCGGCTGGCGAACTCACGGTGCCAGTGCACACCATCGAAGAACTGGCGACAGCGGACGTGGTCAGCAGCCTGTCTCCGCTGATCAAACATCTGCCGGGCCAGTTGGTCAGATGATTAGCGAAAATCGTTGGCCGCCAGCGTTTGAGGGCGATGAGCCGCTCAACCTTGGAGGAAACTTGCCTTGTCTCCTTGGCGTTCCCAAGGAGCCGGGCAAGGCCAGGGGCATAGCCGTGGCCGTGCATGGAATCAGTCGGAACGCGCATGAGCACTTCTGCGCATTCGCGCCACTCGCGAACGCCACGAACTGGATATTGCTGGCGCCTTTGTTCGATGCGGGATCCTTTCCCGATTATCAGCGCCTGGGCAGGCCTGGCAAAGGGGAGCGCGCGGACTTGGCGCTGATCGTGGCGCTCTCGAATCTGCGCGGGCGACTGGATCTGCCGCAGCGCCCCGTCTATCTGTTCGGCCACTCGGGCGGCGCCCAGTTCGTCCACCGGTTTGCCATGACGCATCCAGGCCACGTAGCGCGGTACGCGATCAGTGCGCCCGGCTGGTACACATTCCCGGACGATACGCTCGACTATCCCTATGGGTTGGCGCGCCCGCCGACTTCGTTCGGAGCGTTGCGGCCCGCCGACTTCCTGAAGATTCCGGGAATCGTTTTCGTCGGCAGCGGCGATTGTCGAGATGGTCGCACGTTGCGGCGCGACGCTGTCGTTGACGCGCATCAGGGCGACCATCGGCAGGAGCGCGCAATGCGCTGGACCGGCGCCATGAACGCAAGGGCTCGGGCGATGGGGTTGGTCGAACCGTTGCGGCTGAAGCAACTGGAGGACGCCGCCCACAGCTTCAGCGGTTTGGTCCGCCGTGGCCGGCTGCATGAGCACGTATGGAAATTCCTGACTGTTTCCGGGGAGGCAGTGGCGTGACGCGCGAACCTGCCGGCGGCGATCGGGCGACGGCTTCATTGCCGCTTTTTGCGCGCCTTCTGAATGCGGCGAGATTTTCGCGCAGCATCGCGCAGGGCGTCCTGGCCGCGGATTTCGTTCTGTATCTTCGCTCCCTTCATTGGTCTGGAGGCGAGATCGGCGCGGTGCTGGCGATGTCGCTCGTCTTTTCGGTTTTTTTGACCGTGGCGGCGGGAATACCCAGCGACCGCTACGGCCGCAAACCCTTCGTTCTCGCTTACGACGGCCTGTACGTGCTGGCGTGTTTGGCCGCAATCGTCAGCAAATCGCATGGGGTGCTCGCGGCCGCCGCGATCGTCGGAGGGTTCGGCCGCGGCGCCAACGGGGTCGCCGGGCCATTTGGCGACATCGAAAAAGCCTGGATCACGCAGAGCCCAAATGCGAGGACGTGGTCGCACGCGCTTAATCTGAACTCGACTTTGGGCTTCCTTGGGATGGCGCTTGGTTGCGCTTCAGCCGCTCTGCCAGGGCTCTTTCCGAGAGACGCGGGCGGAGGTCTCGATTACCAGCTTGTTTTCCCCATTGCGCTGACCGCGGCGATGGTCAGTTTCTGTTGCCTGGCGATTGCCGAGGACCGGCATGCCGAAATCGTCGACGCCGTCCCTGGTCGAAACGAACCGGAAATGCGGCGCCTCGAAAACCGGAATCTGCGGAGGCTCAGTTCGGTCAACATGCTCAACGGCATGGGCATCGGGCTCGTCGGGCCGCTGACGTCATACTGGTTCGCGGCCAAATTCGGCGTCGGGCCCAAGCATATCGGACCGATGATGGCGGCCGGGTTTCTGCTTGCGGCGTTCTCGGCGCACATATCCGCAGCGTTCACCGTGAGATTTGGACTGATCCCCGTTATCGTCGGTCAGCGTGGCGCGGCCGTCCTTGCCCTGCTCGCTTTGCCTTTCACTTCAAGCCTGGGCGCCGCGACCACGATGTATCTCCTGTTCAATACGCTGAACCGGGCGAGCAATGGGCCGCGGGCGACGATGACCGCCGCTCTCGTGCGCAACAGGCGTCGCGGCCTCGCGGGAACGATTTCCTCGGTTTCGCGGCAGATCCCGCAGTCGCTCGGCCCGGTGCTGGCGGGGCTCATGTACGACGCCGGGCTATTTGCGACGCCCTTCCTGGCTGCAGCCGCGTTCCATGCCGGCTACCTGTACCTTTACTACCGGCATTTCGGGGAGCATGACCCATTGCGCACGGAAGCGAAGTCGGCGACGCCGTGGAATCCTGAACCCGCATATGATCCAAAGAATTAGGCTCCGGCAGTCGGGCGCCGCCCGTCTGACCATCAGCGCGAAAAATATTGCCGCAATCGTTGGCAAGCGCCTATATAATTGGCTCTCCGGTTCACGGATTGGGAGGGCGCAATTCGCATTCTTTTTGTGGAAGACGACGACGAACTTGCCGCACGGGTATCGAACCACTTGCAGGAAGCGGGGTTCGTCGTGGATCGGGCGGCAGATGGAGACGTCGGCTGGTACATGGGTGATTCCGGAGCATATGACGCAGCGGTCCTCGATCTTGGCCTCCCCAGGTTGCCCGGCCTGGACGTCCTCAAACGATGGCGCACGGCGGGGAAGGAGCTTCTGGTGCTGGTGCTGAGCGCTCGCGCCGCGTGGAGCGAGCGGGTTGACGTGCTGAACGCCGGCGCCGACGATTATGTCACCAAACCGTTTCACCCGCCGGAACTTGTCGCCCGCCTGCGTGCGCTCTTGCGACGCGGGAGCCGGAAAACGGAGGCCTTCTGCTCGGAAGGGGACGTCGTCCTCGACGTTGGGGCCGGCCTCGTCACGGTCCGCGGGGTCCCGGTCGAGATGACGGCCCGCGAACTGCAGATATTGACCTATTTTATGTACCGTAGTGGTCGCTTGGTATCGCAAAGCGAGCTGATCGAGCACGTCTACGCGGAAGATGAATATCGCGATTCGAACACGATCCAGGTTTATGTCGCGCGATTACGCAAGAAACTTGGGCGGGAAACGATCCGCACTGTCCGCGGGATGGGGTACAGGTTCGGTAAGTGAAAAAATATGCTCCGCAGAGTTTCCGTTCGAGGCTTATGCTCGGCGCGATCGTGTGGGTGAGCGTGGCTCTTTCCCTAGGCTATCTCGCGCTTTCGACTCTCTTGCGGCAGGAAGCTGATTTCATTTTCCGCGGAGAGTTGCAAGAGCATCTTCTGGAACTCGCTGGAATTGTCGGCAGCGAAGGACCCACGGGCGTCGTTCTGCTTCAACCTCTGAGCGACGCCCGGTTTTTAAGCGAGAATTCCGGATATTATTACCAGGCCGAGCGTTCGGACGGCGCGCTACTGCGCTCGCCCTCGCTCGGCGGCGCAAGACTTGCTTTCAAAAATGACCCGTTGCCTGAAGGAGCCGAGCGCGAGTCCACAATTCCGGGTCCCAACGGCGATGTGCTTTTCATTGAACGAAGCGCCCGGCCACCGGGTTCACCTGATTTGCTTCGCATCGGGGTCGGCATCGATAAGAGCAATGTGGACTATGTCGCATCGAACTTCGACCGTATCATCGGCCAAGCCCTTTTCGTCGTGGGCGGCGGGCTCCTCCTCGCTGTTTTGGCGCAATTGCAGTATGGTTTCCGTTTTGTTGGTCGCCTGCGAAAATCGCTGGCGCAGGTCCGCGCCGGCGAAGCCAGCCGTCTTCCGGAAAGTGTGCCGACGGAACTGACGCCGTTAGTTCGAGATTTCAATGCGCTGATCGAAGCCAATGAAGAAATTGTTCGCCGCGCCCGGTTGGAGGCAGGCAATTTGGCCCATGTCCTGAAGACCCCGCTGGCTATCCTGATGGATGAGGCCATGCGGCTCGATTCCACAGGACATCGCAGCGAGGGGCAGAGGGTTTCCCTGCAATGCGAGAGGATGCGGCGGGCGATCAATTATCAATTTGCCCGGGTTCGCGCCGCAGTTTATCCGCGCGGACGCCGCGCTGCGACGTCAATCGGTCCAGTGATCCGTTCAGATGTTTCGGCATTGTCGCGGCTCTATGCATCGCGGAATTTATCCTTCGAGATTCAGGAATCTGCCTTGGAGGCGGTTATTTCCTGCGAGGCCGAGGATTTCGAGGAGATGTTCGCCAATCTCGTTGACAATGCCGCCAAGTGGGCTGTCCGCCTCATTCGGATCAGCGCGACAATGGACAAGAAATCGCTTTGTCTGCGGGTGGAAGATGACGGGCCGGGCATGCCGAAAGAGGTGCGGGATCGGGTCTTTGATGTAGGGGAGCGACTCGATGAACGCATCGAGGGCTGCGGCTTGGGCCTGGCGATCGTGCGCGACCTCTCCACCCTTTATGGGGGTAAGGCCTGGATTGAGGACTCGCCGCTCGGCGGCGCGGCGGCTTGTCTCGAGCTTCCCCTGGTTCAGCGATAGCGATTTGCCGCCAGGGATCTCATCCTGAATGGCGCGACAAGGATGCGTCAATTTCCACCCAGACGGGCTCAGGCTGAACCATCGAGTTCTTTGATCGTCCTTGGCTCAATTGCGCCCTGACGCCGCACCCCGGTCACACTCCTGAACCCGCCATTCGTCCGAAGACCGGATTCCGCCCGACTGGGACCAACGCAGCACTTTAGACGCGGCAGGTTTCACGCCTCGTCCGTCCCGGCGCGCGACCACAACACCGATCCGCCAGGACGACGTCGTCTCGCGCCGCTCCGCCCGCCCGGCGAAACTCAAGCGCGAACTCTCGCAGGGAAAGGCCGCCACAGAAGAGGAGGCAGCCCCCTCCTGGCGCAACGGCTTTAGGCGCGCTATCGGCGGCGGTAAGACCTGCTCTATGGTCGCCACACATTTCCGAACCCGGAAACACAAAAACGAATAAAGAATTGATTTTGTTGGCGCGCCCAAGGGGAATCGAACCCCTGTTTTCGCCGTGAAAGGGCGACGTCCTAGACCGCTAGACGATGGGCGCGGGCGCGAAGCAGCAGGGCTGTTCGCGAAGTGGGGCGACGTATAAACGCGC
>JAJXYV010000220.1 GCA_021780435.1 Pseudomonadota bacterium
AGACCGCTAAAAATCGACCATCGTTGCGCCGTCAGACTATTCCGCCGACCAAAAACGATAGCCGACGCCGGGCTCGGTGAGTATCAATTTGGGCGCTTCGGGCTTGGCCTCGATTTTGGCGCGCAACTGGCCGACGAAGACGCGCAGATAAGGCGTGTCCTGGGCATGGGCCGGTCCCCAGACATTGAGGAGAATCTGGCGGTGGGTCGCCACCCGGCCGGCGTGATGGATCAGGAAGGCGAGCAGTTCGTATTCCTTGGGCGTCAATTTCACCGGCACGCCGTCGCGGGTGACGAGGCGCCGCTCGAGGTCGATGCGCAGCCCGTTCGCCTCGAACACGGTCGTTTTCGCCTGTTCGGCTCCCGCGAGCCGAGACGCCACGCGCAACCGCGCCAGAAACTCGCCGATCCTGAACGGCTTTTCGACATAATCGTTGGCGCCGAGGTCGAGCGCCTCGATTTTTTCCGCCTCGCGGTCGCGGGCGGACAGCACGATGATGGGCCGGCTGGTGAAAGCGCGCGCCCTGGCCAGAACTTCCTTGCCATCCATGTCGGGCAGGCCGAGATCGAGAATGACGAGGTCGGGCGCGGCGGTGGCGATCATGTGCAACGCCTCGCGGCCGGTCCGCGCGGAAATGACCGCATAATCCGACGCCTCCAGCGCGGTGGCGAGGAATTTGAGAATCTGTTCCTCGTCGTCGACGATCAGGACGCGCTGTTTCATGCGGGCAGGCTCTTTTTCATCTCGGCGACGGGGAAGCGCAGCACGATCCGGGTTCCGCGCCGGCGCGCCGCCGGGCTCTGTGCTTCGATCGTCCCGCCCATCGCCTCGACCAGCCCCTTGCATATGGAGAGGCCCAAGCCCGTCCCGGCTTTGCGCCCGTCCGCCCTGCCGCCGCGATAGAACTTCTCGAAGACGCGTGTCAGATCGGCTGGCTTGATCCCCGGCCCGTCGTCGGTCACGGTGATCACCGATTCACCGCCCTCGCGGCGCGCGTGGACGACAACCCTGGAGCCGCCGCCGTATTTATGGGCGTTGTCGAGGAGGTTGAACAGGACCTGTTCGAGCAATTGAGCGTCGCCGCGGATAGAGGGCAGGTCCGGCGCGAGCGACGTTTCGATGCTTTCAGCGCCAAAGGCTTTTCGCGCGCGCTCGACCGCGTTGCGAATGCAGTCGGCGGCGTCGAGATAATCCCGCCGCGCCTTCAGGGCGCCGGATTCGATGCGCGACATGTCGAGCAGATTGGCGATGAAGCGGGTGAGGCGCTCGGTCTCCTCTTCTGCCGAGGCCAGCAATTCCTCTCTCTTTTCCGGCGGCAACCGGTCGCGTAATTGCCGCAACGTCGAAATCGCGCCGGAAATCGTCGCCAGCGGCGTGCGCAGGTCGTGCGAGAGCGAAGAGAGTAGCGTCGTGCGCAGCCTTTCATTGTCTTCGAGCGCCGCCGCGCGCACCGCCTCGCCGATCAGCAGCGAGCGGTCGACGGCGAGCGCCGTCTGCTCCAGCAGCGCGGTGACGGCGCGTTCGAATTCGGGCGTCGGCGCCTCGCCGCGCGCCATCGGCTCGAATCCGAACACGCCGACCGCCCCGCGCGGGGTTACGAGGGGCCGGAATTGTTTGGCGAGGGTCGGCAGCGTGTCGGTGCGCCAGCCTGCGACCTCGTTCTTCGCGAAGGCCCAGCGCGCGGCGCTCATTTCGCCCTCGTTCAACTCGACGTCGGGAGGCCAGGCGATGCGAAGCTGCAAGTCTCCCTCTTCCGGAATCAGGAACGCGACGCCGCCGCCGACGATCTTTTGGAGATGCGCCGCCGCGGCCCAGAGCACGTCGTCGAGCTTGGCGGCCGCGGCCAGCTTGCGCGAGAAATCGTAGAGCGATTCCGAATGCTGGGCGCGCTGGCGCACCGCTGCGGCCTGGTCATGCACGCGGCCGGCCAATGTGCCGGTGAAGACGGCGACCGCAAGAAAAACCAGCAGGGACAGTAGCTCCTGCGGCGACGCTACGGTGAAGGTGTAGATCGGCGGGATGAAGAAGAAATTATAGGCCAGGAAAGACAGGAGCGAGGCGACGACCGCCGACCACAGGCCAAAGGAAACGGCGCAGCCGAGCACCGCCAGCAGGAAGACCATCGACAGATTGGGTAGCCTGAGGACAAGCGAGAGCGCTTCGCCAATTCCCACCGCGGCAGTGACCGCCGCGGTCGCCGCGACCACTCCGGGAACCAGCCCCTTCGGTTTTTTGAGCCTCCATCGCAACGCAAAGCGCGGCGCCTCGCGCTCCGGCGTCGTCACGACCTGGACCGCGATGTCGCTCGCCCGACGAACCATCTGGTCCGAAAAACTCTGGCCCAGCCGCCGGCGCAGCCAGCCGGCGCGCGAGCGTCCGACCACGATCTGGGTGACGTTTTCGCGGCGCGCATAGCGCAGAACTTCCGCGACAATGTCGCTGGCGCTGAGGCGCTGGGTTTGCGCTCCAAGCCGCTCCGCCAGCTGCAACGCCTCATCGATTCTCTTGAGCCGGACCGGATCGGTCTCCTCATGGCCCGGCCGCTCGACATGGACGACAACCCAGGAGGCGTTGAGCTTGGTCGCCATGCGGCCCGCGGCGCGAACCAAAATTTCTGCGCGGTCGTCTGGGCCGATGCACGCGAGGATATGGTCAGAGGTCTCCCAGGGCCCTTCTATGGCGTTCTGTCGAAGGTAGACGACCATCTGGTCGTCCACCCGGTCGGCGGTGCTGCGCAGGGCAAGTTCGCGCAGGGCGGTCAGATTGCGCGGCGTAAAAAAATTCTGCACGGCGCGGTGGGCCATCTGCGGCAGATAGACCTTGCCCTCACGCAGACGCTGGATGAGTTCCGCCGGCGTGATGTCGACGAGGATCACGTCCTCGGCGTTTTGCAGCACGCTGTCGGGGACGGTTTCGCGGACAGCGACGCCGGTCACCCGGCTCACCACGTCGGCAAGGCTTTCGAGATGCTGGATGTTGAGCGCCGTCCAGACGTCGACGCCGGCGTCGAGCAGTTCCTCGACATCCTGCCAGCGCTTGGGGTGGCGGCTTTCCGGCGCATTGGTATGCGCGAGCTCATCCACCACGATCAGCGCCGGTCGGCGCTTGAGCGCGGCGTCGATGTCGAATTCCTCCAGTTCGCGCCCGCGATAGGGGATTTTTTTGCGCGGCAGGATTTCGTGGCCTTCGATTAGAGCGGCGGTTTCGGCGCGGCCGTGGGTTTCGACGAGGCCAATGACCACGTCGCCGCGATCGTCCTTGAGGCGCCTGGCCGCGGCCAGCATGGCGTAAGTCTTCCCCACGCCGGGCGCGGCGCCGAGGAAGACCTTTAACTTGCCGCGCCCTTCGCGTCCCGCGAGAGCCAGCAGCGCTTCGGGGTCGGGGCGGCGATCGAGTTCGCGCTCCGTCGCCATGGTCTATTCTAGCGCCTCATTTGAGGGCGTCGAGCGCGAGATTCAGCTTGAGCACATTGACCCGCGATTCTCCAAAAAAGCCCATCCACGGCTTCTGGACCTGGGCCAAAACGAGATCGCGCACCTTCGCCACATCGAGACCGCGCGCTTTGGCGACTTCCGGCGCCTGAAGCAGGGCGTTGTCCGGCGAGATGTCCGGATCGAGCCCGGAGGCGGAGGTCGTCAGGGCGTCGGCGGGAACAAGACCGGTCCAGCCTCGCGCGCGCTTGGCCTCGACGCCGGCCTTCACCCGGTCGATCAGCGCCTTGCTGGTCGGCCCGAGATTGGAGCCGCTGGAATTGTCGGCGTTGTAGGCGGCGTCGATGGTCTTGCTGGGGTCGTTCGGGTCCGGCGCGCTGGTCGCCGACGGGCGCGGATGGAAATATTTCACCGAGACGAAATTCTGCCCTATGAGGGCTGAACCGACGACGTCGCCGTCGCGCAGGATCAGCGAGCCGCCGGCCTGCCGGGGGAACAGGACGGAAGCGACGCCGGTCATGGCCAACGGATAAGCGAGGCCTGTGAGCAGGGTGAACAAAGCCAGCAGAACGACGGCCGGACGGATATGAGCGAGCATGGCCTTCTCCTCAGGCGAGATGCAGCGCGGCGACGGCTAGGTCGATCGCCTTGATGCCGACGAAGGGCGCGACCAGGCCGCCGAGGCCGTAAACCAGCAAGTTGCGGCGCAGCAGCGCCGCGGCGCCGATCGGACGATAGGCTACGCCCCTGAGCGCCAGCGGGATCAGCAGCACGATGATCACGGCGTTGAAGATCACCGCCGAGAGGATCGCCGATTGCGGCGACGACAGGCGCATGACATTGAGCGCGCCGAGTTCCGGAAAAGTCGCCAGGAACAAGGCCGGCAGGATGGCGAAATATTTCGCCACGTCATTGGCGATCGAAAAGGTGGTCAGCGAGCCGCGCGTCATCAACAGCTGCTTGCCGATCTCCACGACCTCGATCAGCTTGGTCGGGTCGCTGTCGAGATCGACCATATTGCCGGCCTCGCGCGCGGCCTGCGTGCCGGTCTGCATGGCGACGCCGACATCGGCCTGGGCAAGCGCCGGCGCGTCATTGGTGCCGTCGCCGCACATGGCGACGAGACGCCCGCCGGTCTGCTCCTTGCGGATGAAATTGAGCTTGTCCTCCGGCGTCGCCTGGGCGAGGAAATCGTCGACGCCGGCCTCGGTGGCGATGGCCGCCGCGGTCAGCGGATTGTCGCCGGTGATCATCACCGTCTTGATGCCCATGGCGCGCAGGGCGGCAAAGCGCTCCTTGATGCCCGGCTTGACCACGTCCTTGAGATGGATAAGGCCGAGCAGCCGTCCGTAGGGCGTCGAGAGACGCACGTCCGAAGACGGACGAATGTCCGCCACCGCCAGCGGCGTGCCGCCGGCGCGGCTGATGCGGTCGACGCCCTGGCGGAATTCCGACGGCGCCTCGTCCCGGCTGAGTCCGACGAAATTCAGCACCGAATCGACCGCGCCCTTGCGCAGGCGGCTCTCGCCGAGATCGACGCCCGAAAGGCGGGTGTGGGCGGCGAAGGGAATGACCACCGGCGATTTGCCCGAAAAATCCGGCTCGGCGAGGCCGAAATCGCTTCTGGCCAGCGCGACGATCGAACGGCCTTCCGGGGTTTCGTCGGCAAGGCTGGAGATCAGGGCGGCCTCCGCCAGCTCGCGCGGTTCGACGCCCGGAAGGGCGATCAATTCGCTGGCCATGCGATTGCCGAAGGTGATGGTGCCGGTCTTGTCGAGCAGCAGCGTGTCCACGTCGCCCGCGGCCTCGACGGCGCGGCCAGATGTCGCCAGCACGTTGAAGCGCACCAGACGGTCCATGCCGGCGATGCCGATGGCCGACAGCAGGCCGCCGATGGTGGTAGGGATGAGCGTCACCAGCAGCGCGACCAGCACCGTCACGCTGACCGTGGCGCCCGAATATTTCGCGAAGCTCCACAATGTGACTACGGCAATCAGGAACATGATGGTGAGGCCGGCGAGCAGCACCGACAAAGCGAGTTCGTTCGGCGTTTTCTGGCGCTCGGCGCCCTCGACCAAAGCGATCATGCGATCGATGAAGGTGTTGCCCGGCTGGGCTGTGATGCGCACCTTGATCCAGTCGGAGAGCACCGTGGTGCCGCCGGTGACCGCGCAGCGGTCACCCCCTGCCTCGCGGATGACGGGCGCGGATTCGCCGGTGATCGCGCTTTCGTTCACCGAGGCTACCCCTTCGATGATGTCGCCATCCGACGGGATCAGATCGCCGGCCTCGACCAGGACGACGTCGCCGACGCGCAGGTCGAGCGCGGAGACGGTCGAATAGACCGCGTCAAGATGACTGCGCCCCTCAAGGTTTACCAGCCTCTTCGCCAAAGTGTCGCTGCGGGTGGCGCGCAGCGTCGCGGCTTGCGCCTTGCCGCGCCCCTCGGCGACGGCTTCGGCGAAAGTGGCGAACAACACGGTGAACCACAGCCACAGCGCGATTTGGCCCGAAAAGAACGGCGAGTCGCCACGGTCGAGGAACAGCGAGCGCAGCCACAGGAAAGTGACGAGGGCGGCGACGATTTCGGTGACGAAGATCACCGGATTGGCGGCCAGTTTATGGGGCGCCAGCTTTTTCACCGAGTCGATCGCGGCGGAACGCATGATTGACGGTTCGAACAACGAAAGCTGATGTTTGGATTCCGATTTTTTCGACATTTCAGCTGACCTCAGAAAGTTTTTCCGGCGAACATCAGGAAATGTTCGACGATGGGACCGAGGGCGAGGGCGGGGAAGAATTGCAGGCCGCCGACGATCAGGATGACGCCGATCATCAGGCCGATGAACAGGCCGCCGTCGGTGGGGAAAGTGCCGAGCGAGGCCTCGGCTTTCTTCTTCGCGGCGATAGAGCCGGCCATGGCCATCAAAGGCGCGACATAGCCGAAGCGGCCCAACACCATCGCGACGCCGGTTGTGACGTTCCACCACGGCGTATTGGCGTTGAGGCCAGCGAAGGCCGAGCCGTTATTGCCGGTCGCCGAGGTATAGGCGTAGAGAATTTCCGACAGGCCGTGCGGACCGTTGTTGGCGAGGCTCGACAGGGCCGAGGGCAGCACAGCCGCCACCGCCGAGAAGCCGAGGATCGAGAGCGGCAGGAT
>JAJXYV010000262.1 GCA_021780435.1 Pseudomonadota bacterium
CATTATCTGGCGCGGCGGCTGCGGAAATCCGCCCATCGCAAGGCGCCCGCCGGTAGCGCGGCCTGATCATTCTGCGCGCAGGGCGTCGAGCAATCGCGCGAAATCCTGCGGCGGCGCGCTCTCGAATAGCAATTCCTCGCCCGTGACCGGATGTTCGAAGCCGAGCGCGCGGGCATGAAGCGCCTGCCGGCCCAGCGCCGCCAGCGCCTCTTGCGCCTCGGGGCTCAATTGCTTTGCCTTGGTCTTGAATCCGGCGCCATAGACGTCGTCGCCGAGTAATGGATGGCCGACATGAGCCATGTGGACGCGGATTTGGTGGGTCCGTCCCGTTTCCAGTTCGCAGGCGATCAGGCTCGCCACCGGCTTGCCCTCGCGATCGGCGCCGAATTTCTCCAGCAGCCGCCAATGGGTCACCGCCTCCCGGCCCCGCGCCTCGGGCACGACCGCCATTTTCTCGCGCTGGATCGCATGGCGCCCAAGCGGCGCCTCGATCGTCCCGCTGCTCCGGTCCGGCGCGCCCCAGCAGATCGCGAGATATTCGCGGGTCAGCGGCAAGCTGCGGCCATGATCGGCAAAAAGCTTCGACAGGCCCTGATGCGCGGCGTCGGTCTTGGCGACGACGAGAAGGCCGGAGGTGTCCTTGTCGAGCCGATGGACGATGCCGGGCCTCTTCACTCCGCCGATGCCGGACAGGGACTCGCCGCAATGGGCGATCAAGGCGTTGACCAGGGTTCCGGTCTCATGGCCCGCGCCCGGATGGACGACCAGGCCCGCCGGCTTGTCCAGCACGACCAGAAAATCATCCTCGAATCTGATGTCGAGCGGAATTTTTTCCGGCAAGGGCTCGGCGGGCGCCGCTTCGGGCACGTCGATCTCGACGATCTGGCCGGCGCGCAATTTCGTCTTCGCGACCAGCGCCGGCGCCTCGTCGAGCCAAACCAGGCCGCTTTCGATCAGGCTCTGGATGCGGGTGCGCGAAAGGCTCTGCGCGATGAGTTCGGGCCGGACGGCGAGATAATGGTCGAGCCGCTGGCCGGAGCCGTCCTCGTCCACGACGATCTGGATCTTTGTTGTCATGCTCGGGCAATAGCACGGCTTGCGGAATTTTTGTAAAGCCGGGGGATGAGAAAGACAGCCGCCATCATCGGCGCAGGCCCCACCGGGCTCGCCGCCGCAGAGGTCCTCGCCGAGGCCGGCCTCGCCGTGACCATGTTCGAGCGCATGGCCAGCCCCGCGCGCAAATTGCTGATGGCCGGGCGCGGCGGGCTGAACCTGACCCATTCGGAGGAATTTTCGCGATTCCTCGCGCGCTATGGCGCGGCGGCGCCGCGCCTCAGACCTTTTCTGGAGGCTTTCGGGCCGCAGGACCTGCGCGACTGGTGCGCGCGTCTCGGCCAGGAAACCTTCGTCGGCTCCAGCGGGCGGGTCTTTCCGACGAGCTTCAAGGCCTCGCCGCTGCTGCGCGCCTGGCTGCGGCGGCTCGACGCGCTCGGCGTAAAGATCCGCCTGCGCCATGATTTTCGCGGCTTCGAGGGTCGCGTCGCCTTGTTCGACACACCGGAAGGTCTTCGGCGGGTCGAGGCCGACGTGTTCGTGCTGGCGCTTGGCGGCGCCTCATGGCCGCGGCTCGGCGCCGACGGCGCCTGGGTCGCGCCTCTGGCGGCGGCCGGCCTGCCCTCAAGCCCCTTGCGGCCCGCCAATTGCGGGCTGATCCTCGACTGGTCCGATCATTTCCGGGAAAAATTCGAAGGCCAGCCGCTCAAGAATGTGGCCCTGCGCTTCGGGGAACATGTCGCGCGCGGCGAATGCCTCATCACAAGGCGCGGGCTCGAAGGCGGCGCGGTCTATGCCTTGTCCGGCGCCGTGCGCGACGCTTTGGGCGCGGACGGCGCGGAGATCCTGCTCGACCTGCGGCCAGACGCGAGCGAAGCGGAGCTGGCGCAAAGGCTCGCGCGGCCCCGGGGCAAGCAGAGCCTCGCCAATTTTCTGCGCAAGACGACCCATCTCCCGCCGCTCGCCATCGCCTTGCTGCGCGAAGCCGGCCCTTTGCCGGACACACCCGAGGCTCTTGCCGCCCGGATCAAGGCGGCGCCGTTGCGCGTCAAAGGGGTCGCCGGGCTCGAGCGCGCCATTTCCACCGCAGGCGGCGTTCTGTGGGACGGGCTGGACGACAGACTGATGGCGAAAAACTTTCCCGGCCTGTTCCTCGCCGGCGAAATGCTGGATTGGGAGGCGCCGACCGGCGGCTATCTGCTCACCGCCTGTTTCGCCCTGGGGCGCGCGGCGGGCAAGGCCGCCGCGGCCTATGCCGTGAGCGAGGCGGCCTGAGCCTCAGGCGTCTTCGATCGGCGTCGTGGTCTTTTCGAGCTGCTCCGCGACCTGCCGGCGCAAGGCGCGGCGCAATTCCGCGGCGCGGTTGCGCCTTTTCTCCATGGGCGTTTCGACCTTGAGTTCGGGAACCCGCGCCGGGCGACCATCGTCGTCCACCGCGACCATGGTGAAATAGCAGGAATTGGTATGGCGCCGGGTTCCCTTGCGGATATCCTCGGCCTCGACGCGGATGCCGATTTCCATCGAGGTGCGGCCGGCATGGTTGACGCTGGCGCGGAAGGTCACCAGTTCGCCGACATGGATCGGCTCCTTGAAGGTCACCTGATCGACCGAAAGGGTAACGGCATAGCGCCCGGAAAAGCGCGACGCGCAGGAAAAGGCGACCCGGTCCAAGAGGTTGAGCAGGGCTCCGCCATGGACCTTGCCGGAAAAATTCGCCATGTCCGGCGTCATCAGCACCGTCATTTCCAACTGGCGGGGATCAGTCATGTCATGTCCTTGTGGCTTTGCATGCGCTGCGTGAACTTAGCCGGAATCGCGGCCGAAGGCATCCAGCCGCCCGTCTTTGGCCCGTGCGGCGTCGCTGCGGCCCTTGGCCCCGCTTGACCGGCGCCCTGCGCAGGCGTATCGCCGATGCGGGACATCCCGCCCCAACGCGGGACGCCCATCTGGGAGGATGGAATGACGATAAAGCCCGCCGAACTGCCGAAGAATCCGAATTTCTCGTCCGGCCCCTGCGCCAAGCGCCCCGGCTGGTCGTTCGACGCGCTTCGCGACGCCCCGCTCGGCCGTTCGCATCGCGCCAAGATCGGCAAGGCCAAGCTGAAACTCGCGATCGACCTCACCCGCGAGGTCCTGCAGGTTCCCGCCGATTACCGCATCGGCATCGTTCCGGCTTCCGACACCGGCGCCGTGGAAATGGCGATGTGGTCGCTGCTCGGCCCGCGCCCTGTGGACGCCCTGGCCTGGGAAAGCTTCGGCGAAGGCTGGGTCACCGACATCGTCAAGCAACTCAAGCTCAAGGACACGCGCGTCCTCAAGGCGCCCTATGGCGAAATTCCCGACCTGTCTTCGGTCGATTTCGACCATGACGTGATCTTCACCTGGAACGGCACCACGTCTGGCGCCCGCGTGCCCGACGGCGGCTGGATCGCGCCAGACCGCAAGGGCCTGACCATCGCCGACGCCACTTCGGCCGCTTTCGCCCAGAAACTCGATTGGCCGAAGCTCGACGTGGTGACCTTCTCCTGGCAGAAGGCGCTCGGCGGCGAAGGCGCCCATGGCGTGCTGATCCTCTCCCCCCGTGCGGTCGAGCGGCTCGAAACCTATGCGCCGGCCTGGCCCCTGCCCAAAATCTTCCGCATGACCAAGGGCGGCAAGCTGATCGAGGGCCTTTTCGAAGGCGAGACCATCAACACCCCGTCCATGCTTTGCGTCGAGGATTATATCGACGCCCTGACGTGGGCGAAGAGCATCGGCGGGCTCGACGCCCTGATCGCCCGCGCCGACGCCAACGCCAAGGTTCTGGCCGACTGGGTCGCGAAAAGCGCCTGGGCGGCCTTCCTCGCCAAGGCCGAGCCGATCCGCTCCAACACCTCCGTCTGCCTCAAGGTGATCGATCCCGCCATCGCCGCCCTGCCGGGCGAGGCCCAGGCGGCTTTCGCGAAAAAGCTCGCCGCGCTCGTCGAGAAAGAAAAGGCCGGCTATGACATCGGCGCCTATCGCGACGCGCCTCCCGGCCTGCGGGTCTGGTGCGGCGCGACGGTCGAGGCCGCCGACGTCGCCCTCCTGACTCATTGGCTCGACTGGGCCTTCGCGACCGCCAAGGCTGAGCTTGTTTCCGCCTGAGGCCTGACAGCCTTCGATCAGGACCGCCCGGACAGCGAAAATCGCGGCGGGCGGCCGCTTACCGATCTTTTCCGGACATTTTCGGGGACGACAGGGCAAAAACGCCCGCGTCCCCTTCAGGGAGGAATATATGGCGCCTCGTGTGCTCATTTCGGACGCTCTGTCGCCTGCGGCCATCGCCATTTTCAAGGAACGCGGCGTCGAGGTCGATTTCCAGCCGGCGCTCGGCAAGGACAAGGACAGGCTCGCCGAGATCATCGGCGGTTATGACGGCCTCGCTATCCGCTCCGCGACCAAGGTCACCGGCAAGATCCTGGAAAACGCGAAAAACCTGCGCGTCGTCGGCCGCGCCGGGATCGGCGTGGATAATGTCGACATTCCCGCCGCCACGGCGCGCGGCGTCATCGTCATGAACACACCCTTCGGCAATTCCATCACCACCGCGGAACACGCCATCGCCATGATGTTCGCGCTGGCGCGTGAGATCCCCGCCGCCGACGCCTCGACCCAGGCCGGCAAATGGGAGAAGAACCGGTTCATGGGCGTCGAGATCACCGGCAAGACGCTCGGCGTCATCGGCTGCGGCAATATCGGCGCGATCGTCGCCGACCGTGCGCTCGGCCTGAAGATGCGCGTCATTGCCTTCGACCCCTTCCTCTCGCCGGAGCGCGCCATGAATCTCGGCGTCGAGAAGGTGGAACTCGACGATTTGCTCGCCCGCGCCGATTTCATCACCCTGCACACGCCGATGACCGCCCAGACGAAGAACATCCTCTCGGTGGAAAATATCGCGAAGACAAAAAAGGGCGTGCGGATCATCAATTGCGCGCGCGGCGGACTGGTGGACGAGGCCGCCCTGCGCGCGGCGCTGGACTCGGGCCATGTGGCCGGCGCGGCCTTCGACGTCTTCATCGAGGAGCCGGCGGTGACCAATCCACTGTTCGGCCATCCCCATGTCGTCTGCACGCCGCATCTCGGCGCCTCGACCAGCGAGGCGCAGGAGAATGTCGCCCTTCAGGTCGCCGAACAGATGTCGGACTATCTGACGCGCGGCGCGATTTCAAACGCGGTCAACTTCCCCTCGATCACGGCCGAGGAGGCGCCCAAGCTCAAGCCCTTCATCGCCTTGGCGGAAAAGCTCGGCTCCTTCGCCGGACAATTGACCGAGGCGGGCGTGCGCAAGCTCGTCATCACCTATGAGGGGCATGTCGGCGACCTCAAGACCAAGGCGCTGACCGCTTCCGCGCTCGCCGGCTTCCTGCGTCCGATGCTCTCCGACGTGAACGTCGTGTCCGCGCCCGTCGTCGCCAAGGAGCGCGGCATGGTGATCGACGAAATCACCCGCGCGGCGGAAGGGGATTACGACTCCCTGATCTCGCTGCGCGTCGAGACGGAAAGCGGCGCCTTCGCCCTGTCCGGCGCGGTGTTCAACGACGGCAAGCCGCGCATCGTCGAAATCGCCGGGATCCGCGCCGAGGCTGAATTCGCGCCGTCGACGATCTATGTCTCCAACGAGGACAAGCCGGGCTTTATCGGCCGCTTCGCGACGCTTTTGGGTCAGGCGGGGGTCAATATCGCGACTTTCGCGCTCGGCCGCGATGCGGAGGGCGGCTCGTCGGTCGCGCTCGTCGCCGTCGACGGCGAGGTCCCCGAACAGGTCTTCGCCCAGATCAGCGCGCTGCCGGGCGTAAAACGGGTGAAGACCCTGAAATTCTGAGCCTTTCCCCGCTCGCCCGCCGGCGACTTGACTTCGCGGCGGCAAATGTCCAGTTTCCGCCCGCCGCGAAGCCCATCCCGGGCGGCGGGACCTGCGCGCGCGCGCCTTGAAGAGCCGGACCATGGCCGCCTATCTCGATTTCGAAAAGCCCGTCGCCGAACTGGAAGCCAAGGTCGAGGATCTTCGCGCATTGTCGGAGCGCGAGGATTCGCCGCCGATCGGCGAGGAGCTGGCCAAATTGCAGGGCAAGGCCGCCAAGGCCCTCGCCGACCTCTACGCCAGCCTCACCCCGTGGCAGAAGACTCAGGTTGCGCGGCACCCGCAGCGCCCGCACTGCCTCGACTATATTCGCGGGCTGATCGAGGATTTCACGCCGCTCGCCGGCGACCGCAAATTCGCGGACGACGAGGCCATGGTCGGCGGCCTTGGCCGTTTTCGTGGCCAGTCAGTCGCCATTCTCGGCCAGGAGAAGGGCTGGGACACCGCCACGCGCATCAAGCATAATTTCGGCATGGTCAAGCCGGAAGGCTATCGCAAGGCGGTGCGGATCATGGAGCTTGCCGAACGTTTCGGCCTGCCGGTCCTCTCCTTCGTCGATACGGCGGGCGCCTTTCCGGGCGTCGAAGCCGAGGAGCGCGGCCAGGCCGAGGCCATCGCCCGCGCCACCGAGGCGGCGCTCGTGCTGAGCACGCCGAATGTCGCCCTGGTCATCGGCGAGGGCGGCTCGGGCGGCGCCCTTGGCATCGCCGCATGCAACAGCGTGCTGATGATGGAGCACGCCATCTACACGGTGGCTTCGCCGGAAGCCTCGGCCTCCATCCTGTGGCGCGATTCGCAGCGCGCCCAGGACGCCGCGACAAACATGAAGATCACGGCCCAAGATTTGCTTAGATTTGGCATTATCGACGGGGTCGTCGGCGAGCCCGTCGGCGGCGCCCATCGCGATCCTTCGGCGGCCATCGGCGCGGCCGGCGACGCGATGGACAAGGCCCTGGCGCAATTTGCCAGCCTGCCGCCGGACGCGGTGCGGACCGCCCGCGAGGAAAAATTCCTGGCCATCGGCCGGAAGGTTTGAAAGGACGCCGGACAAGCCGACCATTGATCGAGGGCAAGAAATCTTTCACCATGACGGCGATTCATGCGCCGCTCGTTAATGGAAGGTGAAAACTTCATGGCTTTAATTCCTTCGAAAGGCGGCTCCGGCATTAAAGCCTCGTCAAGCTTGGCCTCGCCGGACGCCGCGGATCGACGGAACATGAAGATGAACGCCCAGACTTTTTCCGGATCGGCGCCGCGCCGCCGGCTTCGTGCGAGCGCCGCGCCAGCTCTCGCCGCCCTCGGCGTCGCGGCGGCTCTTTCCGGTTGCAGCGAAACCCACACGAGCCGCGCCAGCCAGCCGGTCTCGCGCGAAATGATGGCCCTGATGGAGCAGAAGGGCGTTGCGCCGACCGCCCCCATCCTGATCCGCGCCTACAAGAAGGAATCGGAATTCGAAGTCTGGAAGATGCGTCCGGACGGAGCCTATGTCCTGCTCAAGACCTTCCCGATCTGCCGCTGGTCCGGCCAGCTCGGACCCAAGATACATGAGGGCGACCGCCAATCGCCCGAAGGATTCTATTCGATCACCCCGGCGATGATGAATCCCGATTCCCACTATTATCTGTCGTTCAACGTCGGCTATCCCAACGCCTATGACCGCGCCCATGGCGCGACGGGCGGCTCGGTCATGGTGCACGGCATCTGCTCGTCGGCCGGCTGTTTCGCCATGACCGACGCCCAGATCGCGGAAATTTACGCCCTGGCGCGCGATTCCTTCGCCGGCGGCCAGCATGCGATCCAGATGCAATCCTATCCCTTCCATATGACCACGCAAAATCTCGCCAGATACCGGCTGGATCCCAACATGCCGTTCTGGAAGGAGCTAAAAAAGGGCGACGATCATTTCGAGGCGACGAAGAAGGACGTCTCGGTCAATGTCTGCAACAAGCATTATGTCTTCGGCGCCCAAACCGATCCGAACCAGCCGATGGACGCTTCCGCGCCCTGCCCGCAGCTGAAATATGACCCCGAGGTCGAAAACAAGGTCGCGGCGATCGAGCGCACGGAGAACGCCGAAGTGGCGGAGTTGATCGCCAAGGGCGAACGCCCGGTTCGCCTTGTCTACAAGGACGGCGCCCAGCATCCGGCTTTCGCCAATCGCGTCGCCGAGGTCAGCCGGCCCGACGCGCTCGCGCCGCCGCTCGAAGTGGCGCTCGACGACCCGAAGAGCCGCCTCGGCGCGCGGAGCCGCAAACTCGCCGCCGCGCACGATCCGCTGGTGGTCGCCGAGGCGCAGGCCAGGAGCAAGACCGCCGCCGCGCCCGACTTGTCCCCGCCGCCGGCTGCGCCGACGCCGCGCTCACCGATGGACAGACTTTCCGCGCTGGTCGGCGCTTTCTGATCCTGTGAAGGAATTGAAGGGGCGCCGGGCCGGAAACGGCCGGCGCTTTTTCAGTCTTCTTCGTCGGCCGGAGCGGCCCAACCGTTCACCTTGGCGATCAAGGTCGGCGAGGCCTTGAAGGTCAGCACCCGGCGGGCGTCGATGGTCGCCTCGACGCCATTGCGCGGATTGCGCCCGATGCGTTCGCGTTTCGAGCGGACATTGAAGGCGCCGAAAGCGCGCAATTTGACCGCCTCCTCGCGAACCAGGGCGCCGCAGATTTCCTCGAGCGTCATCTCGAAAAGCTCGCGCGCCTGGGCCCGCGACAGCGTCGGGCAAGCGGCGTAAACGGCGTCGAGCAGTTCAACGCGGGTCGTCGTCTTGCCTGATCCAGCCTTCTTCGTCGAAACCGCCGGCGCCTGCGTCGCATGTCCAGCCAGCATTTTCTTGTTGCGCGGTACGTCCATCAGCCCCTCCGGCTCGGGCGGCAGAGTGTCGCCTTATCCCGTGAAATGCAAATCAAGCAATAGGATAACCGTTATGTCCTTCGCCGCCTGCGCGAAAGTGGCTATCGTCATTTCTTGGCGCGACTAAGGTCAAGCAAGCAAAAAAAGCGCAAAAATGCAGAAGGCCGCCCTCGCGGGCGGCCTTCGCAATTTTCACGTTCCGGTTGGCGCGGATCAGAAGTCCATGCCGCCCATGCCGCCGCCCGGAGGCAGAGCCGGGGCCGATTCCTTCTTCGGCGCTTCGACAATGATCGCCTCGGTGGTGATCAGCAGGCCGGAAACCGACGCAGCGTCCTGGATGGCGGTGCGCACGACCTTGGTCGGGTCGATGATGCCCTTCTTGACCATGTCGACATAGTCGCCCGACTGAGCGTCATAGCCATAGGCGTAGTCGGAGGCCTCGAGCAGCTTGCCGACCACGACCGCGCCGTCGGCGCCGGCGTTGTCGACGATCTGGCGCGCCGGGGACTGGATGGCCTTGCGGACAATGTCCACGCCGGTCTTCTGATCGGAATTGGCGACCTTGACGGCGTCGAGCGTGGCGATGGCGCGCAGCAGCGCGACGCCGCCGCCCGGCAGGACGCCTTCCTCGACCGCCGCGCGGGTGGCGTTGAGGGCGTCTTCGACGCGGTCCTTCTTTTCCTTCACTTCGACTTCGGTCGCGCCGCCGACGCGGATGATGGCGACGCCGCCCGCGAGCTTGGCCAGGCGCTCCTGGAGCTTCTCGCGGTCATAATCCGAAGTTGTCTCCTCGATCTGGGCCTTGATCTGGGCGATGCGGGCCTCGATATCGGCCTTCTCGCCCGTGCCGTCGACGATCGTGGTGTGCTCCTTGTCGAGGCGCACCTTCTTGGCGTGGCCAAGCATCGGAAGGGTGACGTTCTCCAGTTTGATGCCGACGTCTTCCGAGATGACCGTGCCGGCCGTCAGGATGGCGATATCCTCGAGCATGGCCTTGCGGCGATCGCCGAAGCCCGGCGCCTTCACAGCGGCGATCTTGAGGCCGCCACGCAGCTTGTTGACGACGAGGGTGGCGAGGGCTTCCCCTTCGACGTCCTCGGCGACGATCAGCAGCGGCTTGCCGGTCTGGACGACGGCTTCGAGGACCGGCAGCAGGGGCTGCAGGGTCGAGAGCTTCTTCTCGTGGATCAGGATATAGGGGTCGTCCAGCTCCGCGACCATCTTCTCGGCGTTGGTGACGAAATAGGGCGAGAGATAGCCGCGGTCGAACTGCATGCCTTCGACGATGTCGGTCTCGGTCTCAAGGCTCTTGGCTTCCTCGACCGTGATCACGCCTTCATTGCCGACCTTCTGCATCGCCTTGGCGATTTCAGAGCCGATGAACGTGTCGCCATTGGCCGAAATGGTGCCGACCTGAGCGATTTCGTCGTTCGAGGTGACCTTCTTGGAGTTCTTCTTGAGGTCGGCGACGATGGCCTCGACCGCGAGGTCGACGCCGCGCTTCAGATCCATCGGATTGAGGCCGGCGGCGACCGCCTTGGCGCCTTCCTTGACGATCGCCGCAGCGAGAACGGTCGCGGTGGTCGTGCCGTCGCCCGCGATGTCATTCTGCTTGGAGGCGACTTCGCGCACCATCTGGGCGCCGAGATTCTCGAACTTGTCGGAGAGTTCGATCTCCTTGGCGACGGTGACGCCGTCCTTGGTGATGCGTGGAGCGCCGAAGGACTTCTCGATCACGACATTGCGACCCTTGGGGCCCAGCGTGACCTTCACGGCGTTGGCGAGAACTTCGACGCCGCGCAGCAGGCGGTCGCGCGCGTCGGTGGAAAAACGGACTTCTTTAGCAGCCATGGATCAAGCTCCTGAGAGAATGCGAGTAAACCTGAACAGGATCGGACGTCGAAGAGGACCGATCCTGTCCGCGCCGACTGGCGCGGCGGGCGCCGTGGCCAGGCCACGGCAAGACAAAAATCAGGCGACGACGCCGAGGATGTCGGATTCCTTCATGATCAGCAGGTCTTCGCCGTCGATCTTGACTTCAGTGCCGGACCACTTGCCGAACAGCACGCGGTCGCCGGCCTTGACGTCGAGGGGAACCAGCTTGCCGGATTCGTCGCGGGCGCCGGCGCCGACGGAGACGACTTCGCCTTCCTGCGGCTTTTCCTTGGCGGTGTCGGGAATGATGATGCCGCCCTTGGTCTTGGCTTCGCTATCGAGACGCTTGACGACGACGCGGTCATGGAGGGGACGGAAGGCCATGTGACTATCCTGTTATTTGAGCCGGCGCGGCCTGAAAGGGCCGGGGCATAAAAGGGAACGCCTGTTGGCACTCCTCATCAACGAGTGCCAGCAGGCTGCTGGGTAGATAGGAGCCGTCCAAACGGAAGTCAAGGGCGGGAAAGACACGATCGCGCGAGAGGCGCGCCCCGCCGCGCACGCGGCGCGAAAAAGACTTTCTTATCGACATGAGGCTAGATTGCGCGCATGACTGCCGGCGCCAGCGCCCGCATTTCCGCCACAGGACCTTCGGAATGAGCGTCGTCCTGACGTTTCTCGTCAATACGATCTTCAACCTGATCGTCGGGCTCATCGTCGCCAAATTTCTCGGGCCGGAGGAATATGGCAAGTTCGCGCTGGCCATCGCGGTCATGACCTTCGGGCAGACCCTCGCCTTCGAATGGATCAGGCAAAGCGCCGTCCGCTTCTATTCAGAGCGCACCCGGCGCGAAGAGCCGAAAATCCGCGCCACGCTCGACGCCGCCTTCGCCTGGGGCGCGCTGCTGTTCATTCCCTTCACGCTGGCCCTCGCCTTGTTCGGCCCGGTCTTTTCATTGCCGCGCGATCTCTTCGCCCTGGCCTGCGCCGCCTCGATCGCCAATGGCCTGTTCGACTATCAGACCGCCCTTGTGCGCGCCCGCTTCGACGACCGGCTCTATATCCGCGTGATCGTGACCAAGAATCTGCTGGCCCTTGTCATGACCGCCGGCGGCGCCTGGGCGACCGGCTCGGCCAGGGTCGCGCTCGTCGCCGGCATGTCCAGCCTGCTCGGCTCGCTGCTCATCTGGCGCGCGCGCCTGGCGGACCGAGGCGCCGGGATGAAGGCGTCGGACCCGTCGCTCGTTCGCCATTACGCCGGCTATGCGGCGCCGATCGTCGCGGCGGTCGTGCTGTACCAGCTTATCCCGCTCGCCAACCGCGACCTTGCCGCCCGTTTCTTCGGCTTCGCCGAGACCGGACGCTTCGCGCTGGCCTATGACCTCGGCCTGCGCGCCGTCATGGCCATTGGCTCGGCGCTCGACGTGCTCCTGTTCCAGATCGCCGTGCGCGCCCATGACGTCCATGGCGAGGAAACGGCCCGCGACCAGGTCGCGCGCAACATCGCCATCGTCTTCGCCATTCTGGCGCCGGCCTGCGTCGGGATCTGGATCGTCCTGCCTTCGATCGAGGTTCTGATCGTGCCGCAGGCTTTTCGCGGCCCCTTCGCCCATTTCCTCGGCCTGATGCTGCCGGGGCTGTTCTGTTACGGCCTGGCGCAATTCTCGATCAACGCGATCTTCCAGCTCGCGCGCAAGACCCTGCCGATGGTCGCCGCCGCGCTCTCCGCCTGCATCGCCGATCCGCTCTTCATTCTGACCCTGCCGCGCGGCGACGACGCCTCGAGCCTCGCCGTCGCCCAGAGCCTCGCGCTCGGCGTCGGCCTTATCGTGCTGATCGGCTTCGCCAGCGCCAATGCGCCGAAATGGCCGCGCCTGCGCGACCTTGCCCTGACCCTGGTCGCCTGCCTCGGCATGGCGGCGCTCGGCGGGTCGTTGCGCGCCCTGCGGCCGGGGTTCGCCCTGATGCTAACCCAGATGTCCCTCGCCGGCGCCTTCTATATCCTGATCGTCGCCGCCTTCGACGTCGCCGGCCTGCGCTCGGCCTTTTTGGACAAATTGGCGCCAGCGATCGAACGCCTCAGCCGCAAGGGCGGCCTGTTCAAGCTTCTTTTACCATTACGACTTGGATAACCAAAACAACAGGCAAATGTTTTCGTTCAAATTTTAAGGTTTATACTTGCCGCAAGTCACGATCACGGGAGAACTGGCGGTGAATTTGCGTCCATTGCTTGGCGTCGCCGCCTGCGGCCTCGCCCTTTCGCTTGCGCCCGCCCATGCTGAAAACCTTGGCGGCGGGTTCATCGAATTCGTGGTCACCGGCGGCCGAATGGCGCCGCGCGCCGCCGATCCACAATACATGTCCTCGGCGCGGTCGATGAATTACGCGCCCGGAGTGATGGTGAACCATGTCCCGGCGAGCAATATGCAGGCCTCGCTCTCCCCCGTTCAGCCAAGCCGGGAAATTCCTCAGGAATATATGCGCCGCGAGGTGGATTATCCGACCGGCCACAAGGTCGGCTCGATCATCATCGACACGCCGAACCATTATCTCTATCTCGTGACCGCTCCGGGCCGCGCCATGCGCTATGGCATCGGCGTGGGCCGCCCCGGATTCGCCTGGGCCGGGCATAAGACGATCAGCCGCAAGGCGGAATGGCCGGGCTGGACGCCGCCGCCGGAAATGCTCAAGCGGCGGCCAGACCTGCCCCGCCACATGGACGGCGGCGCGGACAATCCGCTCGGCGCCCGCGCCCTTTACCTCGGCTCGTCGATGTACCGCATCCATGGCACCAACGAGCCCTGGACCATCGGCCAGAACGTGTCGTCAGGCTGCATCAGGATGATGAACCAGGACGTGATCGACCTCTATGACCGCGTCCCCGTCGGCGCGCCGGTCGACGTGCTCTGAAAAGGGGCGTCTGAAAATGAAAAAGGCGGGCCCCGAAAGCCCGCCTTTTTCATTTGGTCGGCAGAAAAGCTCAGGCGGCGCCTTGCGCTTCGGCGACCTTCTTGACGATCTCGCGCTTCAGCTTGAGGGCGTCGATCGACAGTTCGGCGTCGCGGGCCTTGAGCAGGAAGGCGTCGAGGCCGCCGCGATGCTCGACCGAACGCAGGGCGGCGGCGGCGACGCGCAGGCGCACCGAACGCTGCAGCGAGTCCGAGATCAGCGAGACATTGACCAGGTTCGGCAGGAAACGGGTCCGGGTCTTGCGGTTGGAATGGCTGACGAGATTACCCGTCTGAACGGCCTTGCCGGTCAATTCGCAACGGCGGGACATTTGAACTTCCTTTCGACTTCCTCTACGCGCCGGCAAAAGGCAGCGCCGGCTCGCGCCGGAAACAAAAGGCCTTGCGGCCGAAATTCGTGAGACCGCCGCCTCACCCGCGCCGACGATGGCGCTCAGGCCACCTTGAAACGGCGCGAGCCCGCTGGAACTTCCGTTCGCCGCAGGACGGTTCATGGAGGCGCGTCTATAAGCGACCGGCCGCGAAAGGTCAAGGGCGCGCACGCCGGAAAGACGCCGCTTCAATCGATTTGACCGCGATTTTTCGCGTTTCGCAAATTTGGTGAAAATGGTCGGAGTGAGAGGATTCGAACCTCCGACCCCCTCGTCCCGAACGAGGTGCGCTACCAGGCTGCGCTACACTCCGACATTGCCGGCGGTCATTCCGCGGCGACCAAGTCCGCTTCGACTTGGAGGCCCGCCTTATAGCGGCGCCTTTTGTTCGCGGCAAGAGGCTTGGCCCCGCTTTGTGAAATTTCGCCGAGGGGCTCGTCAAAGCGCGCGACGGCCGCCGATTTCGCGCGCGCAACAAGCGCGGGCAAAGAATTTGGCGCCGTCACGGCCTCGCCATTATATTCTGGCGCTATCGAGTCGAATCAGTTTGGCGCGCCCCACCCCCCATGACAGGACGGGGGACGCGCCGCGAAGGCCGTCCGAATGAAAGGTTTCGCATCCCGCAGCTTCGCCCTTGTCGCCGGCGCGCTGGCGGTTGCCGCGCCCGCGGGCGCGGCGCGCGCGGAAAACATGCACGCCAATTACCGCGTCTCGCTGATCGGCGTGCCGATCGGCGTCGCAATCGCCAGCGCCTCGGTGGCGGAGAGCCATTACAAGGTCGCCCTGAACGTCCGGCTCACCGGCGTCGCGGCCATGATCTCCAACCTGCGCATGGCGCTCGCGTCTTCGGGCGATTATCAGCGCGGGGCGATTTCCCCGGCCGGCTACGCCACGATCGCCTCCAATTCGCGCGAAACCCGCACGCTGCGCATGGCGATGAGCGAAGGCGCCGTCCGCCAGGTCCAATATTCCCCACCCTGGGACGACAGCCGGAATCCGGAGCGCGTGCCGCTTACCGAGGCAAGCAAGCGCGACATCATCGACCCGCTTTCGGCCTTCATCATGCCGGTGCCGGAAGGCGCGAGCACGGTCGGCCCCGCCGCCTGCAACCGCCGCGTCCCGGTCTTCGACGGCTATACGCGCTTCGACGTCGCGCTGGACTATGTGGGCGTCAAGGAGATCAAGACCAGCGGCTATAGCGGACCGGTGACGGTCTGCTCGGCCCGCTATATCCCGATCGCCGGGCACAAGCCGTCCAACAAGGCGACGCAGTTCATGGCCGAGAACAAGGACATGGACATCTGGCTCGCCCCGGCGCCCAACCTGCGCCTCGTCGTGCCTTATCGGGTCTCGCTGATGACCATGGCCGGAACCGCTGTGATCGAGGCGTCGGAGCTACGCTTTTCGCCCTGACGCGACGATTGACAAATACCGCCTTTCGAGTCCGCGCCTGATCCCGCCCCGCGCCGCGAGGCGGACGCAAGGATTCAATCCTTGGCGTCGGTTTCGTTCCCGGCGCCTATATGTGGCGCGAACAAATACAGACTCACCATTCGTCAGCGATTCGGCCGCGATTCGTTCGCGCAAGGTTCGTTCCCTTAACAGCTGAGCCGTCTTCCTTTCGCCTGCCTGGCGCAACTTGTTGATTTAACGTGAATTGACGCGCGACAATCGTTTCAGGACGAAACAGGCCGATAAGATTTGCGGACCGAACAGCCAAAACGGCGAGCCGCAAATCCGACATCCGACGAGCTCTGCGCCGCAGCCTCCTGTTCAAATCCTCGCGAGCCGGCGCCGCGCCTGGCTCAAGGCCCCGGCGCCGGACGGTCCGGCGCTTCCTTTTCCTTCGCCTGCGAATTTTATGGAATTCCGCCCCCCGATCCCGCTAATAAGAGCGCCGAGCCCGCGCCCGGGCGCCGACGTCGCCGCAGGTTGGTCCGATCCGTAACGCTTCTTTCCCGCCCCGCAACGCCCCGCCCGAGGCGGCGCGCCCGAGCGACCGCCAGAGCGCCGCAAATGTCGCGGCTGTCCTGGGGCCGACCAATACGGGCAAGACTCATTTCGCCATCGAGCGGATGCTGAGCCATCCGGCGGGGATGATCGGCCTGCCGCTGCGCCTGCTGGCGCGCGAGGTCTATAACCGGGTCGCCGCCAAGGTCGGGACGGACGCCGTCGCCCTGATCACCGGCGAGGAAAAGATCAAGCCGAAGAACCCGCGCTACTGGGTTTCGACCGTCGAGGCCATGCCGCGCGACCTCGACCTGCCCTTCGTCGCCATCGACGAGATCCAGCTCGCGGCGAACTTCGATCGCGGCCATGTCTTCACCGACCGCATCCTGCACCGGCGCGGGACCGATGAAACCCTGCTGATCGGCGCGGGAACGATGCAGGAGGCGCTGGAGCGCCTGCTGCCGGGGATCAGGATCCATTCGCGCCCGCGCTTCTCGCAACTCGCCTTCGCGGGCGACCGCAAGATCGCCCGCCTGCCCCGGCGCAGCGCCATCGTCACGTTCCGCGCCGAGGACGTCTACGCCATCGCCGAATGGATCCGCCGCCAGCGCGGCGGCGCGGCCGTCGTGCTTGGCGCGTTGAGCCCGCGCACCCGCAACGCCCAGATCGACCTCTACCAGAATGGGGATGTCGATTATATCGTCGCAACCGACGCCATCGGCATGGGCCTCAATCTCGACGTCGACCACGTCGCCTTCGCCTCGGACCGCAAATTCGACGGCTACCAGCACCGCCGGCTAACCCCCGCCGAATTCGGCCAGATCGCCGGCCGCGCCGGCCGCCATACCCGCGACGGCACTTTCGGGACCAGCGGACGCTGCCCGCCCTTCGACGAAGAACTGGCGGCGATGATCGAGGCCCATGCCTTCGACCCGGTTTCCATGTTGCAATGGCGCAACGCCGCGCTGGATTTTTCATCGATCGACGCGCTGATCGCCTCGCTCGAAGTGACGCCGAACCTGCCCGGACTGTCGCGCGCGCCGATCGCCGAGGACCAGATCGCGCTCGAAGCCGCGGCGCGCGACGAGAAGGTGCGGCGCAACGCCAAGACCCGCGCCGATGTCGAAAGGCTCTGGGATGTTTGCCAGATTCCCGATTATCGCAAGACCTCTCCGGCCGCTCACGCCGATCTGGTGATGACCGTTTTCGGCTTCATCGTCCGCGCCGGACGCATCCCGGACGACTGGTTCGCGCGCCAAATCGCGAGTTTCGACCGCACCGACGGGGACATCGACGCCCTCTCGGCGCGCATCAATCAGGCGCGCACCTGCGCCTTTATCGCCAACCGTAATGACTGGTTGAACGATCCAGAGCATTGGCAGGGCGTCGCGCGTCAGGTAGAGGACAATCTGTCCGACGCTTTGCACGCGCGTCTGACCCAGAGATTTGTCGACCGGCGCGCCAGCGTCCTGATGCGCCGCCTGAGAGAGAACGCGATGTTGGAAGCCGAAGTCACCGCCACGGGCCAGGTCATGGTCGAGGGTCACCACGTCGGCTCCCTCCAGGGCTTCTGTTTCACGCCCGATCCCCAGGCCGAGGGCGAAGAGGCCAAGACCCTGAACGCCGCGGCGCAGAAAGCCCTGGCGACGGAGATCGAGGCCCGCGCCCGGCGCGTCCATGAGGCGGTGGATGAGGCTTTCGTCCTAGCCAATGACGGGATCATCCGCTGGCTCGGCGAGCCGGTCGGACGGATCGCGGCGGGCGACCACATCCTGAAGCCCCGCGCGCGGCTGATCGCCGACGAGCATCTGTCGGGCGCCCAGCTGGAAATGGCCCAGAACCGGCTCGACCTCTGGCTGGCGCAGCATGTCAAGAAACTGCTCGGCGCCTTGGAGGAGTTGGAGATCGGCGACGGCCTCGAAGGCGTCGCGCGCGGGATCGCCTTCCAGATCGGCGAGGCGCTCGGCGTGCTGGAGCGTTCGCGCGTCGCCGAGGACATGAAGACGCTGCCGCAGGATGGCCGCGCCGCCCTGCGCAAGTTCGGCGTGCGCTTCGGCGCCTATCACCTCTATCTCCCCGCTTTGCTCAAGCCGGCGCCCCGCGCGCTCGCGGCCCAGCTCTGGGCGCTCAATCATGGCGGCCTGGAGACTGTGAAGGGCATTGACGAGGTCGCCCATCTCGCGTCTTCCGGCCGCACCTCCTTTGCCGCCGACGCCAGCTTCAATCGCGGCCTGTACCGCGCCGCCGGCTTCCGGGTCTGCGGCGAGCGCGCCGTGCGCGTCGACATTCTCGAACGTCTCGCCGATCTGATCCGGCCAGCGATCGCCTATCGCCCCGGCGTCACCGCCGGCGATCCGCCTCCCGGCGCGGCCGACGGCGAAGGCTTCATCGTCACCGTCGCCATGACCTCGTTGGCGGGCTGCTCTGGCGAAAGCTTCGCGGCGATTCTCAAATCGCTCGGCTATGCCAGCGAAACCCGGCCCGGCCCGGCGATCACCGTCCCGCTGCTGCCCAAGGCCTCGACGGAACCGGTGAAGCCAGCGCTCGAAAGCGCCGCCGCCGAGGCGGAGACGCCCCCGGAATCGAGCGAAGCCGTAGAGGCGCCCGAGGCCGCGGTCGAACCGGCCGAACCGGAAGCGACGCCCGCCGAAGCCGTCGAGACGGAAGCGGCGCCTGCTGAAATTCCGGCTCCTGCCGAAGCCGTGGTGGCAGAAGCGCCCGCGCTGGAGATTGAACCGGCCGCCGCAGAGGATGAAACCGCCGCGCCGGCCGAAGGCGAAGCAGCGCCCGCCGAAGAAGCTGCGCCCGCCGAGCCGGTCCTGATCGAGATCTGGCGGCCGCAGCGCCACCATGGCCGCCGACGCGAGCAGGGCCAGGAGCAACCGCATCGCCGCCACGGCGGCCCGCGCCGTCCGCATCATGGCGGCCAAGGCGGCGGACAGGTCGCGCGTCCGGCCGGAGAGGCGCAAGCCGAGGGCCAGCCGGCGGAGGGCGCCGCGCCCCGAGGGGAGCGCCCGCGCCGCGAAGGCGGCAAGCCGCGCTTCGAAGGCCGCCGCAAATTCGAGGGCAAGTTCGACGGCAAGCGACGCGACGACCAGCGCGGCGGCGACCGCCCGCAGTCGTTTGAAAAGCGCCCGCCGCGCGAGAAGCATGTCGATCCCGACTCGCCCTTCGCGAAGCTCGCCGCGCTCAAGGCCGAGCTGGAAGCCAAGAACAAGAAGAAGTGATGGAATTCGTTGACCGCGCGCCGCCGTTGCAATTTTGCGCGGCGGCGAAGGTAAAAATGCCGATTGCCCGGCTTTTCCGGCATGGTTAATGCTTCCTTCAGAAAGCAGAGTCCATCTTTGGGCAAGATGTGTCTTGTCCGGGTCGTCCGATGTTTGAAAGGTTGCGGCAGTTCATTGACGAATTGACCGGGGCCGAACCCGAGGAGCGGGATTTCGGCGAGGCGGAATTGCGCGTGGCCGCCGCGGCCCTGCTCGTCCACGTCGCCGAAATCGACGGCTTCTTCACCGATTCCGAAAAGCGCGCGCTTCTCCTGCTGTTGCAGCAACGGTTTGAACTCGATCCGGACTCCGCGGAAAGCCTGCTCGCCGAGGCCCGTGAGCGCGACCGCGAGGCCGTCGACCTCTACGGCTTCACCTCCGTGCTGAAACATTCGATGAGCGGCCCCGACCGGCGGCGATTGATCGAAATGATGTGGACCGTCGCCTATGCCGACGGCATGGTCCAGGAATTCGAGGAAAACATCATCTGGCGGGTGTCCGAACTGCTGGGAGTGCCCGCGCGCGAACGCCTCGCCATGCGGCGCAAGGTCCGCGAGGAGCATGGCTGCGACCCGGACGCGCCGGGGCCGTGGGACGCGGAAACGCCTGCCGCGCCAAAAGGGGACAAGCCATGAGCGCCGCACGCCGCGTCATGCTGATTACCGGAGCGTCAGGCGGGATCGGAGCCGATCTTGCCCGCGTCGCCGCTGGGAAGGGCCACGACCTTGCCTTGGTCGCGCGCAATCGAGCGACGCTCGACGCCCTCGCCGACGAGCTTGCCGCCTTGCCGGGTCAGCAAAATCCGCGTCCGCTTGTTTTCGATTTCGACCTGACTCAGGCCGGCGCAGTCGGCTTGCTGGCCGACGCCATGAATGCTGCCGGCGCCGCGCCCGACATTCTCGTCAACAACGCCGGCTTTGGCGTGCTGGGTCCGGCTGCGCAGGGCGAAATTGCCGAACAATTGGGCATGATCGACCTCAATATCCGGGCCCTCACCGAATTGAGCCTCCTTTTCGCGCCGAAACTTATTGAGGCGAAAGGGCGCCTGCTCAATGTCGCATCGGTCGCCGCCTTCATGCCGGGCCCGGGCATGGCCGTCTATTACGCCAGCAAGGCTTTTGTCCTGTCCTTCAGCGAAGCGCTGTCCGTCGAGCTGGCGCCGCGCGGCGTGACCGTGACCGCGCTTTGCCCCGGCCCCGTGCCCACGGGTTTCCAGGAGCGGGCGCGGTTTTCGCCGAAGATGAGCGGCCTCTTCCGCTTCGCCCTTTCTTCGCCGGAAGTGGCGGATATCGCCTATCGCGGAATGATGGCGGGCAAGCGCGTCGTCGTCCCGGGCGTCGTGGCCAAGATCATGGCCTGGTCCGCGCCTCTCACACCCAAGGCCGCCACATTGGCGACCGTCGCTTCGCTGCAGTTGCGCCGCCGAGAACGGGAGCCTTCCTGAACATGCAATGGTCCGCCAACCCGTTTTCGCCGCCGCCGCGCAAGCCCGTGCTGATCGTCCTGCACGGCGAGCACTCGACGCCCGGCCGGATCGGGCGGCTCTTGCGCGAACTGGGCGCGCCGCTCGACATCCGCCGCCCGCGCTTCGGCGACCCGCTGCCCGCGACCATGGCCGACCATTCCGGCGCAGTGTTCTTCGGTGGGCCGATGAGCGTGAACGATGAGGAAGACTGGCTGAAGCGCGAGATCAACTGGATTGGCGCGCCGCTGAAGGAGGAAAAGCCCTTTCTCGGCATCTGCCTTGGCGCGCAAATGCTGGCGCGCCACCTCGGCCACAAGGTAGGGGCCCATCCCGAGGGCCGCGTCGAGGTCGGCTATTATCCGATCCACCCGACCGAATGCGGCCAATCGCTGTGCGACTGCGCCTTCCCCAACCGCGTCTATCAATGGCACGGCGAAGGCTTCGACTGCCCGAGGGGCGCGGTGCTGCTCGCCGAGGGCGAGGATTTCGAGGCCCAGGCGATCCAGGTCGGCGAACGGGCTTTCGGACTGCAATTTCACCCGGACGTCACCTACGCCATGATCTGCAAATGGACGGTGGTCGCCCATGAACGCATGAACCAGCCCGGCGCCCAGAAGCGCGAGCGCCACATCGACGGTTGGTTCCAGTATGACGGCGCGGTCGCGCGCTGGACCTCGGCCTTCCTGCGCCGCTGGCTCGGCCCGGCCGAAAACGAGGGCGAATTCGTCCCTGCGGAGTGACGCCGCTCAGTTGGCCATCACCAGCGCCCAGAACACCTTGTAGCGGGTTTTCGGATTATAGGCCGCGGCAATGCCCATGCGCGTCATTCTGGGCGCCAGCAGGTTGGCGTTGTGTGGCGGGGAGTTGCGCCAGCCGGAAAAGACTTCGGCCGTCGTGTCGTAGCCTGCCGAGACATTTTCCACCGCCACTGATTTCTCATAGCCGGCGTGGTTCAGGCGATCGGTCAGAGAGCCGCGCACTTCGTGGCTGAGCTTGTCCTGCGCGGCCATCGCGTCCGCTTGCGCCCGCGCCTGCGCCATCAAGCCGGGATCGAGCGCGACCGCGCCGAGCCCGTTGTTGCGGCGATAGAGCGAGATCATGTCGCGCGCCGCCGCGGCGTCGAGATGCGCGCCGGGCGCGGCCATGGATTGATAGAGGCTCGCCTCGGGCGCTGCGGGCGGCGCGACGGTTTCGGCGCAACCGGCCAGCAACAGAAAAAGGGGAGTGCAGACGAGGGCAAGGCGAAGGCGGGGCAAGTTCGGTCTTCCGGTCGTGGCGAACGGCATGGACATGCGGCAAGAAGATTAAGTTTTGATGTCCGGGCGCGCGGCGAAATAGCGCTCGATCAGCGGCTCGATCTGCGAGACGTCGAGATCGAGCGACGTGCTCGTCGTCGCCAGCTGGACCTGCGCGTCGGCAAGGCCGCGATAGATGGCGTAGAGCAGATCGCTCTTGATCCGGCCCGAACGCTCCACATCCTCGACGAAGCAAACCAGTTCGAAATCGAGCGAAGACGAGCCGAAACTGGTGAACAGAACCAGAGGCGCCGGAATGCCGACGATTTCCTCGTGCGATTTGGCGGCGTCGACCAGGATTTCACGAATTTTTTCGGGATCCGAGCCCGGAACGACCTGGACCGGGATCTTGATGCGGCCCAGGCGGTCGCCGCGCACGAAATTCTTGACGACGCCGGCCATGAGATTGCCGTTGGGGACGATCATCGTCGCGCGATCCGGCGTCTCGATCTCGGTCGCGCGCACATTGATGCGCCGGACGACGCCCTGGTCTTCGCCGATCACCACCAGATCGCCGACCCGGACCGCCCGCTCCCAGAGCAGGATCAGGCCGGAGACGAAATTGTTCACCACGCCCTGCAGACCAAGGCCGATACCGACGGACAAGGCGCTGACGACGAGGGCGACCTTTTCGAGATTGATTCCGACAAAGGCGACCGCGAACAACAGAGACAGCAACAGGCCCACATAGCCGACGCTGGTGCGGATCGAGGCCTTGAGGCCCTGATCGATCTGGGTCAGCGGCAGATAGCGTTTCTCCAGCCAGTTCTGGATCGTATGGGTGATCGTATAGCCGGCGGCGAACAGGCCGAGGGCGATCAACAATCCCCAGGGCGAGATGGTGACGTCGCCTACCTTGAAGCCGAAGAAGGCTGATTCGATCGCCCCGACCATGTCGTGCGACTGCAGGCCCCAGGGCGCGAGAATCAGCAAGCCGGCGACGGCAAAGAGCGTCAGGGTGACGACGCCCGACATAAGCACGCCGATCTGCGCCAGGCTCTCGCGGCGCAGGCCGACGCTGGCGAGAAGCGCCCGGCTGAGGCGCGAATTGGGGCGAAAGGCGCGCTCCAGCGCTTCCGAGACCATCTTCTGGAACAGGAACAGCAGGCTGGCGACGAAGGTGGCCCAGGCGATCTGATCGACGATGAAGGAGGACAGCGCGATATAGCCGAAAAGGTCGGCGCCGATCACCGCGATGGTCGCGGCCCAGGCGGCGAACCGGATCGCCGGCCACCAAGGGCTTTCGTCCTCGAGGTTCGGCGGATGGCCGTGATCCGAATCTTCCGCGTTTTCAGGCGGCGCAACAATCCCGTAAAGGCCGCGGACCAGCGTCCCGCCGACCAGCAAGGCGAAAATGCCGCGCGCGGCGACCGAAACGGGAAGCGAGGCGCCGATCACGTCATCGAAAGCCTCGAACAATTTGCCGAGCGTGATGAGGACGATCAGGACGATCAGCAGCTTCATCAGCCGCTGCGCGACCCGGTCCGAGAGATCGATCGGCCGCCACAGCGGTCGGTTGGGCGCAAGAATGGCGACGCCGAGACCGATCGTCAGAGCAACGCCGACCGCGCCGCGAAACAGGGCGTCGGACAGCGGCTTTACGTCCTGGACGGCGAGGCCGAACCACGAGGCCAGGGTGTAAAGGGCGGTCGCGCCGGCGATGGGAATGGCCGCGATGGCGAAGGCCGTCCACAAAGCCGCGGCGGCCTTTTGCAGCTCATCCGGCGGGCGTCCCGTTTTCTCGCGGGGAATGACTCGCCGGGCGACGAAGATCGCGCCGGCGACGAATGCGCCGAGCGCGATCAGCGAAAGCCCGAACAGCCAGGCCGACCGTCCCGAGAGCGCGTCGGACGCCTGATCCATGACCTCCGAAAAGGTCACACGCGCCGCCGACAGGCCGCGCGGCATGTCGTGGACAGCGTCCATCCAGAGATTCGGTGAAAGGATGCTGGAGGAGGTCTGGAAGACGGCGCTGGCGAAAAGCGCGTGCCGTCGGTCCGCGATCTGCGCGGCGAGTTGGTCAGCGCGCAGTTGCGCGACATTCGCGCGCTTGATGAGGTCGTCGCGCGCCGCATAAAGCTTTTGCTGGTCGACGCGCTCTTGGGTCACGGCATGGTCTTCCGGCGCGGCCGGAGGATTCGCCTTGGGGTCCGGCGGCGGACCGAGCTGGTCGAGCCGCGCCTTGACCGCCGCGAGCTTCGGAGAGACGTCGGAAATGACGCCCTCGATCTGCCCGGAGATCGGATCAAGCGAGGATCGCAGCTTGACCAGCTCCTTGTCGGTCATGCTGTCGACCGCCAACTGGACGTCGATCTTGTCGAGGCTCTGCTTGACCGAATCAAGAATCGCCGCCGGATCTCCGGGCGGCGGCGCTTCCGCCGCGGCGGACGGCGGCGCGACGGCGGGCGCGGCCTGGGCCAGGCGTTCGGCGTGCGCGGCCTGGAATTTCGGCGGCGCGGCGAAAGCCGGCCCTCCCACGGCAAGGACCAGAGCGGCGACCGCGAATCTTGCGAGCAGGACGCGGGAAAAGAAACGCGTCAAAGGATTCTCCACTATCGTCTGGCGCGCCACAATGGCCGGAAATCCGCCAAAAGCAAGGCGTTCAGGTTTCGTCACGGTCGGGACCGGGTGGGTCAGCGTAGGCGTGGACCATTCCGCGCCAATCTTCAACCTGCCAGCGTGCGCCGTCGCGCCGCCAATAATCGGGCCCCGCCGGCGCCTTGCCATGCCCGCCGGGAATATCCACGACATAAATTGGCTGACAAAGGCCCGATAAACGTCCCAGCAGAGCGCGAACCAGGAGCCGCCCCTCATCGAGCGGCAGGCGAAAATGCGACGTGCCCGGCGCGAGATCGGGATGGTGCAGGTAATAGGGCTTGATCCGATTCTCGACAAAGGCGCGCATCAATGCCGAAAGCGTCTCGACATCGTCATTGACCCCGCGCAGCAGCACTGTCTGGCTGACCAGGACGAGCCCGGCTTCGATCAAACGGGCGCAAGCCGCTTTCGCCTCGTCCGTCAGTTCGCGCGGATGATTGACGTGAAGCGCGACATAGACGGTCTTGCCCGAGGCGCGCAGGGCCGCGGTCAACTCGTCCGTGATCCGCTCCGGCGCCAGCGCCGGGACGCGCGAGTGGAAGCGCAGGATCTTCACATGGTCGAGCGCCTGCAGGCGCGCCGAAAGCTCGGCGAGGCGACGCGGCGAAACGGCGAGCGGATCACCGCCGGTGACGATCAGCTCCCAGATTTCGCGATGGGCGGCGAGATAGGCGAAGGCGGAGTCGAGCGCCGCGGAATCGAGCAGCCCCTCGGTTCCGGCGCCGACCCGCTCGCGGCGGAAACAGAACCGGCAATAAACCGGGCAGACGCTGGTTAATTTCAGCAAGGCGCGGTCGGGATAGCGGTGTATCAGCCCTTTGGTCGCCTCATGAACGTCGTCGCCAATCGGATCGGCCCGCTCCTGCGAAAGAATGGTCAGCTCTGCGGCGTCCGGCAGGAATTGCCGTCCGATCGGATCGTCGCGGCGCTCGATGAGCGCCGCGACGCCCGTCGGCACGGCGACGCTGTAGCGGGCGGCGAGACTTTCCAGCGCCGCTCTTTCGTCGGAGCCGGCGAAACCCGCAGCGATCAATTCGTCGGGACGGGTCAGCGTTTTCTGGGCGATCGGGCGATTCATGACAGACTTTCCGGGGCGGCGACCGGCGCCCAGAGCACGTCCTCAATGTGATCCGCGCCTGTGGCCAACATGACGAGACGGTCGAATCCTAGCGCGCAGCCGCTGGCCGGCGGCATCAGGGCAAGGGCGTCGAGAAAATCCTCATCGAGCGGATAGGCCGAACCATAGATCCGGGCGCGCTCCGCCATGTCCGCCTCGAAACGGCGGCGCTGCTCGACCGGATCGGTCAATTCGCCGAAGGCGTTGGCCAGCTCCACGCCGCAGCCATAGAGTTCGAAACGCTCGGCGAAGCGCGGATCGTCCGGCTTGCGCCGGGCGAGCGCCGCCTCGCTCGCCGGATAGTCGATCAGGACGGTCGCTCGTCCATGGCCGAGATTGGGCTCGATCTTTTCCGCAACGATCTTGCTGAAAAGGTCCGACCAATGGTCGTCGTCGGCGACCCGGACGCCAAGCCGGACGGCCTCGCGCGCGAGCGCGGCGCGGTCCTCGAGCACAGCCGCGAGGTCGACGCCGGCATAACGCGCGAAAGCCTCGGCCACGGGCAGGATTTCGGGCGCGGCGAAGGGATCGAGCCGGGCGCTGGCAAAAGCGAATTCGCGAACGCCCGCCGCTTCGGCCGCGACGCGCAGCACGGCGGCGCAATCGTCGATCAGCACGCGATAGGGGGCCCGCGCCCTGTACCATTCCAGCATGGTGAATTCAGGATGGTGCAGCCTGGTCCGCTCGCCGTTGCGGAAAACGTGAACCAAAGCGAAAATCCGCTTTTCGCCCGCCGCCAGCAGCTTCTTGCAGTCGAATTCCGGCGAGCTGTGCAGGTAATAAGGCGCGGAAGCGCCGCCCGGCGTCTCGAAACGCGTGGCGAAGCCGGAGATATGGGTTTCGTTGCCCGGGGAAACCTGCAACGCCGAAGGCTCGATTTCGATGAAATCCTCGCGCGCGAAAAAAGCGCGGACCGATTTGACGATTTTCGCCCGCGCGCGCAGGCGGCCCCGTCGCGCGTCGTAAAATTCCGGCGCCCAGAAGGCGGCCTGTCGCGCCATGGCGCCCCTGCTCCGTGTTCAAGCGACAAAAAACTGGCGTTGCGGCGATCTTTGAGTATAGCTGTCGCCGCAAGTTTCAAAAAGGTCCATAGACCCGACGGCCCGTCCCTTCAACCGGCGCGGCGGGCC
>JAJXYV010000158.1 GCA_021780435.1 Pseudomonadota bacterium
ACTCGCCGATGGCGATCTCCGCGACCGAAATTTTCCGCAAGCATCCTGAATGCTATGACGAGGAAACGGCGCGGCTCTTCACCGAACATGTCGATCCCTTCGCGCTGCCGGGGCTGCGTTTCACGCGCGAAAAGGCGGAATCCATGGCCCTCAACGCCTTGCGCGGCGGCGCGGTCATCCTCGCGGGCTCGGGCATGTGCACGGGCGGGCGGGTCCGCCACCATCTGCTGCGCCATCTCAACCGCAAGGATTCAAGCGTGATCTTCGTAGGCTTCGCCGCCGAGGGCACGCTGGCGCGCCAGATCATCGACGGGGCGCGCCATGTGACCATTTTCGGCGAAAATGTTGCGGTTCGCGCGCATATCCATACCATCAACGGCTTTTCCGCCCATGCCGACCAGGCTGAACTGCTGGCCTGGCGCGCCAAGGCCAATCCGGGCCGCACCTTCCTGGTCCATGGCGAGGAAACGGCCATGCGCGTCTTCGCCGGCAAAATCGGCCCGGGCGATGTCGTCCTGCCAGAGCGGGGCCAGAGCTTCGAGCTTTGAGGTCTGTCAGCGCACGGGTCAGTCGTCCGCGCCGGACATTTTCTTCAGCCAGGCGGTGTCGACATATTCGTGGAGCTCCGCGACCTTGCCGTCGCGCATTGTCGCCAAATTCCCGAGGATGAGCCGCCGCGCCGCCGCTGTGCCGCGGTGGCGAACCAGCGTGCTGCGCCTCAGGGCGATCTTGTCGCCATCGACGACGAGATTGAGGATCCTGTGGTCGCTCATCTCGATTTCGGCGTCGATCCGCCTCAGGAGCGCCAGGATGTTCTCGCGGCCCCGATAGACGCCGCTGAAGGCATAGTCATAGATTCCTCCGACGATCGCGATGGTCGCGTCGTCGTGGAAAAAACCCATGAATTTCTCGAGGTCGCTTCGCGCATCCAGGGCTTGTCTGACGAAATCCGATTGCAGCCGGTCCGGGTCGTCGGGAAGAAACCCTCTCAGATCGTTTTGCGTCACGGAACTTCCCTTTATCGTGGGATGACGAGCTTCGACCTCAGGGTTTATCGCGCCCGCGCACGGTCGTCAAAAGTCGGGGGCTGGCCCCCTTGAGCGCGTTCGCCGCAATAAAAAAGCCGGGGCGTCCGCCCCGGCCTGGTGATGCGCTGTCGCGCCGCCCTTATTTCGCGGCGGGGAGCGGAACCGGATTGTCCGACAGCGTGCGCAGATAGGCGATGATGTCGGCGCGCTTCTCGGCGCTGGGCTCGCCGCCGAAGCCCATTTTCGTGCCTGACACGAAGGTCTTCGGGCTGGTGATGAAGGCGTTGAGATCCTCGAAGGTCCAGTTTCCGCCCTTGGCCTTCATGCCGTCGGAATAGGAGAAGCCTTCCATGCTGCCCTTCGGCCGGCCGACCACGCCGTAGAGGTTCGGGCCGACCTTGGCCGGCGCGCCCTTGTCGAAGCTGTGGCAGGTGGCGCAGACCTTGGTGAGCGCCTTGCCCTTTTCGGGGTCGGCCTTGGCCAGCAATTGCGACAGCGGGACGGCGGCGACGGGGGCCGCCTTTTTCGCGGGTTCGGCGCCGCTGGGGAGATCGAAGCCCGGAGGATTGGCCGGCGTGCTCACGACGAGCGCGTTGCTGAACACGCCAAGGAAAAGGGCGAACAGGATGGCGCCGAACAGCGCGCCATAAACTCGATAGTCAAATAGTAGCATACGGCGATCTCCCCTGATGGGCTTCTGATAAACGCTTTGCCTCATGCTTGGCAACACGTATAAGCAGCGAAATACCTGTTAAATGACGCCCCAGCGCGCCAATTTCCGCCACGTCCGGATCCACCATGTCCGAAAATGCGCTTGTCGTCATTCCCGCCCGGCTCGCCTCGACGCGGCTGCCGAACAAGCCGCTCGCCGAACTGTGCGGCGCGCCGATGATCGTCCAGGTCTGGCGCCGGGCGGTCGAGGCGGGGATCGGCCCGGTCCTCGTCGCCGCCGACGGGCCGGAAATCGCCTCCGCCATCCGCGCGGCGGGGGGCGAGGCGGTCGTCACCGATCCGGACCTGCCCTCGGGCTCCGACCGCATCTTCGCCGCGCTGCAAAGCCATGATCCCGAGCGGCGCCATGGCGTGGTCGTCAACCTCCAGGGCGACCTGCCGACGATCGATCCGGCGAGCGTTCGCGCCTCGCTCGCCCCGCTCGCCGACCCGGCGGTCGATATAGCGACCCTCGCCGCGCGCATCTCGCGCCCCGAAGAGCGCACGGATTCCAATGTGGTCAAGGCGGTCGGCGCGCCGCTCTCGCCCACAAGGCTGCGCGCGCTTTATTTTACCCGCGCGACCGCCCCTTGGGGCGAGGGCGACCTGTTCCACCATATCGGGCTCTACGCCTATCGCCGCGCGGCGCTCGAGCGCTTCGTCGCCTTGCCGCCCTCCGCGCTCGAAAAGCGCGAGAAGCTGGAGCAGCTTCGCGCGCTGGAGGCCGGCATGCGCATCGACGTCGAAATCGTCGAAACCGTGCCGCTCGGCGTGGACACGCCGCACGATCTTGAGCGCGCGCGCGACATCCTCGAAAGAAACAGCCGGAAATGAAGAAGATCATTGCCTATCAGGGCGAGCGGGGCGCGAATTCGCATATCGCCTGTTCCGACGTCTATCCGGGCTGGGATACGCTGCCCTGCGCCAGTTTCGAAGACGCCTTGGCCGCCATTTCCGAGGGGAGGGCCGATCTCGGCATGATCCCGATCGAGAATTCGCTCGCCGGGCGCGTCGCCGACATCCATCATTTCCTGCCCGGTTCGGGCCTTTACATCATCGGCGAATATTTCCTGCCGATCCATTTCCATCTGCTCGGCGTCAAGGGCGCGAAGATCGAGGATCTGCGCAGCGTCTACAGCCATGTCCACGCGCTGGGGCAGTGCCGCAAGATCATCCGCAAATATGACCTCAAGCCGGTCACGACCGGCGACACGGCGGGCTCGGCGCGCGAGGTGGCGGAATGGGGCGACAAGACGCGCGGCTCGCTGGCGCCCCTGCTCGCCGCCGAGATTTACGGCCTGGACGTGCTCGCCCGTTTCGTCGAGGACGAGGACCACAACACGACCCGCTTCATCATTCTCTCGCGCGAGCCGCGCGACGAGCCGCGTGGGCCGGGGCCGATGATCACGACCTTCGTCTTCCGCGTGCGCAACGTGCCCTCGGCGCTCTACAAGGCGCTTGGCGGCTTCGCCACCAATGGCGTCAACATGACCAAGCTGGAAAGCTACATGGTCAACGGCGAATTCGCCGCGACCCAGTTCCTGGTCGATGTCGAGGGTCACCCGGAGGACCGCAGCCTCGCCCTCGCGCTGGAGGAATTGCAGTTCTTCAGCGAGGAGGTCCGCATCCTCGGGGCCTATCCCGCCCATCCTTTCCGCCAGCAGATCGCCGCGGAGAAATAGGGCGCGCGCCGAAAAATTGACAAAATCGCTTGCAGTCGCGGGAACCCCGTTGCTTCGCAAGGACTTTTATCCTTGAATCCCGGCTCTGGGCTCGGGGAGTGTTGGATCGATGGACGGCAAGGCTGGCCAATGGGGCGTCGCGGCGGCTTCGGGGGGCGTCGTCCTGTGCATTGTGGCGCTGGCGCTATGGTGGCGCATGCAAACGCCGACGCCTTCCGCGCTCGCGCCTCCGCCGCCGGTTGAAAGCGCGGCCTCCGCCGGGCTCCCGGCGAGCGAGCCCCCGCCGCCGCGTCCTCCCGAAACGCCAGCGCCCATCGCGCCGCTTCCCGCGCCAGAAGCGCCGCTGGCCGACGTGGTTCGCATCCGGCCGAATGGCGATGTCCTCGTCGCCGGTCGCGCCGAGCCGGGCGCGCACGTGACCCTTCTCGACAACGGTCAGGCGCTGATGGCGGAGGATGTCAATCCGAAGACCGGGGAATTCGTCTTCCTGCCGCCACGCCTGTCCGCCGGCGCGCATCAACTGGCGCTGAGGGGCGAACCCGCCGGCGGCGGTCCCAGCTTGCAACGCGACCTCACGGCCTTCACGATTGCGCCGGCGGCAAAGGGCGAGGCGCCGCCAGCCACAGCCCCAGCCGCCGCCGCGCCGCCGTCGGAGACCGCGGCGGCGCCATCGGTGTCTCCCGCGCAAGCAGCCGTCGGGCGGGAGGCGAAGACGATCGCGCGCGGCGACACGCTCTGGCGGATCAGCCGCCAGAAGCTGGGGCGAGGATCGCTCTACCGTTCGATCTTCCAGGCCAATACCGGAAAGATCCACGATCCGAATCTGATCTATCCAGGCCAGTCTTTGGACATTCCACCGCGCGACTGAAGCCGCCCGAATGACGGCGTTCAGGTCTCAAGGGGATAGCCCGCCTCGCGCCAGGCGTTGACGCCGCCGTCGAGCGCCGCGACCCTGCCGAAGCCGAGCTCCCGCAGCGTCGCGGCGGCCAGCGTCGAGATCTTTCCGAATTCGCAGCAGGTCACGATGCGCACGGTTGGGTCCGGCAGTTCGGCGTTGACGCGCAATTCGAGCTGGCCACGCGGCAGGTGGCGGGCGCCAGGGATATGGCCGCCGCGAAAGGCGTCGCTCTCACGCAGGTCGAGGACCACCACGTCGCGGCTGTTGGCGCCGATCCGCTCGTGCAGGGCTGCGAGCGACACGAAGGGAATATGCGCGGCGGCCTCCGCCAGCATCTGGGCGACGGTCTTGCCCCCGCTCATGTTGGCGCGCAGCGCTTCGGTCAGATGGGTCGGCGCCGCAAGGTCGAGCTTTTCCATCATGGCGACGAATTCCGCGCGCTCCTTCCTCTGCAGCCGGGGATTTTCGGCGATTTCCGCGCCGATCGTCGAGCTGGTCCGCCCCTTGTAGTCGTGGGCTGGAAAGACCAGGGTCTCCGGCGGCAGCTTCAGGAGCTTCCCGAACAGGCTTTCATAGAGCGCGTAAGGGTCGCCGGTCGGCAGGTCGGTCCGGCCGGTGCCGCCGATCAGCAGCGTATCGCCGGTCAGGACACGGTCGCCGACGACGAGGCACATGGAATCCCGCGTGTGGCCGGGCGTGTGCAGCGCCTCCAGCCGCAACTGGCCGACAATCAGCATGTCGCCGTCGTCGAGGCGCAGATTGGCGTGGGGCGCGGGGCTCAACCGGTGCATGACGACGGGCGCGCCAAGAGTCTGGCCGAGTTCGCGGCTGGCGGAAAAATGGTCGGCGTGGGTATGGGTGTCCACGAGGAAGCGCACATGGACGCCGTGCTGGCTGGCGGCCCCCAGATAACGATCGACCAGCGAAAGCTCCGGATCGACGAGCGCCGCCGCCCGGGTCGCGTCGCAGCCGATGAGATAGGATTTGCACCCTCCGGCCGCGAAGGTCTCGAAGATCATGCGCCAGCCTCCCGCAAACGCGCCCCGTCAGTTCCTCGGCTGCGCGACGATGCGCAGATAGGGTTTGAGCGTGCGCCAGCCACCCGGGTATTTCTGCTTGGCCTGTTCGTCGGAAACGGAAGTCGGAATGACGACGTCGTCGCCGGGGCGCCAGTTCACCGGCGTCGCGACATTGTGGCGCGCCGTCAGCTGGCAGGAATCAAGCAGGCGAAGCACTTCATCGAAATTCCGGCCGCTGCTCATCGGATAGGTGAGCATGGCCTTGATCTTCCGGTCGGGGCCGATGATGAAAACCGAGCGCACGGTGCAATTGTCGGCGGCGGTGCGGCCGTCGGAGGTCGAGCCAGCGCCCTCGGGGAGCATGTCGTAAGCCTTGGCGACTTTGAGCTCCGGGTCGCCGATCATGGGATAATTGACCGCATGGCCTTGGGTTTCCGCGATGTCGGCGGCCCAGCGGGCGTGATTGTCGACGGGATCGACGCTCAGGCCGATGATTTTCGTGTTCCGCCGGTCGAATTCGGGCTTCAGTCCGGCCATATAGCCAAGCTCCGTGGTGCAGATGGGCGTAAAATCCTTCGGATGGGAGAAAAGGATCGCCCAGCCGTCGCCAATCCATTCATGGAACCGGATCGGTCCTTGCGTGGTCTCGGCCGTAAAGTCGGGGGCTTCGGAATTGATTCGTAGCGACATCGGGACTCTCCCGCGGGCGGCGGCTCATTCGACGATGGTTGCGACGACGTCCGGCCGCTCCTGCCCGACAATAACCGCCGTCGCCCCGATTGGTTGCCTGAAAAGGGAAAACGAGCCGCGCTCAGGTTTCCGCGCGCGCGGCGAAAAGGCGGTCGATCTTGGCCGCCATGATGAAATCGTTTTCGTGCAGGCCTTTGATCTTCCTGGTCTGCAGCGAAATCGTGGCGTAGCCCCAGCCGAAGGCGATGTCGGGGTGATGGCCCTCGGCCTCGGCGAGGTCGCTGACTTGCCGCACGAAAGCGAAGGCGTCGCGGAAATTGCCAAATTGGAAGCGGCGCTCGATCCCGTCGGCGTCCGGCGAAAGACGCCAGTCGGGCGTTTGCGAGGCGTAGGTTGCTGCTTCCTGGCGCGTCAGCGGCGGGACGCCGCCCCGGCAGGGCGTGCAACTTTTGCCGGACAGCGCATCTGTCAACTTCAAGTCCCCGGCGGCGACTTCTACCTTATAAAAATAATATCATGTTTCGG
>JAJXYV010000148.1 GCA_021780435.1 Pseudomonadota bacterium
GGCGATTTCGCTCATCGCGTCGCGATAGGCCTTGGGATCGAGCATCAAATTTCCTTCAAGCATGTCCGGTCATTAGCATCAACGGCGCATCGCGGGAAAGCTGCTCCTTCATTGGGCGTTCCATCCAGGCCAAAAGTCTGGCGATCGGGAGCGCGCCTGGCGTGGTCCCAGATCGACTCTTTCATCGGATAGAATCCCGCAGCGTTCTTCCGCCGCCAAACGCCATCGCCCTTGCCGCCTGCGCGGGCCAGACGCTAGCATGACGATGACCTGAATTTGCGAGGGCGAATGACGCGGGGATTTCTGGCGCGCAAGACCATCGAGGATCTGCGCGCGGACGAGGGCGGCGAAACACGCGGCGCCGGCCTTGCGCGAAGCCTCGGCCCCATTTCGCTGACGGCGCTCGGCGTCGGCGCCATCATCGGCGCCGGCATTTTCGTGCTCACGGGCGCGGCGGCGGCGCGCTACGCCGGCCCCGCCGTCATCCTGTCCTTCGCCCTCGCCGGCCTCGCCTGCGCGGTGGTCGCCCTGTGCTATGCGGAGCTTGCGGCGCTGATCCCCGTCTCGGGCAGCACCTATTCCTATGTCTATGCGTCGCTTGGCGAGATTTTCGCCTGGATCATCGGCTGGGACCTGGTGCTGGAATACGCGATGGGCGCGGCGACCGTCGCGGTCGGCTGGTCGGGCTATCTCGTCAGCCTTCTGGCGAGCCTCGGCCTGCGACTACCGCCGCAATTCACCGCCCCGGTGGGCGCCGCGACCGGAATCGCGGGCGTGACCGGCCTGTTCAACGTTCCGGCGGCGGCGGTGGTCGCGATCGTTACCGGCCTGCTCGTCCTCGGGACGCGCGAATCGGCGCGGGTCAACAATGTCATGGTCGGCTTCAAGCTGGCGGTGGTGCTGGTCGTCATCCTGGTCGGCGGGCTCCATGTCGTTCCCGCCCATTGGTCGCCCTTCCTTCCGGCGAATTCCGGCGAATTCGGCCATTTCGGCTGGAGCGGCGTGCTGCGCGGCGCGGCGGTGGTGTTTTTCGCCTATATCGGCTTCGACGCCGTCTCGACCGCCGCGCAGGAGGCGCACGAGCCGCAGCGCTCGGTGCCGGTCGGCCTCGTCGCGTCGCTGATGATCTGCACTGCCCTTTACATTGGCGTCGCGGCGGTGCTGACCGGCGTCGTTCCGTTCCAGAAGCTCGACCGGCCCGACCCGATTTCGGCGGCCATCGACGTCATTGGCCTGCCCTGGCTGGCGGTCACCGTGAAATTCGCCGCGCTCGCCGGCCTGACGACGGTCATTCTGGTCCTGCTGTTCGGCCAGACGCGGATTCTTTACGCCATGGCGAGCGACGGTCTCCTGCCCGCTTTTTTCTCCCGCGTGAGCCCGCGCTTCCGCACCCCGGCGGCGAGCCAAAGCCTGATCGGCCTGCTGGTCGGCGCGATCGCCGGCCTCGCGCCGATCGACCTGCTTGGCGAGATGGTCAGCATCGGAACCCTCGCGGCCTTCGCGCTGGTTTGCGTGGCGGTCATCTATCTGCGCCGCAGCCATCCGGAAAGGCCGCGCCCCTTCCGCGTTCCGGGCTCGCCGGCGATCCCGACCCTCGGCGCGCTCGCCTGCCTCGGCCTGATGGCCGGCCTTCCCTGGGAGACCTGGGCGCGGCTGCTGGTCTGGCTGGCGCTCGGCATGGCGATCTATTTTTCCTACGGCCATCGCCACGCCCGAATCGGCTGAAGTCCCAAGATTGCCGCGCGGCCCGGCCCTTGCTAGCGTGAATTGGCGCCCGCGCTGATTCTGGACCGCGAATGGAAATCTTTCTGCAACAGCTCATCAACGGCGTCACGCTTGGCTCGATCTATGGCCTGATCGCGATCGGCTACACGATGGTCTTCGGCATCATCGGCATGGTCAATTTCGCCCATGGCGACGTGTTCATGCTCTCGGCCTTCATCGCCCTGCTGCTCCTGCTGCTCCTGACGCAAATGCTCGGCCTGCCCGCGGGCCTCGCCTTCGTGCCCGTGCTGTTCGGCTCGATGTGCCTGACGGCTTTGTGGAATTTCGTCATCGAGCGGGTCGCCTACCGCCGGCTGCGCGGCTCCTTCCGTCTGGCGCCGCTGATCTCCGCCATCGGCATGTCCACCTTCCTGTCCAATTTCGTCACGGTGACCCAGGGGCCGAACAACAAGTCGATCCCGCCCCTGCTCAACAAGATCATTCCGCTGACGAGCGGCGGCGATTACGACGTCACTTTGTCCTACAAGCAGATCCTGATCGTGGCGGTCACCGCCGTCCTGCTCGCCGCCTTCTGGTTCGTGGTGCAGAAGACCTCGCTCGGCCGGGCGCAGCGCGCCTGCGAACAGGACGCCAAAATGGCGGCCCTGCTCGGCGTCGACGTCAACCGCACCATTTCCCTCACCTTCGTCATCGGCGCGGCGCTGGCGGCGGTCGCCGGCTCCCTGTTCCTGCTGCAATATGGCGTGGTCAAATCCTCGGACGGCTTCGTGCCGGGCGTGAAGGCCTTCACGGCGGCGGTGCTCGGCGGCATCGGCTCCCTGCCCGGCGCCGTTCTCGGCGGCCTCGCCATCGGCCTCGTCGAGACGCTGTGGGGCCAATATTTCTCCAGCGACTACAAGGATGTCGCGGCCTTTTCGCTTCTGGCGGTCACCCTCATCTTCATGCCTTCCGGCCTGCTGGGGCGCCCCGATGTCGAGAAGGTCTGACGCTTGAGCGCGCCGCAGCCCCTCCTCTCCCGCGCCTTCCGCGACGGCGTCGTCGCTGCGCTGATCGTCGCGGGCCTCGGCTTTCCGGTCATCGCCTACCGCGCCGAACCCGATTTCAACAATGTGCTGACGCTCAACGCGCGCTGGCCGCTGTTCCTCACCTTCTGCGCGCTCGGCTTCGCCCTGCGCTTCCTGCTGACGCTCTGGACCGCGCGGCCCCGGCCCCTGCGGGCGGTCAAGGCGCCCGAGGCGCCAGTCCGCCGGCCGTGGCTCGCGCCGCTCGGGCTCGCGGCGCTAATCGCCTATCCCCTGCTCATGCCGGTCCTGCTCGGGCCGCAGGCGGCGCTCAAATGGGTGGACACGTTCGGCGTCCAGATCCTGCTCTACGTCCTGCTCGGCTGGGGCCTGAACATCGCGGTCGGTCTCGCCGGCCTGCTCGATCTCGGCTATGCCGCCTTTTATGCGGTCGGCGCCTATGCCTATGCCTTGCTCGCGCCGCTCACCGGCCTGTCCTTCTGGGCCCTGCTGCCCGTTTCCGGCCTGTTCGCGGCTCTCTGGGGGTTCTGCATCGGCTTCCCGGTCCTCCGCCTGCGCGGCGATTATCTCGCCATCGTGACGCTCGCCTTCGCCGAAATCGTCCGCGTGGTTCTCGTCAACTGGGACGTCGTGACCCATGGCGAGCAGGGCCTGTTCGGCTTTCCGCCGATCAGTTTCTTCGGCTTGCCCTTCATCCCCGGCCCGCGCGGCTTCGCCGCCCATTTCGGCCTGAAATTCGCGGCCGTCCACAAGCTCATCTTCCTTTATTTCGTGGTTCTGGCGCTGGCGCTGGTCGCCAATTTCGTCTCGATCCGGCTACGGCGCCTGCCGCTCGGGCGGGCGTGGGAGGCCTTGCGCGAAGATGAGATCGCCTGCCGCGCGCTCGGTCTCGACACCGCCAATATCAAGCTCACGGCCTTTGCGCTCGGCGCCTTTTTCGCCGGGATCGCCGGCTGTCTCTTCGCTTTGCGCCAGGGCGTCGTCTCGCCGTCGAGCTTCACCTTCAACGAAAGCGCGACCATCCTCGCGATCGTCGTGCTCGGCGGGCGCGGATCGCAATGGGGCGTGGCGCTCGCCGCCGCCCTGATCGTCGGCGCGTCGGAGCTGCTGCGCCAGCTCGATTTCCTGAAAATGATCTTCGGGCCGGATTTCGATCCCGCGCAATATCGCATGCTGCTGGTCGGCCTCGCCATGGTGGCGATGATGAACTTCCGCCCGCGCGGCATTGTCTCGACGCGCCAGCCGACGATCACGCTGCCGGCCGCGGGAGTCCGGCCATGAGTTCGCCGCGCTGGATCGCCGACCCGCTGCTGCGGGTTGACCGCCTGACCATGCGCTTCGGCGGCCTCGTCGCGGTCAATGACGTGTCCTTCGCGGTCGGGCGCGGTGACGTGACGGCGCTGATCGGCCCCAATGGCGCCGGCAAGACGACCCTGTTCAACTGCCTGACCGGCTTCTACAAGCCGACGGCGGGTCGGATCGCTTTCTCGCCCAGCGGCCTGCGGGATGAGAGCCGGATCGAGGCTTTGACCGCCTCGTCGCGCCGATTCTGGCGCGACGGCGGCGCGGGCCTGTTCCTGCTCGAACGCATGCCCGACCATGAGATCGCGAAAAAAGCCCGGGTCGCGCGCACCTTCCAGAACATCCGCCTCTTCCCCGGCATGAGCGCGCTGGAAAATCTGATCATCGCCCAGCATGTCGCTTTGACGCCCGCTTCGGGCTATGGTTTTTTCGGCCTGCTCGGCCTGCCGATCTACCGCCGCGCCGAGGAAAAAGCGGTCGCGAAAGCCGAGCAATGGCTGGAGCGCATCAGCCTGCGCGCCCGCGCCAACGATCCGGCGGGCGAACTGCCCTATGGCGACCAGCGCCGGCTGGAGATCGCCCGCGCCATGTGCGCCGAGCCCAGCCTCCTTTGCCTCGACGAACCTGCCGCCGGGCTCAACAACCATGAATCCGCTGAACTCGCCCGGCTGCTGCGTGAGATCCGCGATCGCGACCGCGTCTCGCTGCTCCTCATCGAACATGACATGTCGGTCGTCATGGCGATTTCCGACCATATTGTCGTCCTCGACTATGGCCAGAAGATCGCCGACGGCGCGCCAAACGACGTGCGCGAAGACCCCGCCGTGATCGCGGCCTATCTCGGCGTCGAGGAGGCGGACGAAGCCGCGGCCGAGGCCGAACTGGAGCGAAGGCCGCCGCAATGACCGCCCTGCTCTCCATTCGCGGCGCCACCGCTTTCTATGGCGCGGTCCAGGCGCTCAAGGGCGTCGATCTCGACGTGAACAAGGGCGAGATCGTCGCCTTGATCGGCGCCAACGGCGCCGGCAAATCCACGCTGATGATGAGCGTCTTCGGCGCGCCGCGCCTGCGCAGCGGCAGGATCCTGTTCGACGGGCGGGACATCACCGATCTGCCGACCCATGAGATCGCCCGCCTTTCGATCGCGCAATCGCCGGAGGGCCGGCGCATTTTTCCGCGCATGACGGTTTTCGAGAATCTGCAGATGGGCGCTGCGGTCACGCGTTTCGACGGTTTCGAGGATAATCTCGAACGGGTCTACGCCATCTTCCCGCGCCTGAAGGAGCGGGCCGTCCAGCGCGGCGGCACGCTTTCGGGCGGCGAGCAGCAGATGCTGGCCATCGCCCGCGCCTTGATGAGCCGCCCCAAGCTCCTGTTGCTCGACGAGCCCTCGCTCGGGCTGGCGCCGCTGATCTGCAAGCAGATCTTTGAGGTCGTGCGGCGGCTCAACCGGGAGGAAGGCCTCTCGGTCTTCCTCGTCGAGCAGGACGCCCATCACGCGCTCAAGCTCGCCCATCGTGGCTATGTGCTCGTCAACGGGGCCATCGCCATGCAGGGCCCCGGAGCCGAACTGCTGCGCGACCCCAAGATCCGCGCCGCCTATCTCGAAGGGGGCGGCCATTGAACGCGAATTTCATCATCGGCGACCCGCGCGTTTTCGTCGGCGTCACGATGATCCTCGGCGGCCTCGCCTCCTTCGCCGCCGGTCGTGCCGTGGCCCTGACCTGGCGCCCGCTCGGTTTGCTAGCGCTTTACGGCCTGCCGCTCGCCTTCGCCATGCGTTTCCTGCATTGGTCGCTGTTCGGCGAGCCGCTCGCCGCGCCCTTCGCGGCGATGGTCGCTTATGGCTGGTCGCTTGCAGTCCAGGGCCTGGCCTGGCGCGTCACCCATGGCGCGCTGGCGCGACGGCAATATCCCTGGCTGCATTGAGGCGGTCGGAATCCTGTGATTTTTTTGCGGCGCTGCTGGCGAACACCCCCGCGCGAGGCCATTTTCATCACGAGGTCCCACCATTTTGAGGGAGATGACCGATGGCCCGCACCTTTGCCGTTCTTCTCGCCGCGTCACTCGCCGGCGCCGATTTCACGGGCGCAGCCGCGGCGCCGATTGCGCCGTCCGCCTTGCGCGAGCCGGCGCCGCTCCCGATCGAGCAGGTGGCCTATCATCACCATCATCGCCATGCCCCCCATCATGTTCACCGCCATGTTTACCGGCGCCATTACCATACTTATTACCGGCGCGATTCCGGCTACGACACCGGCGCAGCGGTGTTCGGCGCGATCGTCGGCGGCCTCCTGAGCAATCCGTGCCTTTATGGCGGCTGCGATTATTATGGCGGCTCTTACGGCCCTGGCTGGGGCGGCTATTACGGTCCCGGCTGGGGCGGCGGCTATTATGGCCCGGCTTGGGGCGCCGGCAATTATGGCGGCGGCTGGGGCGGACGACGCTGGGGCGGCCATGGTTGGGCCGGACGCGGCTTCCATGGCGG
>JAJXYV010000044.1 GCA_021780435.1 Pseudomonadota bacterium
CCGTCGGCGCTTCTTTCATAGGGCATGATTTGGTTGGCAAAAGCTGCGCTGCGGCCAACGGGCATCTTTTTTATTTCACGCATAAGGCGTAGAAGGCCCGCGATCCTGAATCAATAAGCCTCGAAGGGGGAAAAATGACTGAGATTATCGACATCGTCGCCCGTGAAATTCTCGATTCGCGCGGCAATCCCACGGTCGAGGTCGACGTGACCCTCGAGGACGGTTCTTTCGGCCGCGCGGCTGTGCCTTCCGGCGCTTCGACCGGCGCGCATGAGGCGGTCGAGCTGCGCGACGGCGACAAGGCGCGTTTCCTGGGCAAGGGCGTGCTCAAGGCGGTGGAATCGGTGAATGGCGAGATTTTCGACGCCATTTCTGGCCTCGACGCCGAGGAGCAGGTCGCCATCGACGAGGCGATGATCGAGCTCGACGGCACGCCGAACAAGGCGCGCCTCGGCGCCAACGCCATCCTCGGCGTTTCGCTGGCGGTCGCCAAGGCCGCCGCCGACGCCGCCAAGCTGCCGCTTTACCGCTATGTCGGCGGCACCCAGGCCCGCGTGCTGCCGACGCCGATGATGAACATCATCAACGGCGGCGTCCACGCCGACAATCCGATCGACTTCCAGGAATTCATGATCTTGCCGGTGGGCGCGGAGAGCGTGAAGGAAGCCGTGCGCTGGGGCGCGGAAGTGTTTCACGGCCTGAAGTCGGCGCTGAAGAAGGCCGGCCACAACACCAATGTCGGCGACGAGGGCGGCTTCGCCCCCAATTTGCCTTCGGCGGAAGCGGCGCTCGACTTCATCGCCAAGGCCATCGAGACGGCAGGCTTCAAGCTTGGCGCCGACATCGCGCTCGGCCTCGACGGCGCCTCGACCGAATTCTTCAAGGACGGCGCCTATCATTATGAGGGCGAAGGCAAAGTCCGCTCGATCCAGGAACAGGCCGAATATCTGAAGAAGCTCTGCGACGCCTATCCGATCGTAACGATCGAGGACGGCAATTCGGAAGACGACTGGGAAGGCTGGAAGATCACCACCGACCTGATCGGCAGACAAGTTCAGCTCGTCGGCGACGATCTCTTCGTCACCAATGTCGAGCGCCTCGGCGACGGCATCAGGAAGGGCGTCGCCAATTCGATCCTGATCAAGGTCAACCAGATCGGCTCGCTGACCGAGACGCTCAACGCCGTCGATATGGCGCAGCGCGCGGGCTATACGGCGGTCATGTCGCACCGCTCGGGCGAGACCGAGGATTCGACCATCGCCGACCTCGCGGTCGCCACCAATTGCGGGCAGATCAAGACCGGCTCGCTCGCCCGTTCGGACCGGCTGGCCAAGTATAACCAGCTCATCCGCATCGAGGAGGAGTTGGGCAAGCAGGCGAGCTACGCCGGCCGTTCGGCGCTCAAGGCGCTGGCCTGAGGCCGGTTGAGCATCCGCACGCTCCTCGTCGCCGCCATTTTCCTCGCGACCTATGGCGGCGTCGCTTTTGGAAGAGTGCCCTTCACGCGGCTGGATCGGGCGGGAATCGCCCTGGTCGGCGCGGCGGCGATGATCGTCTGCGGCGGCCTTAGCATCGACGAGGCGCTGAAATCCATCGATCTCGGCGCGCTCGCCCTGCTGTTCGGCATGATGGCGATCGTCGCCGAACTGGAGCTGGCGGGCTTTTTCCGCGCCGCCAGCCTGTTCGCCGCGCGGCGCGCCCATTCGCAATGGACGCTGCTCGCGGGCGTGATCGCGGTCACCGGGGTGTTTTCCGCCTTTCTCGTCAATGATGCGGTCTGCCTCGTCATGGCGCCCATCGTCCTGCGCCTGACGCAAACGCTGAAGCTCGACCCCAAGCCCTATCTGCTCGGGGTGGCGCTGGCCTCCAACGCCGGCGGGACGGCGACCATCACCGGCAATCCACAGAACATGATCATCGGCGCCGTCTCGCAGATCGGCTATGGCGCCTTTGCCGCGGCGCTGACGCCGATCGCGGCTTTCGCGCTGCTTCTGGTCTTCGGCTTCGTTGCGCTCGTCTTTCGCGGCGCCTTGCGGGCGCGCCCGACGGGCGAGGCCAGTTTTGGCCCCGCGCGCGCCCATCGGGGCCTGACCTTGCGCGCGGCCCTCGTCACGCTGGGCGTGGTCGTGGCCTTTTTCTTCGGGGTTCCGGCGCCTCAGGCGGCGTTGGCGGGGGCGGCGCTTCTCCTGATGAATCCAGGCGTCAAGCCGCATAAGGTCTACCGGCGCATCGACGGCGGCCTGCTGCTGATGTTCGCCGGCCTGTTCATCGTCGCGGCGGCGGGCGAAAAAGCTTTCGTCACGCCGGAGGTTCTGGCGCGGGCGCAGGGCTGGGGGCTCGGCGCCGCCTGGACCATGACGGCGGTCGCGGCGGCCTTGTCCAATCTGATCAGCAATGTCCCGGCGGTACTGGCGCTCAAGCCCTTCGTCGCGCAATTGCCGCGCGAAAGCTGGCTCGTGGTGGCCATGGCGTCGACGCTCGCCGGCAATCTCACCATTCTCGGCTCGGCGGCCAATCTCATCGTCGCGGAGATCGCCCGGCGCTCGGGCGAGCCTCTGTCCTTCCGCGATTTTCTCGTCGTCGGCTTTCCGGCGACCGTCCTTTCCCTCGCTTTCGGCGCGTGGCTCCTCAGCGCCCATGCGCTGCCCTGAAGCTGCGCCGAGGTCAGGAGAGCCAGCCGGCGAAATGCCTCAGCACGGTCGTCGCCTGATCGGGAAAGGCGAGGGTGACGGCGGCGGCGCCGAGAAGCGCGACGCCGACATAGATCTCGACCGGCGACCGGCCCCGGTAAGAGCCGGGTTCAGCCGTCCCGCCATCCGCCTTTTTGGGCTGACGGCGCAGGAGTTGGCCGGCCTTGAATTCGGCGTGCATCGAAAATCCCAGACTGGACATCGCGCTTGTCCCTTTTTGACACATATCCTGCCGCGTCTGGCCTGAAATCGAACCCCTTCGCGGCCTCATGCCCAAGGCAACAAGTCTGGCGCCAAATTAACCGATGGCTAACCTTTCCGGGCGATTGTTCTATCATGGTCGTCCGCACGCGCTTCACCGCCATTGCCTTGCCGTTGCTCTTCCACGTCTTTTCCGGCGCGGTGGGCGGCTTTTTCGTCTGGCACGCCTTTCACGGCGAGCGTGGCGTCGCGGCGGATCTCGAAACCCGCCGGGAAATGGCGGATATCGAGGCCCAGCTGAAGGCGGTCCGCGCCGAAAAGGCGGAATGGCTGAAAAAGGTCGATCTGCTGCGCGGCCCCGTGGTCGATCGCGATCTGCTCGACGAGGAGGCGCGCAACCTCCTCAATCGCGTCGGCAAGAGCGATCTCGTCGTTATCCTGCCCCCCGACAAGGGCTGACCTCGCCCGTCTCGCTTTTTCACCGGCTTCGGGCTAGCTTTTCCCTGAGAATGTCCCGCGATTCCCGAGGCCGCGCGCTGGGGGAAGCCGCGGCGTGAACGAGGCCGGGACCGGGGGAGGAAAAATGGCCGCCGCTTCCTATGGGCCGCCCGAGGGCGGCGAGTCGCGTCTGGCCGCTTTTCTCGGCGACGGCGACGAGCTTTCCGCTTTTCGCGCCATGCTGCTCATCCGGCGCTTCGAGGAAAAGGCGGGCCAGCTGTTCGGCATGGGTCTGATCGGGGGCTTCTGCCATCTCTATATCGGCCAGGAGGCTGTCGTGGTCGGCATGAGGCTCGCCGCGCGCGAGACCGACCAGTTCATCGCCTCCTATCGCCATCATGGCCATCTGCTCGCCTGTGGCGTCGATCCGCGCGCCATTCTGGCGGAAATGACCGGGCGGCGCGGCGGGCTTTCCGGAGGGAAGGGCGGGTCGATGCATATGTTCGCGCCGGAACTCGATTATTTCGGCGGCCACGGCATCGTCGGCGCCCAGGCCTCGATCGGCGCGGGCCTCGCCTTCGCCAACGCCTATCGCGACGATGGCCGGGTTTGCGTCTGCTTTTTCGGCGACGGCGCCGCCGACCAGGGACAGGTTGCGGAAACGTTCAACATGGCGGCGCTCTGGCGTCTGCCGATCGTTTTCTGCATCGAGAACAACCGGCTCGCGCCGCCCGGCGGCCAAAGGCCCGAGTTCGCGCGCCGGGGCGCGGCGTTCGACATTCCCGGCGAATCCATCGACGGGATGGACGTCCATGCCGTGCGCGAGGCGGGCGGGCGCGCGATCGCGCGGGCGCGCGCCGGCGAAGGACCGAGTATTCTTGAAATGCGGACCGAGCGCTATCGCGGCCATTCGCTGGGAGACCCCGCCAAATACAGGCGCAAGGACGAGGAGCGCGGCGTCCATGCGCCGGATCCGATCGAGCGCCTGAAGGAAAAGATTCTGGCTTCGGGCGGCGCCGACGAGGCGGCGTTCAAGCGGCTCGACGCCCAAGTCCGCGCCATCGTCGCGGAAGCCGCGGATTATGCGGCGACGAGCCCCGAGCCGGATGCGAGCGAACTCGCAACCGACCTGTGGCTTTGACGGCGCGCCGGAATTGGAGAGGCAAATGGCGACTCATGTGCTGATGCCGGCGCTCTCGCCTGAAATGAAATTCGGCCGGCTGACCAAATGGCTCAAGCGCGAGGGCGACCGCGTGGAGGCGGGCGACATTCTCGCCGAGATCGAGACCGACAAGGCGACCATGGAGATCGAGGCCGGCGAAGCCGGCGTGCTCGAACGCATCCTTGCGCCCGAAGGCGCCGAAAAGATCGAGGTCAATACGCCGATCGCGGTCATCGCGCGCGCAGAGCCAGGCGCTGCGGAACCCCAGTCCGGCGCCGCGCCGGCACAGGCGCCCGCGGACGAGAATTTCGCAACGCTGCGCATCACCATGCGCGACGCCTTGCGGGAGGCGCTCGCCGAGGAGATGCGCCGCGACCCTGCGGTTTTCGTGCTCGGCGAAGAGGTAGGCGAGGGGCACGGAGCGCCCAAGGTCACCCACGGCCTGCTCCAGGAATTCGGCGCCCGCCGCGTGGTGGACGCCCCGATTTCGGAACACGCCTTCGCGGGGCTCGGCGTCGGCGCGGCCATGGCCGGGCTGCGGCCGGTGATCGAATTCATGAGCTTCAATTTCGCGCTTCAGGCGATGGATCATATCGTCAATTCGGCGGCCAAAACGCTCTATATGTCGGGCGGCGCGCTGAACATTCCCATCGTCTTTCGCGGCCCCAATGGCGCGCGGGCAAGGGTTGGCGCGCAGCACGCCCAGGACTTCTCCGCCTGGTTCGCCCATGTTCCCGGCCTGAAAGTGGTGGCGCCCTACAGCGCGGCGGACGCCAAGGGCCTGCTGAAAGCCGCGATCCGCGACCCCAATCCGGTGATCTTCCTGGAACATGAGCAGCTCTATGGCCAGAGCTTCCCGGCGCCGCGCGGCGGCGACCATCTCGTGCCCATCGGCGCCGCCAATATCGCCCGCGCCGGGCGCGACATCACCCTGGTCGCTTATTCCCATGGCGTCGGCCTCGCGCTCAAGGCGGCGGAGCGGCTGGCCGAGGAGGAGATCGAGGCGGAGGTGATCGACCTGCGCACATTGAGGCCTCTGGACATGCCGACGATCCTCGGCTCGGTCGCCAAGACCGGGCGCTGCGTCGTCGTGGACGAGGGTTGGCCGCAGGGCGGGATCGCGTCGGAGGTTTCGGCGCGGCTCATGGAGGAAGCCTTCGACGATCTCGACGCGCCGGTCCTTCGGGTCACGGGCAAGGACGTGCCCATGCCCTATGCCGCCAATCTCGAAAAGCTCGCCTTGCCGACCGAAGGCGATATTGTCGTCGCGGCGAAAAAGGCGCTCTATCTGAAGACGTGAGGAAAGCGGCATGGCCGAAATGAAGCGGGAACTGTCGGTTCCGCCCGATGTCGAGGAACATGGCGGGACGGAAATCCTGCGGTTGTTCATCTCCGGAGGCGCGATGTCGCTCTCCATGCAGCGGGCCTTCGCCGAGCCGGGAGCCTGGGGTCGGCTGCTCGCCGAACTGGCGCAGCAGGCGGCCGAGATTTACGCGCGGGAGACGACGATACCCGCCGCCGAGGCGATGGCCGAAATCCGCATCGCCCTGGACTCCGCCCTGGACCAGATCGAATCCGGGCTGCGGCCGAAAAATTGAGCCGCCCATGGCGACCGCGATCCTGATGCCATCGATTTTGCCCGCGACGCGGTCCGGACGGTTGACGCGCTGGCTGCGCCGCGCGGGCGATTTCGTCGAGGCGGGCGAGCCGGTCGCGGAAGTCGCGTTTCCGCAGGGCACGATGGAGGTCGAATCCCCGGTAACGGGGGTCCTGACCCATCTTCGCGTCGCGGAGGGCGAGGACGGCGTCGACGTCGAGTCCGAAATCGGGACCATCGAACCCGGCCCGCCGCCCCACCGGCCCGCCCTCGGCGGCGCGGCGCTGGCGGGGGTGGGACGCGCGGCGCGCCTACTGGCCTCGCCGCGGGCGCGGCGGCTGGCCCGCGAGATGGGCGTCGATCTGTCGCTGCTGGCGGGCGCCAGGCCGAACGGCCGGATCATCGAAGCGGATGTGCGCGCCGCGCTGGAGCGCGCCGGG
>JAJXYV010000226.1:0-4049 GCA_021780435.1 Pseudomonadota bacterium
CGCACGAGGTCGCGGTCGCCGACGGAAGCGCCGCCGATGGTGACGAGGACGTCCGCCGCCTCAGTGCGGGCGCGGGAAATGGCGGATTCGATTTCATCGAGCCGGTCGGAGGCGATGCCGAGATCGAGCGGTTCGCCGCCGGTGGAAGCGACGAGGCCCATGACCGCGAAGGCGTTGGAGGCGACGATCTGGTCGGGGCCGCGCTCCCGGCCGGGTAGGACGAGTTCATCGCCGGTGGAGAGCACGGCCACGCGCGGCATGCGGACGAGCGGCAGGGCCGCATGGTCAGCGGAGGCCGCGAGCGCAATGTCGGCGGGGCTGAGCCGGCGCCCGGCGCGCAGAATCGGCGCGCCCTCGCGGAAGTCGATGCCCGCCACGCGGATGTTGCGGCCGAGCGTGACCGGCGCCGCGGCGGTCACGAAGTCGCCGTCGCGTTGCGCCTCCTCCTGGATCAGAACGCTGTCCGCGCCTTGGGGGAGCGGCGCGCCGGTGAAGATCCGCACCGCCTCGCCGGGGCCGCAGGCGCCCGCGAAGCCGCGGCCGGCGGAGGATTCGCCGATCACCTTCAACGGGCCCTTCGCGGCGTCGGCGGCGCGCAGCGCGTAGCCGTCCATGGCCGAAAGCGGCTTGGGCGGTTGGGTGCGGCGGGCGACGACGTCGCGCGCCAGCGTCCGCCCGAAACATTGCGCAAGCGGAACGTCCTCGACGCCCAAGGGCTCCTCGACGGTCGCCAGAATGGCGGCGAGGGCGTCATCGACAGAAAGGGGCGGCTTCTTTTCGGTCATGGTGCAATGCAACTCACGGTTCGCTCGACAGATAAGCGGCGTTTCTCATTGCGATGAGCTAAAGCGACGACGCAATCCATCATGTGGTTCGCTCGATCGGTGGATTGCTTTACTCGCAATGACGGCGCCTGAGGCGGTTTACTCGGCGCGGATATAGTCGCCCGATTTGCCGCCGGTCTTTTCGGCGAGGACGATTCCCTCGATCCGCATGGCGCGGTCCGCGGCTTTCAGCATGTCGTATATGGTCAGGCAGGCGACGGAGACGGCGGTCAGCGCCTCCATCTCGACGCCGGTCTGGCCAAGAACCCTGGCGCGCGCCGCGACGCGGAGGCCGGGCAGGGATTGGTCGGGCGCGATCTCGACCTCGACCTTGGTGAGGTTGAGGGGGTGGCAGAGCGGAATGAGTTCATGCGCGCGCTTGGCCGCCATGATCCCGGCGATGCGCGCCGTGGCGAAGACATCGCCCTTTTTCGCGTGGCCTGAAAGGCAGAGCGCAAGGGTTTCCGGCGCCATGACGACAGCGCCGCGCGCCAGGGCCTCGCGCGCGGTAGCCGCCTTGGCCGAGACATCGACCATATGCGCCTCGCCCGATTCGCTCAGGTGCGTGAGACGCGGTTCCTCCGCGCTCATGCGGGCTGGGCGGCCGGCGCGCCGGTGAGCAGGCGGCGGGTCGCCTCGGCGAGATCGGCTTGCCGCATCAGGGATTCGCCCACGAGGAAGGTGTGGACGCCAGCCTTCTGCAGGCGGGTGATGTCGTGATGGCTGGCGATGCCGCTTTCCGCGACCAGGATGCGGTCCTTCGGCGCGCGGGCCGCGAGGCGCTCGCTGTTTTCGAGCGAAACCGAGAAATCGCGCAAATTGCGGTTGTTGATGCCCACAAGCCGGGTTTCCAGCGCCAGGGCTCGCTCGAATTCGGCCTCGTCATGGGCTTCGACGAGCACGTCCATGTGCAGGTCGTGGGCGGCGGTGTTGAGGGCCTTGGCCTCGTGGTCGTTGACGCAGGCCAGGATGATGAGGATGCAGTCGGCGCCGGCGGCGCGGGCCTCATAGACCTGATAGGGGTCGAACAGGAAATCCTTGCGCAGTGCGGGCAGATGGGTCGCGCCGCGGGCGGCGGTGAGGTCTTCGAGCTTGCCCTGGAAGGAAGGCGCGTCGGTCAGGACCGACAGGCAGGTCGCGCCGCCCGCCTCATAGGCGCGGGCCAGCGCCGGTGGGTCGAATTCCGCGCGGATCAGGCCCTTGGACGGGCTGGCCTTCTTCACCTCGGCGATCAGCGCCGGCAGTCCCGCCTGGACGCGCGTCTCGATGGCGCGCAGGAAGCCGCGCGGCGGGTCGCGGTCATGCGCCTTGCGCTCCAGGGTGGCGAAGGGCACGCGAACCTTGGCCTCGGAGATTTCGGTCCGCTTGTAGGCTTCGATTTTTTTCAGGATATCCAGCATAGTCGGACCTTAGCGCCTATTTCGCCGGCTGTGTACCTACGCTTTCGCCTTCGTTGGAAATTCTTATCAGATTTTCGAGCGTCGCGCGCGCCTTGCCGCTGTCGAGCGCCTCTTCGGCCAGCCGCAGTCCGGCGGCCAGATCTGCCGCCTTCCCGGCGACGACGAGGGCGGCGGCGGCGTTGAGCGCGGCGATGTCGCGATAGGCGTTCTTCACGCCGTCAAGGACCGCGCGCAGGGCGGCGGCGTTGTGGGCGGGGCTGCCGCCGCGCAAATCTTCGAGCGTGGAGCGCTTTAGGCCGACTTCCTCAGGCGTGATCTCAAATCGGCGGAGCGCGCCGTGTTCGAGCGCCAAAACCTTGGTCGGGCCAGTCGTGGTGATTTCGTCGAGGCCGTCGGCGCCGTGGACGACCCAGACGACGTCGGCGCCCAGGGCGTCGAGCGTTTCGGCGATCGGCTCCATCCAGGCCTCGGCGTAGACGCCGATCAGCGCGCGGCGGACGCCGGCGGGATTGGACAAAGGCCCGAGCAGGTTGAACAGGGTCCGCGCGCCGAGTTCGCGCCGCACCGGCGCGACATGGGCCATGGCGGCGTGGTGGGACTGCGCGGTCATGAAGCCGATCTGGGCCTCGCGCAGGCTGCGCTCGATGATCTCGGGCGCGATTCCGATGCGCACGCCGAGTTCGGACAGGACGTCGCTCGCGCCGGAGAGCGAAGAGGCGGCGCGATTGCCGTGCTTGGCGACCGGCACGCCGCAGGCCGCGACGATCAGGGCGGCGAGCGTCGAGATATTATAGGTCTGGGCGCCGTCGCCGCCGGTGCCGACGATGTCGATCGCGCCCTCGGGCGCCCGCACCTTCAGCATCTTGGCGCGCATGGTCGTCACCGCGCCGGTCATTTCGTCAAGCGTTTCGCCACGTGCGCGCAGGCCCATGAGGAAGGCGCCCGTCTGGGCCGGGGTGGTCTGGCCGGAAAGCAGCAGGTCGAAGGCGGCCTCGGCCTCGGCGCGGGTCAGGCGCGCGCCGGTGGCGAGCTTGGCGAGAAAGGGTTTGAAGGCGTCCATGGACTTGAAATTCCGACGGGTCAGGCCGGGCGCCTGGCGGCGTTCCAGGCTTTGGCCAGATCGAGGAAATTCCGCAGGATGACGTGGCCATGTTCCGAGGCGATGCTCTCGGGGTGGAACTGGACGCCATGGGTCGGATGGGTGATGTGGCTCAGGCCCATGATCAGGCCGTCCTCCGTTTGCGCGGTCACGGCCAGCTCCGTCGGCACGCTCTCCCGGCGCACGACGAGCGAATGGTAGCGTGTCGCCTTGAAGGGGCTGGGCAGGCCGCGGAACACGGTTTCGCACTCGTGGAAGATGTCGTGGATCTTGCCATGGACGGGCTGGGGAGCGCGCACGACCTCGCCGCCGAAAGCCTCGCCGATCGCCTGATGGCCAAGGCAGACGCCGAAGATCGGGATGCGGGCGCTCGCTTCGCGGATGAGGTCTAGGCAGACGCCTGCCTCGTGCGGCGTGCAAGGGCCGGGCGAGAGCACGATGCAATCCGGCTCCTCGCCGACAATCTCCGCCACCGTCGCCTGATCGTTGCGCAGCACCTTCACCCTGGCGCCGAGTTCACCGAGGTAATGCACCAGATTGAAGGTGAAGGAGTCGTAGTTGTCGATCAGCGTGACGGATGTCATGGAAACCTCTGGCCGGGCCGGTTCTCTATTGAGCGGATGGCCCGCCGAAGTCAATGAGAGGCGTCCCGCTAACGCGCGAGCGGTTGGCGCACGCCAGAGCGAGCCGCACAAACAACCTGCGAGCGGTTGGCGCACGCCAGAG
>JAJXYV010000226.1:4149-6497 GCA_021780435.1 Pseudomonadota bacterium
GACATGTTGGAGGTCAGCTTGACGCTTGCGCCGAGCGCGACGCGGGCGAAGGCATGGTTGGCCAGCTGCTGCGCGTCATAGCTGTTGACGATCAGCGGCGCGGACAGGGCCGAGAACTGGACGATCCGGCCGTTGCCCTGGAAATTGTTTTCCGCCGTCACGTTCAGGAAGCTGTCCACTACCGCGCCGTTCATCACGAAGGCGTAGCGCAGTTGCGCGCCGGCCGAGCCCAGCGTCGCTTCGATATTCTGGCTGTTGACGTGGAGGGTCAGCAGATAGTCGCCGCTTTCGCCGTAGCTGTTGATGTTCGACTGGGCATAGACGACGCCGGCGATCGGGCCGAGCCGCGTCGAGGGATTGATGTCGAAGAGATAGCCGGTCTTGGCGGCGACGCCGAAGGTCTGGCCGGTGGGGCTTGAATTGATGGCGCTGACGACGCCGGGGCGCGAGTTGCTGTAGGTCAGCCAGCCGAAGGAAACCAGGCCCTGAGCGAACAAATTCCTGCCGTTCCAGGCGCTGTAGACGCCGAGCTGGGTCGCCTCCAGATTGGCGGAGCCGGCGCCTTGGTTCATGGTCAGGTTCTGGCTCGAGGCGTCGACCGCGGCGCCGACCATCCAATTCGGCGCGAACTTGTATTCGAGCCCCACCGAGCCGCCGAAGCCCGACCAGTCATAGCCCGCGGCGTTGCCGGCGACCGAGCGCGAGCCGACGCCGCCGCGCGGCTGGATATAGGCCTGCCAGCGGCTGTCCGGTCCGGCCACGCCCGAGGGCGAGCCGGCATAGGCCATGAAGCCGGAGGCCGGCGACAGCGCCTGGCCGTTGAACAGATCCATGCGGCCGAACAGGGCGCCGGCGAAGTCGGTGGTGGAATTGAGGCTGAGATTGGCCGCCGGCGCGATGGTTTCCGGGGCGTTCAGCCGGTTGGCGATATATTCGCCGAGGATCGTGAAGCCGGCGGAGGTGAGGTGAATGCCGTCGACATAGAAGAGATACTGGCTTTGCAGCGCCGGATTGCCGATGCAGGTCAGCGGGCAGACGCTGGCGCTGGCGAGGCCGTAGCGCGCCGGATTCACATAGATCATCTGCGCCAGCGCGCTCATGTCGATATATTCGACGCGCACGCCGCCAGCCGCCATCAGGGCGAGCTGGGCCGTCATCAAGCTGTTGTAGGCCTCGCTATAGGCGGAGGCGACGCCGGCGATCGCCGGGCCGGACGCTTGGTTATAGGGCAGGATGCCGGTATTGCCGGCGGTCCATACGAGGGTCCGCGCGCCGGAGGCGATCAGGGCTTTCAGGTCGCCCGTCGCCAGCGCGGCGCTAGCCGCTGCCTCGGCGGGAACGCCGGCGACCGGTCCGCCGGCATGGGCGTAATAATCCGCGTCATTGCCGCCGATGTTGACGAGCAGCAGCGAGCTAGACGGAACGGCGCCGCCCGCAGCGAAAAAGCCGGCGGTCTGCTGGGCGAAGCTCGGAACGGGCCCCGGAATGTTTCCGGTGGTCGCGCCGCCCCAAGCCAGATTGAGCACGGGCAGACCATAGAGCGCGCTCAGCGTGTCGATATAATTGGTTCCGCCGCTGAAACGGCCGGTCGGATAGACCGCCGCCAAGGCTGGATCGGCGCGGACGGCGTTGCCGGTGTCGACATAGGAATCGCCGAAGGCGACCATCGAGGAATAATGCTGCGCATGGGCCTGCGACGCGAAGGCCATGGTCGCGGCGGCGAACGCCAGCCCGCGCGAAATCCTGTTGAAGCGTCTCGCCTTGCGTCCCAGGCGACCTCCGATCAGCTTGCGCATCTCACCCCCCCAACCGAATTTTAGTTTATATATAAACTTATCGCGATCAAATACGTCCGTGAACAGCGCGGACGGCCGAATTTACGCGAAATTGAAGCTTGTGGCCTTTTCCGGGCTTTTTCCGATCGATTTTCCGGCAAACTGTTGCGCGCAAGGCACAGGAGCGCGACTCGCAAGGGCGCGCGGCGGGGGCTTTCCGGGGGCGCGCTCGCCTTTAAACCGGGCGCGTCCAATGTTATATCCGAATGACCGAAACATTTCGCCGGACCTTGAACCGGTTGAAAGGGAGAGACATGTCGGGACGCCCTTTGATGGAACTGACGGACGCAGCCGCCGAGCGGGTCCGTAAACTGGTCGACAACGCCGGAGGCAAGGCGGTTGGCCTGCGCGTCGGCGTGAAGAACGGCGGCTGCGCCGGAATGTCTTATGTGGTCGAGATGGCCGAGGAGGTCAGGCCGGGCGAGTCGCTCGTCGAGGACAAGGGCGTGAAGGTGCTGATCGACCCGAAGGCGCTGCTGTTCCTGATCGGCGCCCGGATGGATTTCACGAGCA
>JAJXYV010000119.1 GCA_021780435.1 Pseudomonadota bacterium
CGCTTTCAAGCAAAATGGAGCGGGTGAAGGGAATCGAACCCTCGTATTCAGCTTGGAAGGCTGCTGCTCTACCATTGAGCTACACCCGCGCTCGCCCTGCTTATGCCAAGCGGCGGGACGCTTGGCAAGCTGTCCTTCGAATGTGGATTTCGCCAGGGCGCACGGCCTCATGGGCGGGCGTCTCGCTAAATTCCGGGCGGATTGCGGCGGATTTCGCGCCCCGAAATGAACGCGGGCGTTGCCGATGCCCGGCGCCGCACCCCATATTTCCAAAGCGCCTCGCAGGCGCAAGACGATTTGGATCATCGCGGGCCTGGCCGGTTCCAACCACGGCGGCCGCGGGACGAAGGGGAGTTTTCATGGACCAGACGATGCGGGTCCTCGCCCTCGTGGCGCTGCTGCTCTATCTCGCCCCCTCCCTCTTCGGCCAGCGATTGACCGACACCCATCGGACGTGGCTGTGGCGCGCCGCCTCGGGCGTGCTGGCGATCGGCGTTGTCATCGCTTTGTTCGAGACCGTGCGCTGGTTCATGCGCTGAGCGCGGAATGGCGCTTTGGTTTACTGCTTGACAGTCGTGCTGCGACGCACAATTTCATTGCGACGCACCAGAAGCTCTTCTAGATTGCGCCCGCGCGGCGAAGCGGCCTGTTGCGCCGCCCTGCGCAGGACTATTCGATCCATTTGTTCACGAGGAGCTGCAGCCATGGCCAAAGCCGAAACCAAGACCCCCGCCGAATTCGTCCGGCTTTCCAGCGACAATGTCCGTGGCATGGCGGAAAAGGGCCTGGCGCACAGCCGCGAAGCCTATGAGAAGCTGAATGCCTCCGCCAAGGATGCGGCGACCTCGCTGGAAGCCAGCGCCACAATCGTCGCCAAGGGCCTTTCCGAGCTGAACGCCAAGGCTTTCGCTGCCTTGCAGGCCAATACGGCCGCGACCTTCGACTATCTGAACGCGCTCGCCGGCCTGAAGGGCCCGACCGAGGTCGTCTCGCTCAACTCCGCCTTCGCCGAGAAGCAGTTCAAGGCGCTTGGCGACCAGACCAAGGATCTCTCGGCCCTGGCGCAGAAGATCGCCAAGGATTGCGTCGAGCCGCTGAAGAGCCAGTTCGAGAAGACCCTCAAGCCGGCCGCCTGATCGGCCCAAATCCGTCGACGCAGCGTCGGCGGCTGCTTTCCGGCTCCGGGCCGCGCGATCTCCAGGACCGCGCGGCTTTTTTTCGTCGGCCGCAGTCGTTCCGGCCCCCTTCGACGCGACGCAATTTTAATGTCGCAGTCGGCTCCTAACCTGTCCTTCCCAATGCTAGCATTGAGTCCTGCTTCAGCCGTCAGGCTTGCCGGAGCAGAGCGCGTCAGGAAAGGAAATCGCCCATGAAGAAAGTCATCCTCGGCCTCTTCGCCCTCGGCATGATCGTCGCTGACATGCCCGCCGCAAACGCCGTGGTCTGCGCCCGCGGCGTCTATCGCGCGGGTTGCGCCGGCCCGCGCGGCGCCGCCGTCGTTCGCCGCCCGCCGGTGCGCTGCTGGTGGCATCGCGGCGTCCGCGTCTGCCGGTGACCCCGATCCGGCAACAGGATCGATGGCCCCGCCTCGGCGGGGCTATTTTTTGCGCTTTCCCCACGCCCGAGCCTGCTCGCCTTTCGTCTTATTCCGGCAATTGATCTTGAGCGCGTCCGCCGTTTAAGCTGTGGTCAATCCTTGGCGTTTCACCGCGCCCTACCGGAATTGACCGATCATGAACGAAAGCGCCGCCGCCCTTCCCTCCGGCCCGTCCGGGGAGGCGGAGTCCTCCGCCGCCGACCGCGCGGCCCAGATCGCGCAATTGCGCGACGCGGTGCTCGAAAAGCTGAACTATTCCGTCGGCAAGGACCGCAACGCCGCGAGCGACCGCGACTGGTTCATCGCCGTCGCGCTCGCCACCCGCGACCGGATCGTCAATGACTGGATGCGCTCGGTCCGCGCCGCCTATCAGGAAAACCGGCGCCGGGTCTATTATCTCTCGCTCGAATTCCTCATCGGCCGCCTGCTGATGGATTCGCTCACCAATCTCGGCCTGGTCGAGCCGATGCGCGCTGCGCTGGCGGGTCTCGACATCGATCTCGATAAATTGCGCCAGGTCGAGCCCGACGCGGCTCTGGGCAACGGCGGCCTCGGCCGCCTCGCCGCCTGTTTCATGGAGAGCATGGCGACGCTGTCCATCGCCGCCCACGGCTATGGCATCCGCTACGACCACGGGCTGTTCCGGCAGACGATCAGCGACGGCTGGCAGCACGAATATCCCGAGGATTGGCTCGATTTCGGCAATCCGTGGGAATTCCCGCGCCCCGAAGTCGCCTATAATATCGGCTTCGGCGGCGTGGTGGACACGACCCCGCGCGATCAGGACGCGCCGGCGCGGATCTGGCGTCCGTCCGAGACGGTCGTCGCGGTCGCCTATGACACGCCGGTGGTCGGCTGGCGCGGCGCGCAGGAACATAATTTCGTCAACACCCTGCGCCTGTGGTCGGCCCGCGCGCCCGACCCGCTGCGCCTCGACGTCTTCAACCAGGGCGATTATGTCGGCGCGCTCGCCGACCGCGTCCACGCCGAATCCATTTCCAAGATTCTCTATCCCAGCGATTCCACGCCCGCCGGCCAGGAGCTGCGGCTGCGGCAGGAATATTTCTTCGCCTCGGCCTCGCTCCAGGACCTCATCCGCCGCCACCTCAAGCAGCATGGCGACATCGAGACCCTCGCCGACCATGTCGCGATCCAGCTCAACGACACCCATCCCGCGATCGGCGTCGCGGAGATGATGCGGCTGCTGGTGGACATCTATGCGCTCGACTGGGACCGCGCCTGGACCATAACCCAGGCGACCTTCTCCTATACCAACCACACGCTCCTGCCCGAGGCGCTCGAAACCTGGCCGGCGCCGCTGATGGAGCGGCTGCTGCCGCGCCACATGCAAATCATCTATCTCATCAACGCCAGGCATCTCGACAAATTGCGCGGCGAGGGCATGGACGACCCCGGCAAGCTGTCGGCGCTGTCGCTGATCGACGAGCACAGCGGCCGCCATGTCCGCATGGGCCATCTCGCCTTCCTCGGTTCTCACAAGGTCAACGGCGTCTCGGCGCTCCATTCCGAACTGGTCAAGGAAACGGTGTTCCGCGACCTGCACGAGATCTTCCCCGACCGGATCGTCAACAAGACCAATGGCGTCACTTTCCGCCGCTGGCTGTTCGAGGCCAATCCGCATCTGACCCGGCTGCTCGCCGAGACGATCGGCCGGGACTTCTTCGACGACCCGATGGCGCTGCAGGCGCTGGAGCCGCTCGCGACCGACCTCGATTTCCAGGCGCGCTACGCCGCCGCGCGGCAGGCCAACAAAGCGGCGCTCGCGGGCCTCATCGCCGACCGGCTGCTGATCAAGGTCGATCCGACCGCCCTATTCGACGTCCAGATCAAGCGCATCCACGAATACAAGCGGCAATTGCTCAACATTCTCCAGACAATCGCGCTCTATAACGAAATCCGCGCCCATCCCATGCGCGACTTCGTGCCGCGGGTGAAGATCTTCGCCGGCAAGGCCGCGGCCAGCTATCATATGGCCAAGCTGATCATCAAGCTCGCCAATGACGTGGCGCGCGTGGTCAATAACGACCCCACGGTGCGCGACATGCTGAAGGTGGTGTTCCTGCCCAATTACAATGTCAGCCTCGCCGAAGCGATCATCCCGGCGGCCGACCTGTCGGAGCAGATCTCGACTGCCGGCATGGAGGCTTCCGGCACCGGCAACATGAAGATGGCGCTCAACGGCGCCCTGACCATCGGCACGCTCGACGGCGCCAATGTCGAGATCAAGGAGCGCGTGGGCGACGACAATATCTTCATCTTCGGCCTGACCGCCGAGGAGGTCGCGGCGCGGCGCGCCCATGGCAATGACGCCCGCGAGACGATCGCCCGGTCGCCCATGCTGCGCGAGGTTCTGGAATCGATCCAGGACGGCGCCTTCTCGCAGGACGACCGCCATCGCTACGCGCCGCTCGTCGACATGCTGACCTATCACGACTATTTCCTCGTGACCGCCGATTTCGACGCCTATTGCGCCATGCAGGCCCAGGTCGCGCGCCGCTGGCGCGACCGCAAGTCCTGGCAGCGCTCCGCCATTCTCAACACCGCCCGCACCGGCTGGTTCTCCTCGGACCGGACGATCGCGGAATATGCGGAAGACATCTGGAAGGTTCCGGTTCGCCCGTCATGACCCAAATCCTGGACCGGGCGCCCGAGAGCGACGTCGCACAGATCGTCGCCGGCCGGCATCCCAACCCTTTCGCCGTGCTCGGCCCGCACGCCTGCGACGGCGGCGTCGTCGTCCGCGCCTTCGCGCCCGGCGCCAGGAGTCTCGTCGCCCATTTCGCGGAGGGCGAACGCTTCGCGCTCGGCGCGCGCGGCGCGGAAGGTTTTTTCGAAGGCTTCTGCCCCGGCAAGCCGGCTTTCGCCGCCTATCGGCTGATCGCCGAGAACGAGGGCGGCGCCTGGGACTGGGATGATCCCTACCGCTTCGGGCCGATCCTCGGCGAGATGGACGATCATCTGCTCGTCGAGGGCGCGCATCATGAACTCTACCGGCGGCTCGGCGCCCATGCGCTGACCCATGAGGGCGTCAGCGGCGTGCATTTCTCGGTCTGGGCGCCGCATGCGAGCCGCGTCTCGGTCGTCGGCGACTTCAACGGCTGGGACGGCCGCCGCCATGTCCTGCGCAAGCGCATCGACAGCGGGCTATGGGAAATCTTCATCCCCGGCCTGCGCGACGGCGCACTCTACAAATACGAGATCCTTTCGGCGTCCGGCGATCTCATGCCTCTCAAGGCCGATCCTTTCGGCCAGCAGGCCCAACTGCGGCCATCGACCGCCTCCTCCGCGCCGCGCGAGAGCCCTTTCGCCTGGACCGACGCTGCCTATCTCGCCGCGCGGGCGAAGCGCGACCCGCGCCGCGCGCCGATGTCGATCTACGAGGTCCATCTCGGCTCATGGCGCCGGGGCGACGGCAATCGCTTCCTGACCTATGACGAGTTGGCCGACAGCCTGATCCCCTATGCGCTGAGCCAGGGCTTCACCCATCTCGAACTGCTGCCGATCTCGGAGCACCCGCTCGACGCCTCGTGGGGCTACCAGCCGATCGGCCTGTTCGCGCCGACCTCGCGCTTCGGCGACCCCGAAGGCTTCAAGCGCTTCGTCGATCGCGCGCACGCGGAGGGCGTCGGCGTGATCCTCGACTGGGTGCCCGCCCATTTCCCGACCGACGAACACGGGCTCGCCTGGTTCGACGGCGAGCCGCTCTATGAGCACGCCGACCCGCAGCGCGGCTTCCATCCCGACTGGAACACCGCGATCTATGATTTCGGCCGCCGCGAGGTCGCCAATTTCCTCGCCGTCAACGCCCTCTACTGGTTCGAGATCTTCCACATCGACGGCCTGCGCGTCGATGCGGTCGCCTCCATGCTCTATCTCGATTATTCGCGCCGCGAGGGCGAGTGGACGCCCAACCAATATGGCGGCAAGGAAAATCTCGAAGCCATCGCCTTCCTGCAAAGGGTCAACAGCCTCGTCTACGAACGCTATCCCGGCGCGCTGATGATCGCCGAGGAATCGACCTCCTGGCCCGGCGTGTCCCAGCCCGTCCATGCGGGCGGCCTCGGCTTCGGCTTCAAGTGGAACATGGGCTGGATGAACGACACCCTGCGCTATGTGTCGCAGGATCCGGTCCATCGGCGCTGGAGCCACGACCAGCTGACGTTCGGCCTGCTCTACGCCTTCGCCGAGAATTTCATCCTGCCGATCTCCCATGACGAGGTTGTGCACGGCAAGGGCTCGCTGGTCGGCAAGATGCCGGGCGACGAATGGCGGAGATTCGCCAACGCCCGCGCCTATTACGCTTTCATGTGGGCGCATCCGGGCAAGAAGCTCCTCTTCATGGGGCAGGATTTCGGCCAGACCTCGGAATGGAGCGAGACCCGTTCGCTCGACTGGCATCTGCTGCAATTCTGGCCGCACGCCGGCCTGAGCCGATTGGTGCGCGACCTCAACGAAGTCTATTGCGCTTATCCCGCCCTGCACGCCCGCGACTGCGAGGCGGAAGGCTTCGAATGGCTCGTCGTGGACGATCACGACAATTCGGTCTTCGCCTGGCTGCGGCGCGGCGGCGCGGGCGATCCGCCCATCGCGGTCGTGGTCAATTTCACGCCCGTGCCGCGTCACGGTTACCGCATCCCGCTGCCGGCGCCCGGCCGCTGGAAGGAAATCCTCAACACCGATTCCAACTATTACGGCGGCGGCGGCCTTGGCAATTTCGGCGAGGTCCGGGCGCAAGCCGGACCCTGCGGCGGACTTCCCGCTTCGGCCTTGGTGACGGCGCCGCCGCTCGGCGCGATCTACCTGCTCCTAGAACCGGAGGCGGGCCCGACGAATTGATCCAGATTGACGCGCGGGCAGGCGAAGACTGACCCAGAACCATCGCCCGTGAAGAGGCGCCGGAGGAAATTGCCCGATGACGAATTCTTTTACCGTTCCGCTCTCCAAATCGCCGTCCGCGCAGGGGCCGCTCGCCCGCCACGCCGTCGCCTATGTTCTGGCGGGAGGGCGCGGCTCGCGCCTCATGGAGCTGACCGACCGGCGCGCCAAGCCCGCCGTCTATTTCGGCGGCAAGGCGCGGATCATCGACTTCGCCCTGTCCAACGCCCTCAATTCCGGCATCCGTCGGATCGCGGTCGCCACCCAGTACAAGGCCCACAGCCTGATCCGCCATCTCCAGCGCGCCTGGACCTTCCTGCGCCCCGAGCGCAACGAGAGCTTCGACCTGCTCCCCGCCTCGCAGCGCATCTCCGAAAACATGTGGTATGTCGGCACCGCCGACGCGGTCTATCAGAACGGCGACATCATCCTCGACTACGATCCGCGCTTCATAGTCATCCTCGCCGGCGATCACATCTACAAGATGGATTACGAGCAGATGCTCCAGCAGCACGTCGACCAGAAGGCCGACGTGACGGTCGGCTGCCTCGAAGTCTCGCTCGACGAGGCGAAGGGCTTCGGCGTCATGGCCATCGACGAGACCAACCGCATCACCTCCTTCCTCGAAAAGCCGAAGGATCCGCCGCCGATGCCCGGCAAGCCGGACCGCTGCCTCGCCAGCATGGGCATCTATGTCTTCGAGACCAAGTTCCTGTTCGACCTTCTGCGCGAGGACGCGGCCAACCCGCATTCGACCCACGATTTCGGCAAGGACCTGATCCCCCATATCGTCAAACACGGCAAGGCGGTCGCCCACCATTTCTCCTCTTCCTGCGTGCGCTCCACCCAGGAGGTCGCGCCCTACTGGCGCGACGTCGGCACATTGGACGCCTATTGGGCCGCCAATGTCGACTTGACCCAGACCGAGCCGGAGCTCGACCTGTTCGACACCAACTGGCCGATCTGGACCTATGCCGAACTGACGGCGCCGGCGAAATTCGTCCATGACATCGAAGGGCGGCGCGGCCAGGCCTTTTCCTCGCTCGTTTCAGGCGGCTGCATCGTCTCCGGCGGCGCCGTGCGCAATTCCCTGCTGTTCAATCGGGTGCGCGTCAATTCCTTCGCCAAAGTGGAGGGCGCCGTGGTCCTGCCCGACGTGGACATCGGCCGCTCGACGCGGCTCACCAAGGTCGTGATCGACCGCGGCGTGCGCATTCCGCAGGGTCTGGTGGTCGGCGAGGATCCCGAACTCGACGCCGCCCGGTTCCGCCGCTCGCCGGGCGGCGTCTGCCTTATCACCCAGCCGATGATCGACAGGCTCCCGACATGACATCCATTTCCGCCCTTTCGGTCGCGCCCGAGATCTATCCTCTGGTCAAGACAGGCGGCCTCGCCGACGTCGCCGGCGCCTTGCCTCGCGCGCTCGCGGCCGAACACGTCGCGATGCGCACCCTCTGCCCCGGCTATCATCCGGTGCTCGCGGCGCTCAAGAAGACCGAGGCGATCGCCCGATTCGACGACCTGTTCGGCGGACCAGCGCGCTTGCTTTCAGGACGCGCCGGCGGGCTCGACCTCTTCGTCCTCGACGCGCCGCATCTCTATGAGCGCGACGGCGGACCCTATGTCGGTCCCGACGGCCGCGACTATGGCGACAACGCCTTCCGCTTCGCCGCGCTCGCCAAGGTCGGCGCCGCGCTCGGACAGGGGCTGGTCGAAGGCTATTCGCCAGAGGTCGTCCACGCCCATGACTGGCAGGCGGGCCTGACCGCCGCTTATCTGCACTATAGCGGCAAGCCGCGCCCCGGCGTGGTGACGACCGTCCACAATCTCGCCTTCCAGGGCCAGTTCCCGGCGGAGGTTTTCGGCAAGCTCGGCCTGCCCCCGCAGGCCTTTTCCATCGAAGGCGTCGAATATTATGGCGGCGTGGGCTTCCTCAAGGCCGGCCTCCAGCTCTCCGACCGCATCACCACCGTCTCGCCGACCTATGCCGAGGAGATCCAGCAGAGCCACGCCGGAATGGGACTCGACGGCCTGTTGCGCGCGCGCGCCGGAGAACTCTTCGGCATTCTCAACGGCATCGACGTCGAAGTCTGGAATCCGGAAACCGATCCGATGATCGCCGCGCCCTTCTCGCGCAAGAAGCTCGGCCAGCGCGCCGAGAACAAGAAGGCCTTGCAGGCGCGCATGGGCCTGACGCATGCCCCGGACCGCCTGCTGGTCGGCGTCGTCAGCCGGCTCTCATGGCAGAAGGGCCTCGACCTGCTCCTCGCCTGCCTGCCCCTTCTTGACGAAATCAACGCCCAACTCGTCCTGCTCGGCACGGGCGATCCCGCCTTCGAGGCCGCCTTCCAGGACGCCGCGCAGCATCATCAAGGCCGGATCGCCGCGCATTTCGGCTATGAGGAATCGTTGGCCCACCTCATCCAGGCGGGCGCCGACGTCATTCTCGTGCCCTCCCGCTTCGAGCCCTGCGGCCTCACCCAGCTTTGCGCCATGCGGTATGGCGCCGTGCCGGTCGTGGCGCGGGTCGGCGGCCTCGCCGACACGATCGTCGACGCCAATGAAATGGCGCTCGAGGCGAATTGCGCCACCGGCGTGCAATTCACGCCCGTTTCGGCCGAAGCGCTCGCGGGCGCCCTGCGCCGCTGCGCGAAGCTCCATGCGCGGCCTGCGACCTGGAGAAAAATCCAGGCCAACGGCATGAAGACCGATGTGAGCTGGACCCATCCCGCCCGCCATTACGCCGGACTCTACCGCGAGATCGCGCTCGCCGGGGACACGCCGGCTTGATCCCACAGGCGCTATTCCCCGGCTCGCCCGAGCCGCTCGGCCTGACGCTGGTCGCAGGCGGCGCCAATATCGCCGTCCATTCCGAATATGCCGAGCGGATCGAGCTTTGCCTCTTCAACGCCGACGGCCAGCGGGAAATCGCCCGCCTCCCTTTGCCGGGACGCACGGGGCCGGTCTTTCATGGCTTCGTTCCGGGCCTCGCCGCCGGCGCACTCTACGGCCTGCGCGCCCAAGGCCCATGGCGCCCGTCCGAAGGCCTGCGCTTCAACCCGCGCAAACTGCTGCTCGACCCTTTCGCGCTCGAAATCGATGGCCCCGCGCGGCTGTGCGACGCCTTGCTCGATTTCGACTCCGACAGCGGCTCCGTCGCGCCCAAGGCCATCGCGACCGCGCCGCGCCGCGCCCAGCCGAAGCGGCGAAACATTCCCTGGTCGGAGACGATCCTTTACGAACTGCATGTGCGCGGCTTCACCCGCGCTCTAGCCAGCCTGCCGGAGCCTGTGCGCGGAACCTTCGCGGGCCTCGCCCATCCGGCCGCGATCGCCCATCTGCAACTGCTCGGCGTGACGACGCTGGAGCTGATGCCCTGCGCCGCCTGGATCGACGAGCGCCACCTGCGGGACGCCGGTCTGACCAATTACTGGGGCTATAATCCGGTCGCTTTCTGTGCGCCCGAGCCGCGCCTCGCGCCGGGGGGCTGGCGCGAAGTGCGCGAGGCCGTCGCCACGCTGCAGGAGGCCGGCTTCGAAGTCCTGATCGACGTCGTGCTCAACCACAGCGGCGAGAGCGACGCGGGCGGCCCAACCTTGTCGCTGCGCGGCCTCGACAATCCGAATTATTACCGCCTCCGCCCCGACGATCCCGCCCGCTACATCGACGACGCCGGCTGCGGCAATGTCCTGCGCCTCGACCATCCCGCGACCCTACGCCTCGCCATGGAGAGCCTGCGCGCCTGGGCGCTTTACGGCGGGGTGGACGGCTTCCGCTTCGATCTCGCCACGACGCTCGCCCGCCGCGCTGAAGGCTTTGATCCCCATGCGCCGCTGCTCGCGGCGATCGCGCAGGATCCGCTGCTGCGCGACCTGAAACTGATCGCCGAGCCATGGGACATCGGCCCCGGCGGCTATCAGATCGGCCGTTTCCCGGCGCTGTGGGGCGAATGGAACGATTCCTTCCGCGACGCCGCGCGCAAATTCTGGCGCGGCGATCCCGGCCTGATCGGCGACCTCGCCACTCGCCTCGGCGGCTCGTCCGATCTTTTCGCCAGCCGCAAGCCGCCCTCGCGCGGCGTCAATTTCATCACGGCACACGACGGCTTCACCCTAGCCGACCTCGTCGCCTACGAGCGCAAACGCAACGAGGCCAATGGCGAGAGCAATCGCGACGGAACCGACGCCAACCATTCCTGGAACAATGGCGCCGAGGGCGAAACCACGGACGAGGCGATCCTCGCCGCGCGGCGGCGCGACCAGCGCAACCTGCTGGCCACCCTCCTGCTTTCACGCGGGACGCCGATGCTGTCGATGGGCGCGGAACTGGGCCAGAGCCAGCACGGCAACAACAACGCTTATGCCCAGGACAACGCGACCGCCTGGCTGGACTGGAAAAAGGCTGACGGGCGCCTGATCGCTTTTACGCGCGCGCTCATCGAATTGCGCAAGGCCACGCCTGCCTTCACCCACGACCGCTTCCTGACCGGCGCGCCGCTCGATGGCCACGACTACCCCGATGTCGAATGGCGCGGCGCCGATGGCGAAATCCTGGCCGGCGACCAATGGCGCGACGACGGCCGGCGCTTTCTCGCCGCCTTTTTTGCCGCCGACGAATCGCGCGCCGCCCTCCTGCTCAACGCCGCGCGCGAGGAGGCCCGCTTCCGCCTGCCTCAGCCAAGCGAGGGCTGGTTCTGGCGCCGCGCGCTCGACACGAGCGCCGAGGACGGCGCAGGCGACGGCGCCTATTTCGACTGCGGCGAAATCCTCAATGTGGCGCCGCGCTCGACTCTCGTTCTCGTCGAAACGCCCGACGGCCCGGCGCGCGCCGCCTCCACGGCGCCCCATGCCGAAACGCTCGACGCTCTCGCCCGCGCCGCCGGGATTGCGCCGGACTGGCATGACATCTGGGGAACACGCCACATCGTTCCCGACAAGACGAAGACTTCATTGCTCGCAGCCATGGGACTGCCCGCCGCGACCCAGGACGAGGCCCGCGCCAGCCTCAAAAGCCTCGCCGCGACCCGCGACCGCCGCCCCCTGCCGTTCGCTCTCGTCGCGCGCGACGGCGAAACCATCGAGGCGCCGCTGGCCATCCCCGAGCTCCGCGCGGAACTTACGCTTGAGGACGAAAACGGCGCGCGCCGCAACTTGTCGCTCGGCCCGGAGGCCTTTCGCCGCGACGAGCGCCGCGCCTGCGACGGCGCCGCCCATATCGTCCACATCGCGACCCTGCCCACCTTGCCCATCGGGCGCTACCGGCTCAAGCTGACCGGCCAGCCCGAGGCCTCCTGCCATCTGACCATCGCGCCGCGCGCCTGCTTCCTGCCCCCTGCGCTCGACCGCCGCGTCTCGGGGATTGCCGCCCAGCTCTATAGTCTGCGCCGCGACGGCGATCAGGGAATCGGCGATTTCACGACGCTGGCCGAACTGGCCGAGGCAGCCGGCCGCGCGGGCTATGCGAGTGTCGGGATCAATCCGCTCCACGCTCTCTTCGCGCGCGACCGCGAGCGCGCCAGCCCCTATTATCCCAGCGACCGCAATTTCCTCGATCCGGTCTATCTCGACGTTGAGGCTCTCGGCGGGATCACCGGCCTGAACTGCGCGCTCAATTCGCAAGAGCGTGCGGCGGCGACGGCTCTCTCGGCGAAACACGACGTCGATTATCCGGCCGTATGGGCGTTCAAGGCGCCAAAAATTGCGGCCCATTTCGCAGACTTTGAAGAGGCCGCGCGGCGCGATCCGGACTCGCCGGCCGCCGGCGACTTCGCAAGCTTCGTCGCGCAAGGCGGCGAGCGGCTGCGGCTTTTCGCCGAATTCGAGGCCCGCGACCGGCTGGGACGCGAACCGGACGAGAGAGACCTCAGCCTGATCTTCTTCGAGCAATGGCTGTGCGACCGCCAATTCGCCCGCGCCGCCGCGCGTGGCAGGGCGGCAGGGCTGTCGCTCGGCTTCTATCGCGACCTCGCGGTCGGCGCCGCGCCCGACGGCGGCGAAGTCTCTGCCGAAACCGGCTTGTTCTTGCGCGGCGTCTCGGTCGGGGCGCCGCCCGATCCCTTTGCCGAGGGCGGCCAGGTCTGGGGCCTGCCGCCGCCCGATCCGCTGGCCATGGCGCGCGGCGGCTACGAGGCTTTCGCCGGCCTGCTGCGCGCCAACATGCGTCATGCCGGGGCGCTGCGCATCGACCATGTCATGGCGCTCGCTCGGCTTTTCGTCGCGCCCAAAGGCGCGCCCGCCTTGCACGGCGCCTATCTCGCCTTTCCGCTCGACGACCTCGTCGGCCAGCTGGCGCTGGAGAGCCAGCGCGCGCAATGCCTGGTCGTTGGCGAGGATCTCGGCACCGTGCCCCAAGGCTTCCGCGAGAAAATGGCCGAGGCCGATGTGCTGAGCTATCGCGTTCTATGGTTCGAGCGCCGTGGCGAGGACTTCGCGCCGCCTTCGGACTACCCGCGCAAGGCCGTGGCCTGCGCCTCGACCCACGACCTGCCGACGCTCGGCGGCTGGCGGCAGGGCGCCGATATCGACGAAAAGGCCGCGCTCGGCCTCATCTCACCCGAAACCGCCGAGGCCGAAAGAAGCCGCCGCCGCGCCGACGAGGCCCGCCTCGTCCAAACCCTCGCGGCGGAAGGGCTGGCTCCGCTTGGCGCCGATCCGGCCACCCTCTCAACGCCCGATCTGATCGCGGCGATTCACGCTTTTGTGGCGAAGACCCCTGCCGCGCTCGCCATGATCCAGATCGACGACCTGCTCGGCGAGACGATGGCGGTGAACCTGCCCGGCACCGACCGCGAGCGCCCCAACTGGCGGCGCCGGCTGGCGCGCGCGGCGCCGGATCTGCCCCCGCTCCCGCGCCCCTAACCCTCACCGCTTACGCCTGGCCTTGCTGTCGAAGGTCGGCGCATAGAAATCCGCGTCCTTCGTTTCGACCCAGCAAATGAAGCGCGCGATTTCCCGATGGGCGCGCAACGCCTCGATCGTGGCGTAACCGCGCTGCAATTCGCGGTCGGTCAGGGTCGTGTGGATCTTGCGATGGCAGATCGGATGCAGCGCGACCGTCTCCCGCCCGCCAAAGGTCTTCGGGATCAGGTGATGGGCTTCGACTTTCGCGCCGAGCGGGCGGCGGCACAGGCTGCAAATCATGTCTCACACCGAACGCCCGCAGCAAAGTCGGCGCCGCCGTCCGGGTCAAGCGGAACAAGCCCGCGGTTGAGCTTTCCGGAAAAGGCGGCTTAACTCGGCAGGACCGCCCGAATCGAGCCGGCGACAAGGAAAACCTCGCCATGCAGCAGGACCGCGCAGTGAAGGCGTCGCTCATCCTGACGACGCTGGTCGTCCTTCTCGCCGCCGCTTATTTCGCGCGGCCGATCCTCGCGCCGGTGAGTTTCGCCATCTTCACGGTCGCCGTCGTCTGGCCGGTCCAGGAGGCCGCGCAGAAGCGCATGCCGAAGCTGGCCGCGACATTCGTGACGCTCTTCGCGACCATCGCGGCGATCGCCGTCCTCGGCTATCTGGTGGTCTGGGCCTTCGGCCATGTCGCGCAATGGCTCGTCGCCAATACCGCGCGTTTCCAGTCGCTCTACCAGCAGGCGACCGACTGGCTCGACACGCACGGAATCCCGGCGCACGCCATGATGGCGAACAGCTTCAGCCCCAACTGGATCACAAGCGCCCTGCGCGGCATCGGCGGACAGGGCTATGGCCTGCTCTCCTTCCTCGTCATCGCCTTCGCCTTCATCGTGCTCGGCCTGCTCGAAGTCGATATCGCGCGGGCCAATATCGAAAGGCTCGAAAGCCGCGCGCTGCGCGAATCGCTCCTGCGGCCGGCGCAGGAAATATCCGCCAAATTCCAGCAATACATGATGGTCCGCACCACGATGAGCCTGCTGACGGGGGCCGTCGTCTGGGCCTTCGCGCTCGTCGCCGGCATCGAACTCGCGATCGCCTGGGGCGTGCTCGCCTTCGTGCTGAACTATATCCCCTTCATCGGACCGCTGATCGCCACCGCCTTCCCGTCGCTCTTCGCGCTGGCGCAGTTCGAGTCATGGAGCCTCGCGCTCATGGTGTTCGCCTGCCTGAATGTCATCCAATTCTTCATCGGCAGCTATCTGGAGCCAAGGATCGCCGGCGCGAAACTTTCCCTGTCGCCCTTCATGGTCCTGTTCGCGGTCTTCTTCTGGAGCTTCCTGTGGGGGATCGCCGGCGCCTTCATCGGCGTCCCGATCCTGATCGCGGTCCTCGCCGTCTGCGCCGACCACGAATCCTCGAAATGGCTCGCGGACCTGCTTTCGGGAGGAAAGCACAAACGAATCGCGTGACGGGGATCAACGGCGCCGATCCGCCGGAAATCGAGATTCATGGAATCGCTGCGTCCAGCGCCTTGAGTTCAACGATTTTGGCCGCGTGTTGAATGAAGCATCGCAGGTTGATAGCGCCTGCGCGCAAGGATCATGCCCACACTGCTCCCGAAATTATTTGTCCTGTTGTAACGCCGTCGAAATTCCGCCTTGTTGTACCGCTCAAGTAAGGCGGACTTGGCGAAGGTCGGGGCGCTGTGTAGCAATCGCTTCGTGAGGCGCTCGACGGCCAGTGGGAGGAAAATATGACCAAAACGAAGGCGTCGCGTTTAGCTGGCGCGCTGGCTTTGGCGGCACTGACTTTTTCCTCGGCGCTCCCTGCATATGCCGACGGTCGCTGGCAGCACCAAGGCGGTTGGGGCGGCGGCCGCAATTGGGGCGGCGACGGGCGCGGCTGGCATGGTGACGGACGCGGCTGGGGTGGCGATGGCGGCTGCGGCGGTTGCGGCGTCGCCGGCGCCTTGCTTGGAGTCGCCGCCGGCGCCGTCATTGGCGGGGCCCTCGGCGGCGGAGGGCCTCCGCCCTATGCCGCGCCGCCCGGCGTCTATTATCCGCCGCCGCAATCAGCCTATCCGCCGCCCGCCGTCTATTACGGCGATGACGACGATTGAGAGCTTACACCTTTAATTTCCAACGGGATGGAAACTGAACCATGCGATTGACGCCCTCCATTGTCGCGCAGGCCGCGCTTGTATTGGGTTTGACTTTTTCGGCCGGCGCCCAGGCCCAGGACGCTGCGGCCGCGCCGGACGCTCGCCAAACCAAAGTGGAGCAGCGCATCCGCGACATGTACGCGACGCTGCACATCACCAAGGCGCAAGACCCCGAATGGAACGCCTTTGCCCAGGTGATGCTGGACAACGCCCAGGCGATGGAATCAGCCGTGCAGAGGAAGAGCGGCGACCGCAGCAAGCTCAGCGCGCCGCAGATCATGGAAAATTACGCCGAAATCAGCGCGCAGCATTCGCAAAATGTCGAAAAGCTCTCGGCGGCCCTTGAAGTGCTCTACGCCGGCCTCTCGCCCGACCAGCAGCGGACGGCCGACGAGCTGTTCCGAAACTACCAGCCAAAGCCGGCGAATGGTTCGGGTCGCTGAAACCGAACATCGCGTTCTAGCTGAGTCCGGGCGGCGCGGAAATGGAATCGCGCCGGCCTGCTGCCTTAGCAGCAGAAGCGTGATCCGCTCGTCATCATGAAAGACGAGCGGATTCAAAGCAGAGATCGTAATCCGGTCGACAGATCACGCTCGCCGCGCGCCCGGCGCCGCGAACGGTCGTCGCGGCGCTCGATCCAGCAGGCGGTCTACTTGTAATAGCCGACGCCGCAGGCGTAATCGTCGTCCACCTTCGTCACGAAGCTGGTCTTGGCGGAGGGCTTTGGATCGGTCGGCTTCGCAAACAGGTAGTTGACCTCGGTGATGTCGCCTTCCGGCTTCTGACCCGCAGCGTAAATTTCCTGGCCGAAGGCGGCGCCCGTCGCATCTTTCAACGTCCTCACATCCTGACCGAGCAAATCTTTCGCATTGGCGTTGCCCATGGCGACGAATTTCCCGTTTCCGGAATTGAAGCAAAACACATAAATATCGCCATCCAGGAACCTGCCGCCGCCCTGGTTGAACATGTCGAAAGCCTGCTCCTTGTTGATTTTTACTTCGGTAACCACATTCCGGAGCATGGCTCTGGCTTGGTATGCGCCTGCCGGTTGATCTTTCTGCTGAGCCGAAGCCGCCGAAGAAAGGGCGAGCACTGCGCCAAACGTCGCCGCGATGATGATTTTGTGCGCCATGTTATTTCCTTCCAGAATGGTTATTTTGGCTTTTTCGCCTGGTGAAGGAGCCTGCAGCGGCATCATGATCGTCGCCTTTATCTTTTGATTTTGGCGCGTCCCCGTTGCATACCCATGAGGCTACATCACAGGGGCGTCCGGCGGAATAGGTCCCCCCTCCGACCAAAGAACGAGCGGGACGCCTGCGCGTCGGCGTCGGCCCTGACGAATGACATTTCAGCGAGCAAACCTCAGGCGCGAATCACGACTTCGACCCGCGCCGGCCGCGATTGCGCCATGAGCGGCCCTCCTCGCTGAATGTCCTCCCGAACCAATCGGGAGATGCGCGGAACCTCAATTTTCCATGCGCCAGGGCGAGCGTTCGCGCCAGGTCGAGAGGCTCTGCTTCGCCCAGGCGACGCTCTTGTCGGCATGGCAGACGTTGCAGGGGTTGGGAACGCCTAGTTTCTCCGTTTCCGAAGGGGGGATGAAGCGGAACGTATGGGCGTGGACCTTCACGTCTCCTAGCGTTTCCTCAATCTTCGGCATGTGGCAGGCGACGCATTCGCTGCCCTTGCTGTCCGGCTTGTGATGGGTGTGCGCCTCGATGCTCGCGGCGAAAGGCCCTGTCTGCGCATTGGGGCCGTGGCAGGTCAGGCAGAGCGCGTTGCCTGTCGCCCGCAGCATGGCCACATTGCCGCCGCCATGCGGGTCATGACAGGTGAAGCAGGTCACGCCGCGCCGGTACATCAGGCTTTGCACGAAATCATTGCCCTGCATCCGGTTCTTGTGCGCCGTCCCGTCCGGAAAATGGGTGAAGGTCAGCTCGCCCGGCGAGTGCTCCTCAAGCCGCCAGAAATCAGCCAGCCGCGCGCCCTGTTGGAACCCGACCGGCCAGTCGTAATATTTGCCGTCGATCGGATTGTTCGGGGGGCGTCCCTGCGAATGGCAACGGATGCAGGTGTCGCTCGCCGCGACATGATCGAGCCGCGCCGGATTGATGATGTTCGCTTTCACCGGATGCGCGGCATGGGCGCTCCCCGCGCCGTGGCAGGCCTCGCAGCCGACGTTCCATTCGGTCGGCGTCTTGGTCTTGATGTCGTAATTGACCGAATGGCAGCCGTCGCAGAGTGGCCCGGTCGGACGCTGCATATTGTCTTTGGGATAGAAGGGAACCCACCAGTCGGCGTTGTCCGGCACATGATAGGGCAGCCAGCGCTTATTGGTCACGTCCCATTGCGCGGGCAGCGGGAAATAATCGTCGCCGCGCTTCGTGAAATAACGCTGCTTCCACCGGCTCCCATAGACGAAGGCGACGTCGTTCGTCGTGAAGGTGAGAACCGGGTCGGGCTTGCCGAAATCGGGGATGATCGCATCGGGATGGACGCGCGGATCGCGCACGACATTGGCCATGCGCGTCTCGCGCCAGCGCGCGTAAACCTCCTTGTGGCAGGACTGGCAGGCGGCGGAGCCGACAAAATGCGCGTCCGCGACCGAGGCCGAAATCTCCGACGCCGGCGCAGCCGTCTTCGGCAGATGGCGCAGGAAAAGCACGATCTGCCAGATCTGCTGTTCGGGCAGCGACCACGCGGGCATCGCCGTGTTGCGAATGCCGTCGCGGATATAGGTGAAGGCCTGGCCGTCCGTCAGCGTCGGCGCGAGTTCGCGCAATGCCGGGACACGCGGATAGACATTTTCCCCGATCATCGTGTGTCCGCGCCCGTCAAAACCGTGACAGGTCGCGCATTTGGCGTGAAACAACGAGGCTCCGGCGGCAATGTCCGCCTCGTCCGGCGCGAGAGGATTGGCGCGCTTGGCGTCCTCCGCCGGCACGCTGTGGCGAAGCATCCAGGTCGCCAGGGCCACCTCGACCGCCGGCGGGTTGGCGCGGGCGCTCGAAAAGCCAGGCAGCACGATTTGATAGAAATAGCCGCCGGCGCCCACGATCAAGGCGACGACGATAGACAACGCGACGGCAAGCTTTCTGGTCATGCGGGGCTCGGGTTCGTTCGCTGGCGACCGGATTCGCCCGATCTCCCTGCCCCATCATGATATTTCAAGTGAGGCGTCTCGTCCTCAGGGTTTGAGCCGCGCGACGCGATTTCGTGACGAGACCTAAAAGGACAAATTTTGGCGGCTGCTCCATGGCCGCACATCAGGCCTGAGCCACGACCTCGATCCGCTCCGGCCGCAGCAGTTTCAGCTGGCCATCCGCGCCGACCGCCAGCCGATGGATGTAGAAATGCGGCGGGCCGCCGTCCGGGCGCGTCATCACCGGCGAGGGGGCCGAGACGATGCGCAAGGCGCCGCATTGGCCGAACCAGTCGATGTGCCGATGGCCGTGCATCACGACAACCCGTCCGGCGAGCGACTGCATCCAGCGCACAAACCACGCGCCGTTGATCAAGGCCGTGCCGATGCGCTCCGACATCGCGGTCGCCGGCCGCGGATATTCGACGACATGGTGGTGCAGTCCGACGATCCAATGGGCCCGGGGATAATGCGCCATCACGGACTGGATGGCCTGCGCCTGGTCCAGCGAGATCATGCCGAGCGCGTTGGTGAAGGAGAAATGGGTGTCGGCGTTGGAGTTCAGCAAGACGATCCCGAGCCCTTCTTCGCCCTCGGGCGGCAGGGCGAGCGGAAAGGCTTTTGTCCAGAGGTCCGACAATTCGCGCGAGAAGACCGGCCGTCCCTCGTCCATGAAGGCTTCGATGGCGCGGCGATGCGGCGCCAACGCCGCCGCCAGCGCCCCGCCGAGACGCCCGCCAACGCGATCGACGAGCCGCGCCCGCCCGCCCTGCAAATCGCCCATGGCGGTGAGGACGCGCAACTTGCGCAGCCGCTTGACCGGGCTCATCGGCAGGTCGAGCCGCGCCGGATTGGAGCGGTCGACGATATTCAGATCATGATTGCCGGGCGCGAGCGCGACGCGCGCGGCGAGCGCCGGATGTTCCGCGAGTAAATCGAAAAACTCGGCCCATTCCGAGGAAAGGCCGGCGTCGGTCACGTCGCCGGTGATCAGGATGGCGTGCAGCGGCGCGTCCGCATTCAAGGCTTCGAGCTGGCGGAAGACCTGCTTCAGCCGTTCATTGCCGCGCGGCCCCGCCCGGCCGCTTTCGATGCGGAATCCGTAACGCTCGCCCACGACGTGAATGTCCGAAAGATGGGCGATGCGCCAGACTTGCCCGTCCAGCGGCGCCTCGTCGAAGCTTTCGAGATCGCGCGGCTGCTCCATGGTGGCGTCGGCGATCGCCCAGCCGAGCGCGGCGACGGCGACATAGGCGCTCACCAAAGCCCCGCTGTTGGCGAAAGCCGCCCACGCCAGCCGGCGCGGCGTATCGAGAATGGAGATGTTGCTCACCAGAAGCGTCGCCGGCCAGACTTTCACCAAAGCCAGAAGCGCGATTGCGCTGATCAGCAGGCCGGCGACCATGGCGGCGGCCGCGCGCACCAAGGGCAGTTTCGCGCTTCCCGGCGCAAGCCTTCTTTCCACCAACTGGCGCAGCGTCTCGCGGCACATCGCATAAAAGGGCTGGACGGCCAGCGCGTTCAATGACCAGAAACTATGCTCGGCAAGACGGAACAGCCGCCGCGACGAGAACAAGGCCAGCGCGACAAGCGCCGCGATGATCAAGGCCGACCAGACCTCGACCTGAAAGGCCATGACTTGGCCGAAGAGCTCGCCAAGCCAGATCGAGGCCAGGATCGGAGTCACGCCGAGCAGCAGGCCGGGCAGGCCGACCAGCAGAACCCAGGCGAAGAAGAGCTTCGGCAGGCTGATTTCGGCCAGCAGCGAGCCCGCGAGCACGAGCAGCGAGCGTTTCTTCGGGCTGGAGGCGTCGCTTTCGACATCGCCAAGGCGCGGATCGTAAATGGGCTGCACCAGCCGCCTCCGATGAGATTCGTCTTTCCGGCTCCAGCATAATCCGCGACGGAGCTTTAAGCGCCGATTAACCGGCCCATCGCGCCTTCGCTCTTCGCCCATGGCGCGCCGGGCCCGCCGCGCCTATCATGAGCGGTGTTTGGGGAGAATTCCATGCAGCCCAATATGGTGACGACCGGGCTCGAACTGCCCGGCTATCGCGTGATCCGCAATATCGGCGTCGTGCGCGGCATTGTCGTGCGCTCGCGTTCTCTCGTCGGCAATTTCGCCGGCGCGCTGCAGACCTTGTTCGGCGGCAATATCACCATCTACACCAATCTCTGCGAGCGGGCGCGCACCGATTCCTACGAGATGATGTGTTTGCACGCCCAGGCCAGCGGCGGCAACGCGATCCTGATGATGCGTTACGACGCCAATGAGATCATGAACGGCGTCACCGAGGTCATCTGCTACGGAACCGCAGTGGTGATCGAAAGGGACGCGCCATGAGCTGGACCCTTGGCGCGAGTTTCGGCCTCGTCCTCGCCGGCGCGGCGGCTGCGCTGGCGCAACTCTGGCTCCGCGTCTGGGAGCCCGACATGTTCGTGCGGATCATAATCACCGACGGCGTGTTCCTCGCCGTCGTCGTCGCGTGGCATCTGATCCAGCGCGAACGCCGCGACACCGCCCGCCTGCGCGACAGGACCAAATCCGAGCTGTGAAACCCGCATGAAAAAGGCCGCCTCGAGGGCGGCCTTTAGAATTTCGACATCTCTCCGCCTCGTCATGGCGAGCGGAGCGAAGAAAACCCAGCGCACGCCAGAGCGAGCGCCAGACCCCCAATCAGCGCGAATAGAATTCGATGACCAGGTTCGGCTCCATCTGGACCGGATAGGGCACCTCGCTCTGCAGCGGAATGCGGCTCAGCTTGGCGGTCATCTTGGAGTGATCGACCTCGTAATATTCCGGCACGTCGCGCTCGGTCAGGCCGACCGATTCCAGAACCAGAACGAGCTGGCGCGAGGCTTCCTTGACCTCGACCACGTCGCCCGGCTTCACCAGATAGGACGGGATGTTGACGCGGCGGCCATTGACCTTGACATGGCCGTGGTTGACGAACTGGCGCGCGGCGAAGACGGTCGGCACGAACTTGGCGCGATAGACGACCGCGTCGAGGCGGCGCTCCAGCAGGCCGACCAGATTGTCCGAGGAGTCGCCCTTCATGCGGATCGCCTCGGCGTAATATTTGCGGAACTGCTTCTCCGAAATATTGCCGTAATAGCCCTTGAGCTTCTGCTTGGCCTTCAGCTGGGTGCCGAAGTCGGAGAGCTTGCCCTTGCGGCGCTGGCCGTGCTGGCCGGGGCCATATTCGCGGCGGTTGACCGGGCTCTTCGGGCGGCCCCAGATGTTCTGGCCCATGCGGCGGTCGATTTTATACTTGGCTTCGGAACGCTTGGTCATCTCTGTCCTCAATGGGTGACGGCATGAGGACAACCCCGCGCGGTCGCGAAAGCGGCGCGAAAAGCGTCCCCCCGCCGTGCGGGTGGAACGCGCCCTCCTCTGCCCGAAATTTTGTCCGGGCCGACAGACGGCTCACTTGAAAAGGAGCGGTCACGGGTGCGAAAAAGCATCGCGCGAGCGAAGCCCGTGCGAAGATTGGGCCTTCTAAAGACGCAACGCCGGAAAGTCAACCGCAGGCGCGCGTTTCACGCGAGGCGGACCAGCTGCTTGCCGAAATTGCCGCCCTCGAGCATGTCCAGAAAGGCCTTGGGCGCCGTCTCCAGCCCTTCCGCGATGGTCTCGCGCCAGCGCAGCTTGCCGGCGAGGTAAAGCCCCGCCAACTCCTTGAGGGCTTGCGGCCAGAGATCAAGATGGTCGGTCACGATGAAGCCCTGCAGCTTGATCCGCCGCACCAGTACGAGGCGCAGGTCGGGCAGCGAGGTCGGCTCGTCGCCCTGATAGGACGCGATCGTCCCGCACAGCGCGATGCGCGAGAAGTCGTTGAGGCGGCGCAGGCAGGCGCTAAAGCATTTGCCGCCGACATTTTCGAACAGGCCGTCGATTCCGTTCGGAACGGCCGCCTTGAGATCGGCCTCGAAGGTCGCGGCGCGATGGTCGACGCAAGCATCGAAGCCGAGTTCCCCGAGCGCATAAGCGCATTTGGCCGCGCCGCCCGCGATGCCCACAGCCCGCGCGCCCGCCGCCTTGGCGAGTTGCCCCACGACCGAGCCGACGGCGCCCGTCGCGGCGGAAACGACGAGCGTCTCGCCCGCCTTGGGCGCGATAATCCGGTTCACCCCATACCAGGCGGTCACGCCCGGCATGCCGAGCGCCCCGAGCCAGGCCTGGATCGGAACGGCGGGCGCGTCGAGCTTGCGCAGGAGGCCGCCGTCGTCGAGCGAATAAGTCCGCCAGCCGCCCATGCCGACCACCTTGTCGCCGACGGCGAAGCGCGGATTGTTCGAGGCGATCACCTCGCCTACCGTGCCGCCGATCATCGGCTGGCCGATTTCCTGGCTGGCGGCGTAGGACCGCGCGTCGTCCATGCGGGCGCGCATATAGGGGTCGAGCGACAGGAATTCATGCCGCACCAGCACCTGGCCGGGGCCCGGCGCGCCGATCTCGCTCTCGACCAGCGCGAAATTGTCGAGACTCGCCCGGCCGCCCGCCGGAGGACGAGACGCCAGCACGATTGCCTTGTTCACCGGCATGATTTCCTCCATAGCTTCGTTCAGCTTGATGCCTCAACGCTTTGTTCAGGATAAGGCGCTGAAATTCTTTTTGGCGCTTTCGCCCACATTCGCAAGAGCCAGACCGGCGCTCCAGGACATATGACCCGCGCTCCAAGAATTCTCGTCTTCGATTCCGGCCTCGGCGGGCTCACCGTGTTCCGCGCGCTCGCCGCCCAGCGCCCGGACGCCGATTATGTCTATGCCGCCGACGATCTCGGCTTTCCCTATGGCCCGAAGAGCGAAGCCGAAGTCACGGCGCTGGTCCTCGCCGCTCTTGCAGGGCTGATCGCAGACCATGCGCCCGATTGCGTCGTGATCGCCTGCAACACCGCCTCGACCCTCGTCCTGCCCGTCCTGCGCGCGCGCTGGCCGGAAATCCCCTTCGTCGGCACGGTGCCCGCGATCAAGCCGGCGGCGGAGTTGTCGCAATCGCGCCTTATCTCGGTGCTCGCCACGCCGGGCACGGTGGCGCGCGACTATACCCGCGACCTGATCGAGAAATTCGCTCAAGATTGCGAAGTGACCCTGGTCGGCTCGAAATATCTCGCCAGCCTCGCCGAGGCCCATATGCGGGGCGAGAGCGTCGCGGACGAAGAAATCGCCCGCGAAATCGCGCCCTGTTTCGTCTCGCATGACGCCCGGCGCACCGATGCGATCGTGCTCGCCTGCACCCATTATCCCCTGCTGCAGGATTTCTTTGCCCGGCTCGCGCCCTGGCCCTTGCGCTGGATCGACCCGGCGCCGGCCATCGCCCGGCGCGCCGACCATGTGATCTCGGATCGTTTCCCGACCCACGCCGTGCGCGACGCCGATTTCGTCTTCGTCTTCACCAGCGGCGCGGAGCCCGCGCCGCGCCTCCTGAAGATGATCGAAAGGCTTCGCGAGAAGATCGGGCGCGAGCGCGCCTCGGCGTGACGCTCAACCGAACCTATTGCTCTTCGGAAAACCCTTGGGCGGCAGGCGGCCGGCGTCGGCGCGGTGGCCGAGCCATTCGGCCAGGGCGTCCTGCGCGACATTGAAGACCCGGCCTGCCGGATCGGTCCAGCTCAAGCCACTCGCGAGATTGAAGGTCTTGATGTCGGAGAGGCCGCCATCCTTGTAGCGCTGGATGCGCACGCCCTTGCCGCGGGTCATCTCAGGCAGTTCGGCCAGCGGGAAACAGAGCAGCTTGCGGTTCTCGCCGATCGCCGCGACATGATCGCCCTCGACCGGGACGATGAAGCGCGCCTTGGCCGGCGCATCCACGCCGAGCAGCATCTTGCCCTTGCGCGTATTGCCGATCATGTCGTCCTGGTTCGCCAGGAAGCCGCGCCCATCGCTCGCCGCGACGATCATCTTCGTCCCCGGGCAGAAGACGAAGACCGCCGCGACATCCTCGCTGTCGTCAATATCGGCGAGCAGGCGGATCGGCTCACCGGCGCTGCGCCCGCCCGGCAGCTTCGAGGCTTCGAGCGTGAAGATCTTGCCATCGGTCGAGAGCGCGAGAATCTTCGAGGTGGTCTCGGCGAAGAGGGACAGACGCAAGGAATCGTCGCCCTTGAATTGCAGGCTGGACAGATCCGCGACCTGCCCCTTCAGCGCCCGGATCCAGCCCTTCTGGCTGACGACGACCGTGATCGGCTCGCGCTCGACCAGCACGTCGGCAAGGTCGAAATTCTCCGCGCCCGCCGTCAGCGCCTCGAAGGTCGTGCGGCGCTTGCCCAGTGCGGTCTGCGGGCCCCATTTCTTCTTGATCTCGCGAATCTGCCAGGTGATCGTCTTCCACTGGCGCTGCTCGTCGCCGAGCAGTTCCTCGATTTCCGCCTTTTCGTTGGTGAGTTCTGCGTGTTCGTTGCGCAGCTCCATCTCTTCCAGCCGGCGCAGCGAGCGCAAGCGGGTGTCGAGGATGTAGTTGGCCTGGTTGTCGGTGAGGGCGAAGGTCGTCTTCAGCACATCCTTGGGCTCGTCTTCCTCGCGGATGATGCGGATCACCTCGTCAAGATTGAGGAACGCGATGATCATGCCGGCGAGCACTTCGAGCCGGCGCTCGATCTCGCCCAGACGATAGCGCGAACGCCGAATCAGAACGTTGCGGCGGTGGTCGAGCCATTGCCGCAGCGCCTCGGGAAGCGAGAGCACACGGGGCACGACGCCATCGACCAGAACGTTCATGTTCATCGCAAAGCGGCTTTCCAGCTCGCTCATGCGGAACAGGCTTTCCATCATGACGCCGGCGTCGACATTGCGCGCCCGCGGCTCCAGCACGATGCGGACATCCTCCGCCGATTCGTCGCGCACATCGGCGAGCAGCGGCAGCTTCTTGTCGTTGACGAGTTCGGCGAGCTTTTCGATCAGCCGCGATTTCTGCACGCCATAGGGGATTTCGGTCACCACGGCGTTCCAGACCCCGCGCGCCCCCTCCTCCTTGGTCCAGCGGGCGCGGATGCGGAACGAGCCGCGGCCGGTGCGATAGGTTTCCGCGATGACCTCGCGCGAATCGACAATCACCCCGCCCGTCGGGAAATCCGGCCCCGGCACGAAGGTCATCAGCTGGTCGGCGTCGGCTTTCGGATTGGCGATCAGATAGAGCGCGGCGTCGCAGAGCTCGGCGACATTATGCGGCGGGATCGAAGTCGCCATGCCGACCGCGATGCCCTGGCTGCCGTTGGCCAGAAGATTCGGGAAAGCCGCCGGCAAAACCACCGGCTCCTTCAGGTCGCCGGAATAATTCTCGCGAAAATCGATGGCGTCTTCGTCGATGCCTTCGAGCAAAGCCCGGGCGACGTCCGTCATGCGGGCTTCGGTATAGCGATAGGCGGCCGCGCCGTCGCCGTCGATATTGCCGAAATTGCCCTGCCCATCAACCAGCGGATACCGCGAGGCGAAATCCTGCGCGAGGCGCACGAGAGCGTCATAGATCGCCTGGTCGCCATGGGGATGGAAGGAGCCCATGACGTCGCCGACGATCTTCGCGCATTTCTTGAAGGGCGTGCCGGGATCAAGCCGCAGGATGTGCATGCCGTAGAGAATGCGGCGGTGCACCGGCTTCAACCCGTCGCGGGCGTCCGGCAAGGCGCGGCCCATGATGGTCGAAAGCGCATAGGCGAGATAGCGCTCTTCCAGCGCGTCGCGCAGATTGATCGGCTGATTGTTCTCGCCCGGCGGGGGCACATGCGGTTTGGCCATGACGAGAGCCATAGAGCAGCCGGGCCGCGCGTTCAAGTTCCCTGTTTGTACCGATTCTCTTTAACG